>DATABZ010000302.1:0-3729 GCA_036259315.1 Gemmatimonadales bacterium | reverse complement strand
CGGTCCACCGGCAGGTTGTCGGTGAACACGCCGTCGATGCGCTGCTTCGAGGTGACCTCGTCGCGGGGCACCAGCGGCTGTGTCTGGGTGACGACGGTGATCTCCTGGATCTCGACCGGCGTCTGCTCCAGCTGGATGTCCACGGTGCCGGTCTGGCCGCCCAGTACGCGGACACCGTCCACCTGGGTGGACTTGTATCCGATGAATGCCGCCCGCACCGAGTACGTTCCGGCGGGCACGTTGTTGATGAAGTAGTACCCCTGCGGATTGGTCTCCGCGTTGAAGGCGGTCCCGACGATCATGACCTGGGCGTTGGCGATGGGACCGCCGGCCTGGTCACGAACCCGCCCTTCGATCTTACCAGTCGTCTGGGCCAGGAGTGGCACCACTCCTACCCCCAGCGTGACTGCCGCGAGCGCGAGGATCCGCGCAGCGCGGCCGAAGGCGCTGACATGGCTTACCTTCATCTGTTCGTCCTCCAGAGGCGTGAACCTACCGGTACTGCCGGATATTGAGCGGGGAGCGCACGCACCTCCCCAGGGCATCAGAGCCCTGCTGTGGGATGCGACTGCTGTGGGATGTTCCTCTGCATCGTGGGACAGGGATGCCCGATGCGACACCTGAGAGAGAGAAAACGAATCGACCGCGGCCCGGTCGGCTGCCTAATATGGAGCGCGCAAAAAAGAGTGTCAAGCAAACGCCAGCTCACGCGCGCGCGCGCGATGCTCCACGTAACTCTCTGAAACCGTGTCGGTTGCCTGTTGAAACGCCGGTGGCTCGCCGGCGCGCGTCTTGTTCCTGGTGTAAACTGCGGAAACGACGGACGCGATGTTAACCGCGTCCGTGCCGCCACGTCAATAGCCGCGGCCTCACTCGTATATCTCGGCCGCCGCGCTCCGCCACAGACACGCCTCGTGCCCCGAGGCACGGCAGCGCTCGTGGAGCATGGCGCCCTCGAACCCCGTCACCCGCCGCAGCAGCTCGCCGAACGCCGAGCCGTAGAACGCGCAGGCCGACCCGTCGGGCACCGCCCTGAAGGAGAGCGGCTCGCCGATCCGGACCTGCACTCCCTCGGGTGCCGTGCTGAGCTCACCGCCGAACGTCCGGCGGGCCAGCTGGGCGGCGGACCGCTGGGCCAGACGCCGCGGCAGCCCGCCCACGGGAACTCGCGAGAGCATCCAGGCCGGCCGGGCGTGCACCCGGGTGGCGTAGCGCGCCGCCCGTCGCCCGGCGTCGGCGAAGACCAGCGGTGCATCCGGGCGTCGCCCCACCAGCCGCAGCACCGAGAGCACCTCCTCGTGGTCCACGCCGGCGTCGCGGTCCGTCGCCTGCCGATAGCGCTGGATCTGCGCCGCCACCGTCGGGCTCAGGCCGAGGCGGCGCACCACGATCTCCTCCGCCAGCTCGTCCAGCCCGTCCTCGACGGGAGTGTCGAGGTTACGGATCGCCTCGAGCAGGCTGAGAGGGATGAGTGCGGGAACAGCCGATGACGTGGGCACGGGGTCGGCGGGAACTTAGTGCGACCCCAAACTGCTAACCAGGGGTCCTTGCGTCGGGATCGAGGGTCCGGGACATTCCCGCATGGCCGAGCCCTCCGCGACTTCGGTGCGCACCTTCGACGACGAAGCCCTGCCCCACCTCGATGCACTCTATCGGGTGGCGCTCAGGCTCACGGGGGACCCGGCGCAGGCGGAGGACCTGGTGCAGGACACCATGCTGAAGGCGTACCGCTCCTGGCGGCAGTACCGCCCGGGCACCAACGCCAAGGGCTGGCTGCTCACGATCCTCCGGAACACCTTCATCAACTCCTACCGGCGGCGCAAGCTGGAGCCGGTGGCGATGGACCTGGAGGCGATCGAGCCCCACGCCCTGTTCCGGGCGGTGGAGTCGGCCGACCCGGAAGGCAACTTCTTCGGGCGGCTGGTGGACGAAAAGGTGCTCGAGGCTGTGGACGAGCTCCCGCCCGAGTTCCGGGAAGTACTGGTACTGAGCGACATGGAAGGATTGCCGTATGCCGAGATCGCGGAGGCGCTCCAAGTGCCGGTGGGCACGGTGAAATCGCGTCTCTTCCGCGCCCGCCGTCTGTTGCAGGCCCGGCTCTACGCCTATGCGGTGGAGATGGGCTACATCAAGCCGAGGGCCGCCGAGGATGGCTGAGCCGATAGACTGCCGGGAGGCGAAGGACCGCCTCCAGGACTACCTCAAGCGGGAGCTGACGCCCGAGCTCGCCGACGAGGTCCACCAGCACCTGGTCCGCTGCCGCAGCTGCTTCGGCCGGGCCCGGTTCGAGGAGGCGTTGGTGCAGCTCCTGGAGTCCCGGGCGCGCCGCGTGACCTGTCCCGAAGAGCTGCGGCAGCGGATCTGCTCGCTGCTTCGCGCGGAGGCGGAGCGGAGCTGAGCCTCGGCACCCTCGCCGCGGCGGGTGCCGTCGCGGCGGCGGTCTCGCTGGCGGCCCAGCGGGCGGGGACCCTCACGCGGTCGGGGGCATTCGCCGCATGGATGGTGGGCACGGCGGTGCTCGCGGGCACCGGATGGAAAGGCGGCGGAGTTCTCGCCGCCTTCTTCGTGTCCAGCAGCCTCGTGTCCCGCAGCGCACCCGCCCCGCGAGGCCTCGATCCCAAGGGTGAGCGGCGGGATGCGCGCCAGGTACTCGCCAACGGCGGTGTCGCCGCCGCCGGAGCGCTGCTCGGCCTCCGCGACGCCGAGCTCGGCGTTTGGCTTCTCACCTCATCCCTCGCGGCTGCGGCCGCCGACACCTGGGCCACGGCATCCGGAGCGAGGAGCTCGAGGCCGCCGCGCCTCGTGCTCGGGGGAAGGGTCGTGCCCCCCGGGACGAGCGGCGGCGTCACACCTCTGGGCTCCGCGGGCGCAGCGGCCGGAGCCCTGCTGGTGTCTTCAGCCGGGGCGCTCGCGGTTGGCCGGCTCACCCTGCTTCCCGCCGCGGCACTGGTAGGTTTCGGGGGCATGGTGCTGGATTCCGTGCTGGGCGCCGCGGCGCAGGGCCGCTTCCACTGCCCCCGATGCGCGGAGCACAGTGAGTGGCCGAGGCACCGATGCGGGAGTGCGACGATCCACGAGGGAGGGCTCCGGTGGCTGGACAACGACGGCGTGAACCTGGCGACTACGGCGGCCGCGGGTTGCCTGGGCTGGGCCGCCTGGCGCTGGCTCTGTCCCTGCTCGTGATGCTCCTGCCGGCCAGCGGCGGGTGCGGACCGACCCGCGCCTTCGCCGATTCATGCCTTGATCGCCTGGTGCTGGAGGGCTTCGAGTACGAGCGCGCCTCCTGAGATCGGCCGGGCCGATGTCCTCGTGGTCGGCGGCGGCCCGGCGGGAAGCGCCACCGCCCTTCTCCTCGCTGCCGCCGGGCACTCGGTGACGGTGGTGGACCGCGCGTCGTTTCCCCGGGACAAGGCCTGCTCCGAGTACATGAGCCCCGAGGCGGTCCGGATCCTCGACCGCCTCGGCGTGGTCCGGGACCTGGAGGAGGCGGGCGCAGTGCCGCTCGCGGGCACCGCCGTCACCGCGGCGCACGGCGCGCGGCTGCACGGCCGCTTCGCGCTCGCGGATCACCCGCCGTTCCGCCCCACGGGGCTCTCCATCTCTCGCCGGGTCCTCGATCACCGGCTCCTCGCGGCTGCGCGGGCGGCAGGCGCGACCGTGCTGGAGCGCACTGCGCTGGAGACGCTGGTCTACGATGGTGACGACGTCGCTGGCGCGGTGGTGCGCTCG
>DATABZ010000301.1:0-4451 GCA_036259315.1 Gemmatimonadales bacterium | reverse complement strand
CCCCTGGTCGACAAGCTATTACGGGCGAGCTGCCCTAACGGGCACGTCGTGCTCTGCGATTCCCGAACCCCCGTGCAATCTCGAGAGCAGTCGCCGTGTTCGCCGACCTCTCGGACCACCAAGCGGCGGCGCCGCCGCCGTAGCTAGCGGCGCCGGCCACCACGTCGTCCCCGCAATCTGATCGCCTGCGCCAGCCACAAACAGCCTCAGCGTGGGTAGGCGGCCGACCTGTACCTCGGCGATCTCTTCCGTAAGTGCCTGCGCTACGCCCTCTCACTTTACTCCTCATCGGGCATCGTGCCCATGTGACTCGACCCGGTCCCAGGGTCTGGCCCTTGCACGGCAGGGCCAGGTCGATCTGCCAGGCCCGACGCCGCACTTCATCCGTTCCCAGGGTGTGAAAAAGGTGTGAAAAAATTCGGCGGCCAATCTGGCCGCCGAATTTCTCGAGCTAGCATTCATGCGGGTTTTCGGAACCCGCAGCGGTCACGGAGACCGCAAAAACGGCCTCAATACCGGTAGTGCTCCGGCTTGTACGGCCCCTCCACCGGCACCCCGATGTACGCCGCCTGATCCGCCGACAGCCTGGTCAGCTTCACCCCGAGCTTGTCCAGGTGCAGCCGCGCCACCTTCTCGTCCAGGTGCTTCGGCAGCACGTACACCTTCTTCTCGTAGCCCCCGGCGTTCCCGAAGAGCTCGATCTGCGCCATCACCTGGTTGGTGAACGAAGCCGACATCACGAAGCTTGGGTGCCCGGTCGCGCAGCCCAGGTTCAGCAGCCGCCCCTCGGCGAGGATCATGACGCTGTGCCCGTCGGGGAAGACGAACTCGTCGTACTGCGGCTTGATGTTGATCCGCTCGATCCCCTGCTTCTTCAGACCGGCCATGTCGATCTCGTTGTCGAAGTGGCCGATGTTCCCCACGATGGCCTTGTCCTTCATGCGGGCCATGTGGTCCGTGGTGATGATGTTCTTGTTCCCCGTTGCGGTGATGAAGATGTCCGCGGTCTCCAGCACGTCGTCCAGGACGGTGACCTGGTACCCCTCCATCGCCGCCTGCAGGGCGCAGATCGGGTCGATCTCGGTGATCACCACGCGCGCGCCCTGGCCGCGGAGCGCCTGCGCGCACCCCTTGCCCACGTCGCCGTAGCCGCAGACCACCGCCACCTTGCCGGCGAGCATCACGTCGGACGCGCGCAGGATCCCGTCCGTGAGGGAGTGGCGGCAGCCGTACAGGTTGTCGAACTTGCTCTTGGTGACCGAGTCGTTGACGTTGATCGCCGGGAAGAGCAGCGTCCCCGCGTGCATCATCTCGTACAGGCGGTGCACCCCGGTGGTGGTCTCCTCCGAGACGCCCTTGATCCCCGCGGCGATCTCGGTCCAGCGGCCCGGCGCCTCGGAGATGGTGCGGCGCAGCGTGTCCAGGATCACGCCCCATTCCTCGGGGTCGCTGGCCTCGTCGAACTCCGGCACCACCCCCGACTTCTCGAACTCCACCCCCTTGTGCACCAGCAGGGTGGCGTCGCCGCCGTCGTCCAGGAGCATGTTGGGGCCCGAGCCGTCCGGCCAGATCAGCGCCTGCTCGGTGCACCACCAGTACTCCTCCAGCGTCTCGCCCTTCCACGCGAAGACGGGGACGCCCTGCGGGTCCTCCACGCTGCCGTCCCTGCCCACCACCACGGCCGCCGCGGCGTGGTCCTGCGTCGAGAAGATGTTGCAGGAGACCCATCGCACGTCGGCGCCCAGCTCCACCAGCGTCTCGATGAGCACGGCGGTCTGCACGGTCATGTGCAGCGACCCCATGATCCTGGCCCCCGCGAGCGGCCGGCGCCCGGCGTACTCGGCGCGGAGCGCCATCAGGCCCGGCATCTCGTGCTCGGCCAGGCGGATCTCCTTGCGGCCGAAGTCGGCCTCGGCGAGGTCACGGACCTTGAAGGGGACGCGGCCCGCCTCGGCGGCGGCGGCGAAGGGGCTGGTCAGCTCTGCGACTGCGCTCACGGTCGTGCTCCTTGAGTGCGTGGGTGGTGGGTGCTTCAGAACGAGTGCGTGCCGGCGCCGGAGCGCCGGCCGGAGGCTGCGAACAGGACCGGCCCGGTGGCGTCGGGGTCTGCGGGGAGGGGGTGGTGGCGGAAGCCCCGGAACCCGGCCTCCTCCAGCCAGCCGGCCAGCCGCTCGTGCCCGAAGCCCTGGTGGAGGTGCCCCATCTGGTGCCGGTACTCCTCGCGGTCGTGGGGCATCATGTCGACCACCAGGAGCCTCCCGCCGGGGCGGAGGACGCGCGCGGCCTCCCGGACCGCCCGTCCCGGCTCGGCGAGGTAGGAGAAGACCAGGAAGAGGATGGCCGCGTCCAGCTCGCCGTCGTCCAGGGGGAGAGCCTCCACCGCGCCCCGGCGCACCTCCACGTTCTCCGCCCCCTCCAGCCGCTTGCGGGCGGCGGCCAGCATGGCCGGCGACTCGTCCACCGCGACCACGCGGCGCACGAAGGGCGCGAGCGACTCGGACATCTGCCCCGTGCCGCACCCCAGGTCGCCCACGGCCCAGTCCGGGTCCACCAGCGCGAGCAGGGCCAGCAGGTCCATCCGCCGGCCGAATAGCTCGGCGCGGAGCTGGTCCCACTCGCCGGCGGCGCTGGAGAAGAACTCCTGCGAGCGCGCCCGGCGCCGCGCGAGCACCCCCTGCACGCGCTGCGCGTCCTGCTCGGCGACGGCCGAGGCGGAGACCTGCTCGCGCACCAGGTTCCAGAGGCGCCGCGCCGCGGGGTCCAGGCGGTCGGGGAGCATCCGGTAGCGCCGGCTGGTCCCCTCCGCGTGCGACACCACCCAGCCCTCGTCGGCAAGCACCTTGAGGTGCCGTGAGACGGTGGACTGGGGGAGCTGCAGCACGGCGCACAGCTCCGACACCGTGAGCTCGTGCTCCTCCAGGACCAGGAGGAGCCGGCTGCGCGTGGTGTCGGACAGCGCCGACATGCGGTCGAAGATGCTGGGTGCGATGGTGGTGGCCATGATCGATCCGTTTATCCGGATCAAATGATAAAGCTCGCCGCCGGGCGTGTCAACCGGTCCGGCGCTCCGCCGCGCGCCGGAGCGCCGCCTCCAGGGCGGCCCGCCCCACGGCGGGCCTCCGGTACGCTGCGCGCCTCCACCGGGAGCGCTGAGCGCGGCCCTCGATGCAAACGCGGACGGCGCGCCTCCGGGGAGACGCGCCGCTCGCATCCTGGGGTCGAGCAGACGGGACGCGCTACCGCACCACGATCCGCCGCTCCAGCGTGACGGGTACGCCCGCACGGGGCGTGTCCGGGCCGGTCCTGCGCCCGCGGACCCGGAGCAGCGCCTCGCCGGGGGCGGCGAAGCGCAGCGTCGTGGTGTGGGGGAAGGTGCGCAGGACGTCCGGGCATACCTGCGCGGAGACGTCGGTGTAGTCGTACGGCGTCACCGTCGCAACGGCGCCGCTCACCTCGGTCTCCGTCTCGCCCTTGCGCTCGCACCCGCCGCCCAGCGTGGTGACGGTGACTGTGAAGTCGACGCCTGCCTGCACCGTGTCGGGCGCGGCGAGGGGGCGCTCGGGCTGCGTGCCGTACAGCACCAGGACGCCCACGCGGCGCTCCGCGTCCGGCTGGAAGGGGGCCTCCACGCAGGCCGCCAGCGCCGCGCCGAGCAGGGCGGCCGGGACGCTCGAATGAATCCTCATGGGGTCGATGCTCCTCGTGGGAAGGCGATAGGGCTGTCCGGGTGGAGGACGACCGGCCCCGCCGCGCGTCACCGCCCGGCGACCCGCCGGAAAGGTCGTTGAAATGTCCCATACGAGTGATCCGGAGCGACATCCACGCACGGGCTGGTGACCGTTCCAGTGGTCAAACCCGTGACGGGGCCCACCTTCTCGAACCGCATCCCGTAGTACGGAGGCGCGTAGGGTACGCACAGCCATAGAACGGCCCGTCGGCCTTCTTGAACAAGATTTGAAGCCCGCCTACGAGCGGCCGGGATCGACCTTGAAGGGTGCCCGCAGCCGAAGAGCCTCCCCAACCGGCACCGCCCCCGTCGATAGGCATGTTTAGCGGGCTCGCTGTGGGCGGCCCCGGTTCTAGACCCTCAGCCGTGACGATGGGCTCGCGCATCTCGACGATGACCGCTTCGGAGGGGATGCCAAGCATCGCGAGCTGAGCCTCAATCGTGGAGCGAGCAGCCTCCCGAGTGATCCCAATGCGTATACGGTTGCGGATGTCATCCATCTCAAGGGTGTGGAGTCCAGACAGACCGAACAGGTGTCTCGCCTGATCACGCCACCGCTTCAGCTCCAAATAGTCGTACTTCGCTTGAAGAATGCAATGGTAGGAGACGTCCGGACCACGTCCGCCACCTGCTGGGATGATTGCACCATTTCCGGGATCAACTACGACCGCTGGTGGCCAATGGCGCGCGGCGGAGCTGGGCGCCCGGGTCGCGCCGAGCTCGG
>DATABZ010000300.1:0-27059 GCA_036259315.1 Gemmatimonadales bacterium | reverse complement strand
CGAACTCGTAGAGGTAGCTCCTGCCCGGGTGCACCGGCTCGAACGCGCCGTCCATGTTGGCGGGGTGCACCCCATGGAAGTGGATGCTGTGCGCGTGGCTGCCCTTGTTCGTGAAATGGATCCGGAGTCGGTCGCCCTCGGTGCAACGGATGGTCGGGCCCGGCACCTGGCCATTGTAGGTCCACGCCGGATAGAACACGCCGGGCGCGACCTCGATCTCCCGGTCCTCCGCGACCAGCTCGTACTCGCGCAACACATGGCCCGACGGCAGCCGGCTCACGCTCCCACCGTCGAAGTGGGTGAGGAATGCGGTGGGATCGAATGACCCGGGCGCCAGTTGGCCGACGGTCACCATGTCGTGGTGGCTGCCGTGCGTCGGCGCCTGGGTTTCGGGCGCCTGGCTCAGCGCCTGGAGCGAGAGCCCGCCGGTGCCGGCGGCGAGGCCGACGGTGCCGAGGGCGCCGGCGCGCAGCGCGTCACGTCGGGAGAGCTTCCGGTTGGACATAGGTGCCGCTTTCTCCGTTCCAGCGAATCGGACTTCGGGTGACATCGAGCGCCTTCCAACTTCTCTGCCTTCTTTGTTCCTGCCGTGCGGCCTACCCCGTCCACTCTCGAGTTGTCCCGACGAGCAGCCAGGCATTGAGGCCCACGATCACCGCCGCGACCGACCAGGCGGCGACCGAGAGCATGCGACCGTTGGTGAACTCGCCCATCTTGTGCCGCTCGCCGGTGAACTGCACCAGCGGCACGACCGCGAACGAGAGCTGGAGGCTCAGAATGACCTGGCTCAGGATCAGGAGCCCGGCGGCGCCGCGCTCGCCGTAGAGCGCGGTGACGATCACGGCGGGGACGATCGCGATCAGGCGCGTGATCAGTCGGCGAAGCCAGGCCGGCAGCCGGATGTCGAGAAAGCCCTCCATCACGATCTGTCCGGCCAGCGTGCCCGTGATGGTCGAGTTCTGGCCCGCCGCCAGCAGCGCAACGGCGAAGAGGGTGCTCGCGGCCGTGGTCCCCAGGAGCGGGGCGAGCAGGTGATACGCGTCGTTGATGTCGGCCACTTCGCGGTAGCCGCTCTGGTGGAACGTGGACGCCGCCAGGACCAGGATCGCCGCATTGATGAAGAAGGCGAACAGCAGCGCCACGGTGGAGTCGACCGTGGCGAACCGGATCGCCTCCCGCTTCGAAGCCGCGTCGGGAGCCACCCGCCGGGTCTGCACGATGGAGGAGTGCAGATACAGGTTGTGGGGCATCACCGTCGCGCCGAGAATGCCGATCGCGATGTACAGCATCACGGGGTTGGTGACGATCTCGGTCGTCGGCAGCAGCCCGCGCGCCATCTCCCCGATCGCCGGCTGCGCCATGGCGAGCTCCACCGCGAAGCAGACGCCGATCGACGCGATCAGCGCGATGATGAACGCCTCGAGCCAGCGGAAGCCCTTGTTCTGGAGCAGCAGGATCAGCAGCACGTCCAACGCCGTCAGCACCACGCCCCAGATCAGCGGGATGCCGAAGAGCAGGTTCAGCGCGATCGCCGCGCCGATCACCTCCGCCAGGTCGCAGGCCGCGATGGCGATCTCGCACAGCACCCAGAGCACGAAGCTCACCGGACGCGAGTAGTGATCACGGCAGGCCTGGGCCAGGTCCCGCCCGGTGACGATGCCCAGCTTCAGGGCCAGCGACTGGAGCAGGATCGCCATCAGATTGCTGAGCAGAATGACGCTGAGCAGGGTATAGCCGAAACGCGCGCCGCCCGCGATGTCCGTGGCCCAGTTCCCAGGGTCCATGTAGCCGACGGCTACCATGTAGCCCGGCCCGGCGAAGGCGAGTGCCTTCCGCCAGAAGGGGCCGCCCCGCGGCACCCGCACAGAGGCGTTCGACTCCGGCAGGCTGGGCTGGCTGCGGGGGTAGCGCCAGCCGGTCAAGGCGTCGAGCGGAGGGGTCGAGGCGCTCACGCGTCCTCTTCCATTGCGCAGCGAACGACGCGGGCAAGCTCATGGCCGATGACGTGGGTCGCCCTATCCACCGAGATCGTGATCGGCCCCTGAAACGGCTGCCGGTCCAATACCCGCAGCCGTACGCCGGGACGCAGGCCGATCGAAGCGATGTAGCGGAGCCGGTCGGGCTGGTCCTCCTCGACCTGGCTCACCTCCACCGCGCTTCCCTTGGGCACCTCGGAGAGGGGGGTACTGACCGGCTCGAGGATGTCCCCTTCGGAGGTCGGGATGGGATCGCCGTGGGGGTCCACCGCGGGATGGCCCAGCACGGCGGCCATGCGCTCGACCAGGGTCTCGGAGACCGCATGCTCGAGGCGCTCCGCCTCATCGTGCACCGTGTCCCAGGTGTAGCCCAGGAACGCCACGAGATAGGCTTCGATGAGCCGGTGGCGCCTGAGCATGCGGAGCGCGGCGCGCCGCCCCTCGGGGGTCAGCTGAACGCCCTTGTAGGGGACGTGCTCCAGCAGGCCCTGTTCCGACAGGCGCTTCACCATGCCGCTGACCGACGCCGGGGAAAGGTCCAGCCGCTGCGCGATCTCGCTGGTCGAGGCAGCCCGGCCCTGGGGGGAAAGTCTATAGATGGCTTTGAGATAGTCCTCGACCGACCGGGTGAGCGCTTCGGTTTGGGCGGCTGCGTGCATACAAAACCCAGAATTAGGTTGGCCTAAACCTGGTGTAAGCCGCGTCTTATGTCAAGCGCTCGCTGTTATGTAGGTCGGTTCAGTCGCGGAGGTGGTCCAGCACGTTGGAGAGAATCCGCTCGGTCATCCCCCAGATCACCGTGTCATCGAACCGGTAAGCGGGAAACTCCCGAGTCTCACCCCGAATCTCGAGGCGAACCGAGTTGTAGGTCCCCGGGTGGAGCAGGAGATCGAGCGGAACCCAGCGGGCGGCGGCAACCTCCAGGTTGGGCGCGAGCGGGGGGCGTCGCCCCAGCCCGAAGACGTAGGGGCGGACCGCGATGGGGGGTAGAACGGGTGTGCGGGGCACCACGTCGTCCAGTGCACCGACGAGTTGGTCAGGCTGCAGCTTCAGCCCGACCTCTTCCGCGGTCTCCCGGATCGCAGTCGTGAGCAGGTCCGGGTCGGACGAATCCTGACGCCCGCCCGGCAGTGCCATGTGTCCCGACCATGGATCCCCCAGGCGCTCCGCGCGCCGGATGAGCAACAGGGCATCGGGGTCGGGGGCGAGAATGACGGCCACGGCGGCCCAGATCAACGCACCGCCCCGCTCGTACACCGCGGGTCGCTGGACGGTGAGGCGCTCGCGGAGCCTGGTGAGCCGAGTGGTCAGTGGCTGTGCGTGTGGCAACCGCCGCCGCAGCACCCGCCGCCAGGAGGTGGACCGAGGCGGCTCAGGTCGGCCTGCTTCCCACCCGCCGCGGGGCGAGCGGTGAGCGGCATGAGCCGCTCGAGCTTGCGGCCCTGGCACTGGGGGCAAGCCACCTTGGTCTCCGACCGCACGAGCTGGTCGAACTCGGCCTGACATGCGTTGCAGCGGTAGGTGTAGATGGGCATGGGGGGAGATTCGCTTTTTCAGTCGCCCGGGTCAAGGCGGTGCGTCATCCGAGATGGGCCGCGAACCACGCCAGCGTCATGTCGAACACTCGTCGCAGCGCGCTCGTATCGTGCACCTGGGGATCCCAGGGATGTCCCGCGCCGAACGTGTGCCCCGTGCCCTCGACGGCCAGGAGCCGGGTGGTGTCGAGGGGACTGGCCGCGCGCAGCGCCTCCGCCTCCAGGTGCGAGACGGACTCGTCCTCGGTGCCGTGAACGATGAGCCACGGGATCTCGAGCCTGGTGGCGGCCTTCATGATGTCGAGGGAGCCGGTGGCGTGGCGCTCGACGTCGTCGAGGATGTCGGTGAGGAGCGCCGCGCGTTGGCCGGTGCGCGCGTTCACGATCTCCTTCGAGCCGGCCGCTCGCCATTCGGCCACTTCGTGAGGAGACCAGCGCTCGACGCTGGAGATCGCGGCCCAGGTGACGAGTGCCCGCACCGCCGCATCGGAGGCCGCGCGAAGCACCGCGACGCCGCCGCCCCGGGAGTGGCCCAGGAGCCCCAGCGTGGAAGGCGGCGCGACCTCCAGCTCGCCGCGCCTGAGCGCGTCGATCACCACCCCCAGATCGTGCAGCTCGGCGGAGTAGGTGTCGCGGCCGAACCGCTCGGGCCAGACGAACTCGCCGGCATCGTCCACGCCGCTGCCACTCAGATTGAACGTGACCGTCGCGAACCCCGCCCGGGACAGGCGCTCGGCGAGCGGCGGGAACATGCCCCAATCCTTGAACCCCTTGAACCCGTGAACCACCACGATCGCCGGGCGCGGGGAGTCGCGCCCGGCGGCGCGGACGTCGATCAGAATCTCGCCGAGTGCGCCGGGGAGCCGATGCTTGCTGAGCGTGGGCGTTGCCATGGGGTGAGTATAACCGCGCCCGCTCAGCTCACCGCGGCGTCCAGGAGCTCCAGCTCGCCGGCATCGGCGTCCAGCCGCGCGCGCACACCCAGCGGCAGCGTCCACTGATCGTCGATGTGGCCGACGGGGAAGCCGTGGGCCGCCGGAACACCGAGCGGCAGGAAGTACGTCGCCAGCACCTCGTCGAAGCCGAGGGCGCCGTCGCTCATCTCCCGCTTGAGTTCGGTGAAGCGACCCACCGCGATTCCCGCCAGGCGGTCGAGGGCGCCGATCATGCGGAGATGTGCCAGCATGCGGTCCACCCGGTACAGGTCCTCGCCGACGTCCTCCAGGAACAGGATCGCTCCATCCATCTCGGGGAAGTGGGGCGTGCCCACCAGGCACTGGAGCAGAGTGAGGTTCCCGCCGACCAGCGGCCCCTCGGCAACCCCGCCGCGCAGGGTTGCGATACGGTTCTCGCGCGGCAGCAGCACGTCGGGAGCGGCGGGGAGCCGCCCGAGCCTGCCGGCTGGCTCGGGCGCAGCGAGGACGCGCTCGAAGTGCCACCGCGAGAACGGCGGCATGGATCCGCGCGCCATGGGAGCGTGGAAAGTCACGACCCCGCTGCTGCGGGTGGCCGCATTCAGGATGGCCGTGATGTCCGAGTACCCGATGAGCGGCTTGGGACGGCGGGTGAGCGCATCGAAGTCCACACGGTCGAGAATCCGCGTGGTGCCATAGCCGCCCCGAATGCACCAGACGGCACTCACCTCCGGGTCGCGGAGCGCTCCGTTCAGATCGCTGAGACGCTGCTCATCCGTCCCCGCGAAGTAGCCGTAACGCTCCGCAGTGTTGGGGCCCAGCAAAGGCTCGTAACCCAGCGCACGGCACAACGCTTCGGCCCGCACTAAATCATCACGTTCCAGCAGGGGCCCCGCGGGGGCGACCAGCGCCACGCGACTGCCGGGTGCGAGTCGGGGTGGGCGAATCGGCGCTTTTGACCCCATTCTGGCTCCACCTTAGATTGCCGACACCTTCACAGGGGGGACTGGTAGTGCGCGCTTCGCAGCCCGCGTTGCTCGCCGCCGGCCGCGTCATCGTCGAAATGCGGGATGCCATGGTCACCCAATGGGCCGACTGGCTCGGAGACCGCATCACCGCCGCTCCCACGATACCCCGCCCCACCGTCGAGCGGGAGTTCCGACTGTTGCTCGACGTAGTCTCCGAGATGGTCGGACCGCTCCGCCGCGAAGTCAACACCATCTGGTTCCGGGTCTGCGAGCACTATGGTCGAGTGGCGTCGGCCCGCGGCCTGGCCGCGGGCGAGGTGGTCGAGGAGCTGCAGTTCCTCCGTGAGCTGCTCACCCGCAACCTCGCGCCCGTTCTCGCGGCCATGCGCGCGCGGCAGGGCATGGCCATCATGCTCCGGCTCAATCGCGTGATCGACAAGGGCATCGCGGTCGCCGTCGTCGGCTATACCGACGCCCTGGTGGCCACGCTGTTCGCCCAGAACGGCGTGCCCACCCCGGGCGCCGAATACGACCGCGCGGAGGTCGAGCGACAGCTCGAGTCGCTGGAGCAGGAGTTCACCTCGCTGGTTCGACAGCCGCAGCAGCAGTAGCACCGACCCGCTCCTCGTGGCACTCCTGACCGAGCTGCTGCCGGCCCTGCCCTGGCTGATGCCCTTCGCCAGTCTCCCTCGCCTGGCGAACAATCGGCCGCGCATCTCCGAGGCTCCCAGGGCCACGGGAATCCTCGTGTCGGTGATCATCCCCGCGCGCAACGAGGCGGACACGATCGAGACGGTGGTGCGCTCGGTGCTCGCCTCGACCTATCGTCCGCTGGAGCTGCTCGTGGTGGACGATCGCAGCACCGACGGCACCGCTGCCATCGTCGAGCGTCTCGCCGCCGGGGACGAACGAGTGCGGCTGGTGCCGGGCGAGCCGCTGCCCGACGGCTGGTACGGGAAGCCGTGGGCCTGCGTTCAGGGGTACCGGGCCGCGGCCGGGGATCTGCTCCTCTTCACCGATGCGGACACCCGGCATGAGCCCGAGCTGCTGAGCCGGACCGTGGGCGCCCTCCAGTCCGAGCATGCCGATCTGGTGACCGTCGCGCCTCACCAGCTCTGCGTGACGTTCTGGGAGCGAGTGGTGATGCCGCAGATCTGGCTGCTGCTGGGACTCCGCTATCACCCGGATCGGGTGAACCGCGCCTCGCGGGAGCGGGACGTCATCGCGAACGGTCAGTTCATCCTGGTGACCCGCGACAGCTACGAGGCGGTCGGCACCCACGAGGTGGTGCGGGGCGAAGTGGCGGAGGACCTCGCCCTGGCGCAGACGTTCCATCGCGCGGGGAGGCGAATCCATTTCGCATTCGCCGAGCGGCTGATGGAGACGCGGATGTACCGCAGCCTGCCCGAGCTCGTCGAAGGCTGGTCGAAAAACATGTATCTGGGCGGGAGGCGTTCGTTCCCCGACGAGCCGCTGCTTCGTGCGCTGGTGCCGGTGATGCTGGTGACGGCGTTCGGGTTCTGGCTGGTTCCGCCGGCGGCGCTCGCGATCCTGGGGACGGACAGCGCGCTGGGCGTTGCGGCCGCGGTCGCGACCGTGCTGTCGGCGATCTTCTGGATGCTGATCAGCTACGGGATGAAAATTCCGCCGTGGTACGGCCTTCTCTATCCGCTCGGCGCGCTTACGGCGGCCTGCATCGGTGCGCGGTCGGCGTGGCGTGGTCAGCGGAAAGTGGAATGGCGTGGCCGCGCCTACACGCGCGCCTTCACGAAGGAGACTGCAAGGAAGCGGGCGCCGCCGCAGGCCAGGTGAGCCGCGCACCCGCTCCCACCGCCCGCCGCCCGACCGCCCCCGGCAGCCTGCCCCCGGCAGCCCGCCCCAGCCCTACTTCCGTTCCACCAGCACGTTCTGCTTCGGAATCGATCCGCCGAGTACCCGGCCCTCCGGATCCACCCTCAAGCGGAACTCGACGTCCCCAATGGCGAGCGCCAGCGAGTCGGCGCCCACCCGCGTAAGGGTGCCGCTCACTGTCTGACCGCCCCCCAGGTTGAAGAACGGGACCTGCTCCATGGTGGCCCCATTGGCCCGCGATCGGCGTACCGCCTGCTCCAGGAGCGCGAACGACATGTTGAGGTAGGGTATCGCACCGGCCTCGGTGCCGAATACCCGGGTCTGAACTGCCTGCCCGATGACGGCATCGACCGCGGCGCTGTCCTCCCTGAAGATCACCCGCGCCCGCTGCACCAGCCTCGCCTTGATCCGGCCGCTGTCGGCATCCTCGCGCACCGCGACATCGATCATGGGCACGGTCGCGTCCGGCGCGATGACCGCGGTGTAGCGCTGGAAAGTGTGCTTGGAGTTGTTGATCGCCAGCGTTCCCTGGATCGTGGTCTCCTTGCGGGAAAACGACTCGGTGGCGACGGTGTCTCCGGCGTGACGCACCACGAAGGTGCCGCTATCCGAAACCGTCTGGGCTGCGACGGCTGGAGGCAGCAGGAGAACGAGGGCGAGCAGCCAGCTGGGTGTGTGCAGGTATGTCATTGCCCGGCAATAGGATTGGGTTCTGGCTCGAGGCGATTGGAGCGGGTGGATGGTAGCCCCGCCTCCAGGTGAAATGCAATTCCGCGCCTGCGCGCGGAGGATCGGTTCCGCAAGGGACGAGCCGGGGCACTAGGGTGACTTCGTTCTCGCCCCGGAGTCGCCGTGGAGCTGGCGGACACGCTGAAGGCTATCCACGAACTGGGAGACCTGCCCGGGCTGGCCGCAGCACTCGGCAACGAGCCGCTCTGGGACGAGGTACCGGGCAGCCGTGATCCCACGGTAGTCGTGGGCCGAAAGGGAGACTTCCCCTGGTACGCGGTCGCCGGTCCCCGTGCCGAGCAGGGTGTTCGGTCACTGGCGCGCAGGATGGCGGCGCGTGGCCGCCTGTGCGGTGCAATCGGACTCGATCCAGTTCGGCGCCGGCTCACGATCACCGTTGCCCTGAGCGGCGCGCCGAGGCTCACGATCCAACTGGACGATCCGGAGCCGGCAGCGCTCGCCAAGCTGCGTCGGCTCGCGTCCGGTGCCGGGGCAGGTGCCGGCGGCTACGCGGTCTATGCCGCGGACGTCCTCGCGGGCGAGACCGTGGGGCTGCGTTTTTTCCGCCAGTTCCGCCAGACGCTCGAGCGCATGGCCGCTGGTTTTCCCGGGCCCCTCCCAGCGGCCGAACGCCATGCGCTCGCCCTGCTCCAGCTCACCCGGGTGCTGTTCCTCTACTTCGTGCAGGCCAAGGGGTGGCTGTCCGGCAATGCCCGCTTCCTCGCCGAAGCGGTCGACGGCTGTCTGGCGCGGCGGCGCCGGGTCCATCGCGACCTGCTGCGGCCACTCTTCTTCGGCACGCTCAACCGACCGCTCGCCGAGCGAGGACGGGCCGCGCTGCGGCTGGGTGCGATCCCGTTCCTGAACGGCGGCCTCTTCGAGCCGCACCCGCTGGAGCGTCGGCTGCGCGGCGACATCGGCAACGACCTGTGGCGGGACGCCTTCGACCTGCTGTTCGAGCGATTCCACTTCACGCTGGCGGAAGGCCAGTACGAGGGCATCGCCCCCGACATGCTGGGGCGAGTGTTCGAGGGTGTGATGGCACCGGACGAGCGTCGGGCCTCGGGCACGTACTATACGCCGGCGGCCCTGGTCCACGAGCTGCTGGGCCAGGGACTGGCATCGGTGGTGTCGCACCGGCTGCGGTGCTCGCAGGCGGAGGCGGAGCGACGTCTTCGCGAGGGTGAATCGAAGGCGAGAGGGCTGGTCCGGTCGCTCAGGATTCTCGACCCCGCCGCAGGCTCGGGCGCCTTCCTCCTTGGAGCGCTGGAGTGGCTCTCCGGGCCGGTCGGCTCCGCCGACGAACGGCGGGGAATCCTTCGACGCAACCTCTTCGGTGTGGATCGGAACGGCGCGGCCGTGCGACTCACCGAGCTCAGGCTGTGGCTCGCGGTGATCGCCCACGATCGGAGTGAGCGGCCCGAGCAGGTCGAGCCGCTGCCCAACCTCGACTGCCTGATCCGTCAGGGTGACAGTCTCTTCGATCCCGTGGGCTCGGGGCTTCGTACCGGCGCCGACCCCATCACCGCAGCGCGGCTCGGCGCACTGCGGAGCCGTGTCGTCGTCGTCACCGGCACCGCCAAACGCGCCGCGCTGCGTGAGCTCGCGCGAGCGGAGGCGCGTGTGGCCGAGGCTTCACTGGTCCAGGCGGATGCCACGCTCCGCGCCGCCGTCGCCGAGTGCCTTCGGGAGGCGCGGTCAGCCGATCTCTTCGGCCGACGGCGGGGTCTCGGCCATGCGGGCGCTGCGCGCCTCGCGGAGCTCCGACGCGAGATCCGGCAGGTCGCTGCGCTGCGCCGCTCGCTGCTCAGGGAGCGGGAGGTCCCCTGGTTCGACTACCGCGTTCAGTTCGCCGATGTGTTCGCCGGCGGCGGCTTCGACCTCGTCGTCGGGAATCCACCCTGGCTCCGGGCAGAGCAGCTTCCAGCCGATCTGCGTCGCCGGCTGGCGGGCCGTTACCGGTGGTGGCGGTCGAGCGGTCAGGGCTATGCCAACCGGCCGGACCTCGCGGTCGCCTTCCTGGAACGCGCGCTCGAGCTCACCGCACCCGGCGGGGCGGTGACGCTGCTGGTACCGGCGAAGATCGCGACCGCGGGTTACGGAGCCGCGGCGCGCCACGGCCTCGCCTCGAGCAGCACGCTCGTCGCCGTCGCGGAGCTGACCGACGCTCCACATGCGGTGTTCGAGGCCACGGTCTACCCTCTGGCGCTCGTCGCACGAAAGCAGGCGGCGCCCGTTCGACATCGAGTGCGCCTGGCGCTGGGCCCCGGCCCAACGGTACCGCAGTCGAGCCTTCGGGGTGGCGGCCCCTGGTTCCTGCGCCGGGAGCCGCTGCGCGCGGCGCTCACCGCGCTTCGCGAGGCCCACCCGAGGCTCGACTCGGTGGTGTCGTGCCATCTCGGCGTGAAAACGGGAGCGAACCGGATCTTCCTCGATCCCCCGGACGTGGAGGACGAGCTGCTGCGCTGGGCGCTCCGTGGGCGGGACATCGCGCCGTTCACCACGAAGCCGAGAACGCGGCTGCTTTGGACGCACGGACCGGACGGGGCACCGCTGCCCCGGCTTCCACCGCGTGCCGCCGCGTATCTGGAGCCGCATCTCGCACATCTGCGCTCGCGCACCGACTACGTCGGAGGTCCGCCCTGGGCTCTCTTCCGAGCGCGGGCCGCCGCAGCTCCGCACCGGGTAATCTGGGCCGATCTCGCGCGCGACCTTCGGGCGGTCTCCCTGACCGGACTGGCCGATACCGTTCCGCTCAACAGCTGCTACGTGGCACCCGCGGGGAGCGGCGCCGAGGCCGACCGGATCGCCGCGTGGCTCAACAGCAGTTGGATGCGGGCCGCGGCTCGGGCGGCCGCGGTGCCGGCCGCGGGAGGCTGCGTGCGGCACACCGCCGCGGTCGTCGGCGCGCTCCCGCTCCCGCTCAATGTGCTCGCGGACACGGATCTCCTCACCATCGCGCGCCGTGCGCGCACTGGGCGTGGCGTGCAGGCCGACCTCGATGACATCACTGCCGGACACCTCGACCTCGACGCTTCCCAGCGAGCCGCGCTGCTCCGCGCACTTGGCGGGAGTGCCGAGGATCGTGGCTGAAGCGCTGGCCCCGGTCCCCGACCCGGTGGTCACGGCGCTGCGCCCGGGGGAATGGAGGCCCCCGGCGGAAGTCGCGCGTGCCATGGCGCGGCGTCTCGCTCCAGACACGGATCCCGACCCGGCACCCGAGTGGCTGCGATCCGAGCAGGTGAGGAGCTTCCGGCGCGCGCTGCACGCGGTGCGGAGGTACGGCGGAGCACTGCTCGCCGACCCGGTCGGGAGCGGCAAGACGTACGTCGCGCTGGCTGTCGCGTCGGTGCTCGAGCCCGGCCGGCCGATCACCTGCCTGGTTCCGGCCACGCTGGTGGCGCAATGGCGGTCCACGGCGCGAGCGCTCGGCTTGGAGATCGTCACCGTCAGCCATCAGGCGGTGAGCCGGGGTCGGTTGCCGCCCGGGAGCCACCGCCCGGTCGTAGTGGACGAAGCCCATCATTTCCGGAACCCGACTACGTGGCGCTACCGCCATGTCGCACCGTGGCTGGTCGGGCGTGCGGTGCTGCTGGTGACCGCCACCCCAGTGGTGAACCGCCTGGCGGACCTGCTGCACCAGCTCCTGCTCGGCGTCCGCGACGATGCGCTCGCCCCGGACGGTGTGGCCTCACTGCGGGCGCTCCTGGCCCGGGGCGCCGGATCGCCCGCACTCGGCAAACTGGTGATCGAGGCACCGACGGCCGCGGGGCTCCGGCCGACGCGCCTCGGAAGGTCCGACGAACCGCACCGCCAGGAGTGCGAGGCCGCCGAGGCGACACTCGCGTCAATCGGCCGCCTGCGCCTCTCGCGCGTACCCGGGACCGAGGCGCTGCTGCGCACGGTCCTCCGCCGGGCCGCGGCGTCGAGCCCGGCTGCGCTGGCGGCCGCCCTCCGGCGATACCGCAACCTCCTCCTCCATGCGCGGGACGCCGTCGGCGCAGGCCGGTCGCTCGACCGCGCGGCGATCCGCCGTTTCACCGGCGAGCTGGAGGATCAGCTGGTCTGGTGGGAGCTGCTGCCGGGCGGCGACGGGCCCGACGAGCTGGCGCTGGAGGACCTCGACCGCCTCGACGAGGCGCTTCGCGACGCCGCGCGGATGGAACAGCGGTCCGACGGAAAGGTCGAGCGTCTCCGCTTGGTGCTCGCAGACGGCCGTCCCACGCTGGTCTTCACCTCCAGGCGCGAGACGGTGCGCTACCTCCGCGACCGGCTCTCGCCGCCGCCGGCCTGGTGCACCGGGATCCGCGCTGGGCTAGGCCCCTACCCGATGCCGCGTGCAACGGTGCTGGGCTGGTTCCGGCAGGAGCGCGGGCAGCCAGCGCCACCCGTCCGCCACCTGCTGGTCACCGACGTCGCTGCCGAAGGGCTCGATCTCCAGCGGGCGGCGCGAGTGGTCCACTACGATCTGCCCTGGACGCCCATGCGACTGGACCAGCGGGAAGGGAGGGCGCTCCGACTGGGGTCTTCGCACGACGCGGTGGAGGTGATCACATTCAGCCCGCCACCGGCCATCGAGCGCGCGCTCCACATCACCCACGCGCTCGCGCTGAAAGCCCGTCTACCAGCGCTCGCTGGTCTCGGCGGCTCCGGCCGCGCCCTCTGGCGCTGGCGCTCCGAGCTTGCCGACACGTATGCCGCCGGGGCATCCGGGCCAGGCGTGGCCGTCGTGGCGGACGGTCCTCCCGGAGTCCTCGCGCAGTTCGAACTGTATGGCGTCGGCCGCGGAAGCGGCGTACGGCTCTCGTCAACGCTGATCTGGGTGGAGCCCGGAGGAGAGTGGACCGAGGAGGAAGCAGTCGTGACCGCCCGACTTGCAGCGGCGGCATCGGCGTTGCCCGCCGAGCCGGACCCGCCGCGCCTGCAGGAAGCGCTCGCCGTGCTCGCCCGACCGATCCGCTCGAGACTCGTGCTGGCGCGCGGGAGTCGGTGGGCGGCGCCCTCGGGCGAGCGGGGCGCGCACGAGGTCTCGCTGAGACTGCATCAGGCTATTCGCGAGGCGGCACGCAGGCGGGACCTGGCCGCCCTGGCCGGTCTGGAACGGGCGCTCGGATTCGTCGCCAGGGGACATACGGCCGGGGAATCGCTGGAACTGGAGCGGCTCGCCGCGTTGCCGGACGGGCCGTTCGGGCGTGAGGTGCTCAGGTTACGCGGCGCCGGGCCCCGGTGGGACACGATCGAGCCGCGCCTGGTCGGCGTGCTGTTGTTCGCGCCTGAATGATCGAGCCCCCTGAATGATCGAGCCCCCATAGATTCCCGGTATGCTGCCCATCCGCACCGTGCTGTTCGATCTCGACGGCACCCTCATCGACTCGGTCCGCCTGATCCTCGACAGCTATCACCACACCCTCGCCGCGCACGGGCTTCCCCCGCGGACCGACGAGGAGTGGCTCGAGGGCGTCGGCACTCCCCTCGCGGCGCAGTTCGCCGCATGGCGGGACGACATCGGGACACTGGAAGCGCTGATCGCGACCTATCGGGAGTACAATCTCCGGCACCACGACCGCATGGTCACGGTGTATCCGGGGGTGGTGGACGTGGTCAAGTCGCTGAAGGACGAGGGCGTGGCAACCGGGCTGGTCACCAGCAAGAATCGCTCGGGCGCGCTCCGGGGGCTGACGCTGGCGAAGCTGGAGGCACTGATGGACGTGCTGGTCTGCGCCGACGAGGTGGACAACCCGAAGCCCCACCCCGAGCCGGTGGAGAAGGCCGTGCGGCTGCTCGGCGCCGATCCGAAGACCACGATCTACGTGGGCGACAGCATCCACGACATGCGCTCTGGCCGCGCGGCGGGTGTGCGGACGGCCGCGGTGCTCTGGGGCCCGTTCGGCCGGAGCCACCTGGAGGGGGCGGAGCCGGATTACTGGCTGAACGTGCCCGACGACCTGCTGCAGCTGGTTCGAGGGAGCGCGCGCGGGCAGGCGTGATCGGTAGCTCTACCCGTCCAGTATCTCCCTGAGTCTCCGCATGAGCTGCTCCACCGTGAACGGCTTCTCCACGAACCCCGTGTTGGGCGGCATGATGCCACCGGTGGCGATCGCCTTCTCGGTGTAGCCGGACATGAAGAGCACCTTGAGCCCCGGCCGGTGGGCTCGCAGCCGTTCCGCCAGTTCCTTCCCGCCCATCTCCGGCATCACCAGGTCGGTGACGACGAGATCGATCGGGCGTCCGCTCTCCTCCACGATCCGCAGCGCGTCCGCACCGTGCCTCGCCTCCAGCACGCTGTAGCCCTGCCGCTCCAGGAGTCGGCGGGCGGAGCTCCGGACAGCCGCCTCGTCTTCCACCAGCAGCAGCGTCTCGGTGCCGCCCGGCAGCCGCCGGCGGTCCACCTTCGAGCTCGGCGCCGGCTCCCCGCCGAGATGGCGCGGCAGGAGCACCGTAAACATGGCGCCTTTGCCCGGAGCGCTGCTCACCGTCACGTGGCCACCGCTCTGCTGAATGATCCCGTACACGGTGGAGAGACCCAGCCCGGTCCCCCGGCCCGGCTCCTTCGTGGTGAAGAAGGGCTCGAAGATGCGGGCGTGCAGCCCCGGCTCGATGCCCACGCCGGTGTCGCTCACGGCCATCGTCACGTAGGAGCCGGGGCGCACGCCGTTCGGCCGCTCGGGCGAGTCCGCCATCAGCTCGCGGTTGGTGGTCGCGATGGTGAGGCGCCCGCCCTGGGGCATCGCGTCCCGTGCGTTCACCACCAGGTTGAAGAGCACCTGCTCGAGCTGGCCGGGGTCGGCGAGCACGTGCCAGAGCCCCGGATCACGGGTGAAGTCCACCACCACGTCGGAGCCCACCAGCCGGCGGAGCATCCCCTCGGTGCCGTCGATCACCGTGTTGAGCGAGAGCACCTTGGGCTGGAGCACCTGGCGGCGGCTGAACGCCAGGAGCTGCCGGGTGAGCCCCGCGGCACGCTGCCCCGCCTGCCGGATCTGCTCGATGTCGGCACGGATCGGGTCGCCCTGGCGAACCTCCTCGAGCAGGAGATCGCAGTAGCTCAGGATCGCCGTGAGCAGGTTGTTGAAGTCGTGGGCGATACCGCCGGCGAGCTGCCCGACCGCCTCCATCTTCTGCGCCTGCCGGAGCTGCTCCTCGCTCCGGCGGAGCGCTTCCTCCGCGGCGCGCTGCTCGCTCACGTCCTGGTTGAGCACGATGGCGCCTTCGATGGAGCCGCCCGCTCCCATGATGGGGACCGCGGAGTTGAGGATGACCCGCTCGGATCCGTCGAAGCCCTGGATCCGGATCAGCTCGTTCAGCGAGACCTCGCCGTCGCGCACGGCACGAACGGCGGCCCACTCGTCGGGCGCGATCTGACGCCCGTTCTCGACCCACCAGCCCTTGAACTGGTCGAAGCCGTCGATGCTCACGTATCTGGCTCCGCCCCAGAGCTGCTGCCCCGCGGCGTTCCCGTAGATGATCCGCCCGTTCGGCCCCACGACCCATACGCCGAGGGGCAGCGTCTCCAGCACCTGCTGGAGCAGGCGAGTGGAATGGGAGAGCGCGTCCCCGGTGCGGGAGCGCTCGATGGCGATGCCGGCCAGGTGGCTGGCGATCTCGACGATGCGCAGCTCATCCGGGGAGGGCTCCCGCGGCTCGCGGTAGTAGTTCGCGAAGGCGCCCAGCACGGCGCCGGAGGTGGAGAACACGGGGACCGACCAGCACGCGCGGAGGCCCGCGGCGAGGGCGATCTCCCGCTGGGGCAGCAGCCATAGCGGATCGTTGCCGATGTCCCGCACGACGACGGGCGCCTGCCGGTGCACGGCGGTGCCGGCACTCCCGTATCCGGGGCCTACCGGCACCAGCCGCACGGCGTGCACGTACTGGACCGGGAGCGAAGGCGCGGCCACCAGCCGGAGCTGCTCGCCCGACTGGTCCAGCGTCATGAGCGATACGAGAGCCCCGCCTCCGTGCTCCTCGGCGAAGCGGGCGATGCCTTCCAGCACTCGTGCCAGGTCCTCGCCCGCGGCGATCCGCTCGAGCAGACGGCTCTGGCCGGCCACCAGCGACTCGGCCCGCTTGCGGTCGGCGATGTCGGAGCGGAGCTCGGCTTCCACTGCCCGCTCGCGGCTCACGTCGGCCATCGCCCCGATGACCCGAACCGCGTGTCCGGCGCGATCCGTCACGACGTACCCGCGGACGGCCACGGCCGCGTAGGCCCCGTCGCCCCGGCGGAAGCGGTACTCCTGCTCCCAGGCACGCTCCCCGCGCCCCAGCGCGAGCTCGATACCCCCGACCACGCGCTCGCGGTCCTCCGCGTGGATGTGCTCATACCACCACGCCGCGCTCGTCACCGATCCCTCCGGCGCGTGGCCGAGCAGAGTCGGCAGTCCGTCGCCCCAGACCACCCGGTCCGTGACGAGATCCCAGTCCCAGGCGACGTGTCGCGTCGCCAGCACCACCAGCCGGTATCGCTCCTCGCTCTCGCGGAGCCCGGCCTCGGCGCGCTTCCGGTCGCCGATGTCCTGGATCGCATACACGAAATGGCGGGGACGGCGTTCGGCATCGGCGACCAGCGTGACGGTGACCAGCGCCCAGACAGGCTCACCGCTCCGCGGCAGGCACCGGTGCTCGGAGGTGTAGCTGGGGCACTCCCCCGCGAGCAGCAGCCGCATCGCCTCGCGCTGGAGCGGTCGGTCGTCGGGATGGAGGAGTTCCTCCGCGGGAGTTCCGAGCAGTTCGTCCTGCCGCCGGCCGAGCAGCTCGGCGAGGGCCCGGTTCACCCTGGTCCAGCGGCCGTCGGTCGAGGCCATGCCCATCGGGATGCCGGCCTCGTCGAAGACATCCGGCGGCTGCGATCCACCGTTCCCGGTCGGCCCGGGAGCGACCGCTTGCGCGTCCAGCAGGCGGAGCTCGATCTCCGACACGGCGCACGCGGCGAGATCCCTGAGCAGGGCGATGTCCCACTCCGACCAGAGTCTCGGCATGCCATCCACCACGCTGAACGACCCCAGGACGTGGCCCCGCCGGGTGACGAGCGGGACGCCGGCGTAGGCGATCCAGCCGAACTCGCCGACGGCGGGATTGCCGCGAAGCAGCGGGTGGCGCCGGGTATCCTCGACGATCAGGGGCTCGCCGGAGACCACGACCTCCCGGCAGAAGGAGTGCGAGAGCGGGGCGCTCCGGCGGCTTGCCCAGGGCTCGGGCAGGCCCGTGGCGCTCTTGAAGAACTGGCGGTCCTCGGTGATGAGGGTGAGCAGGGACACCGGGGTCCCGAGCAGGCGGGCGGCCATCCGGGTCAGCCGGTCGAAGGCCTCCTCGGGTGGGGTGTCGAGCAGTACGGTGCGGGAGACGGCGGCGAGCCGCTCGCGAGCCTCGGCAGGAACGGCCATACAGGGAGACAAAGTACCTCCGAATCCGGATCGCTGATAGCTCACCGGCAGGGCCGGTGCTATCTTCCCGACCGCCTGCTCCCGACACTGGACGTGACCATGCGGCTGCTTCCCCGCGACGAGAAGTTCTTCGATCTCTTCAGTTCCGTCGCCGCCTTCACGGTGGAGGCGGCCAAGCTCCTCCAGGAGCTGCTCCGGTCGGACGCCCAGAGGCGGACGGCGATCGTGGACCAGATCAAGCGGCTCGAGCACCAGGCCGACCAGGTGACACACGACGTGGTCTCCCGGCTCGACCGGGTCTTCATCACGCCCCTCGACCGGGAAGACATCCACCTCCTCGCCTCGCGGCTGGATGACGTCATCGACCTGATCGACGGCACCGCCCGCCGGCTGCTGATGTTCCGCGCCGGGCGGTCCCCCGAAGGCGCTGTGCTCATCGCGGACGTCATCGGCAAGGCGGTCGCCGAGCTCCAGGTCGCGGTCCGCTCGCTGGAGAAGAACCGGGCCGGCACCGTGCTGCAGGCATGCGTCCAGGTGAAGCGGC
The DNA here is from genome assembly GCA_036259315.1 of Gemmatimonadales bacterium. Classification (GTDB taxonomy): domain Bacteria; phylum Gemmatimonadota; class Gemmatimonadetes; order Gemmatimonadales; family GWC2-71-9; genus CAVVWJ01. The sequence goes on along the minus strand of DATABZ010000300.1, from coordinate 9,165 downwards.
TGGAGGAGGAGGGTGACTCGCTGTACCACGAGTGGCTCGGCCGGCTCTTCGAGGGCGAGCCCGACCCGCTCACCGTGATCAAGTGGAAGGAGATCTACGACAACCTGGAGAAGACCCTGGACTTCATCGAGGACGCGGCGAACGTCCTGGAGTCCATCTCCATCAAGCACGCCTGAGCATGGACGAGACCGTCGTCTACGTCCTGGTGATCGTGTTCATCGCGCTCACCTTCGACTTCATCAACGGTTTTCACGACAGCGCCAACTCCATCGCCACCGTGGTCTCGACCCGGGTCCTCACGCCCGGGGTGGCCGTCTTCTGGGCCGCCTTCTTCAACTTCATCGCGGCGTTCGTGGTCGGCACCGCCGTGGCGAAGACCATCGGCGCGGGGCTGATCGACATCGAGATCGTGGATCCGAGCGTGATCCTGGGCGCGCTGATCGGCGCGATCGTCTGGGACCTGATCACCTGGTACGGCGGCCTGCCCAGCTCGTCCTCGCACGCGCTGCTCGGGGGCTACGCCGGCGCCGCGATCGCGAAGGCCGGGTTCGGCGCGCTGATCCCGGGCGGCTGGACGCTGCCCCTCCTCTTCATCATCATCTCGCCCCTGTTGGGCATGGCCATCGCGCTCGCGCTGACGGTGGGCTTGTCCTGGCCGCTGCGGAACGCGTCACCGGGGCCCCTCGACCGCGTCTTTCGCAGGCTGCAACTCGTGTCGGCGGGTCTCTACTCCCTCTCCCACGGCGCCAACGACGCGCAGAAGACGATGGGCATCATCGTGAGCCTGCTGGTGGCGAGCCAGGCGGATTTCGCCGGCGCCACCGGCTGGCTGAGCCATTTCTACCTGCCCACCGCCGATCACGTCCCCCTCTGGATCGTGCTCTCGGCCCACATCGCCATCGCGCTCGGCACCGCCATGGGCGGGTGGCGGATCGTCAAGACGATGGGATCGCGGATCACGAAGCTGCGGCCGTTCGGGGGGTTCTGCGCGGAGACGGCGGGAGGGCTCACGGTGCTGCTGGCCACGGGGCTCGGCGTCCCCGTGAGCACCACCCACACCATCACCGGTGCGATCGTGGGCGTGGGGGCTGCCCAGCGGTTGTCGGCCGTCCGGTGGGGCGTCGCCGGCCGCATCGTGTGGGCCTGGGTGCTGACGATTCCAATGAGCGCCGCGATCGCGGCGGTGACCTACCTGATCCTGCGCCAGTTCTGACGGTCCGGCACCGCTCAGGCAGCCCGCGTGAGCCGCTTCCCTTCCACCGCTTCCCCGTAGTCCGCCAGCAGCCGGTCGTACACCTGAGCCCAGTCGCGCTCGCGCGCGGTGCGGAGCGCTCCGTGGGCCAGGCGCCTCCGCAGAGCGGTGTCGGTGAGCAGACGCTCGAGTCCGGCCTCGATCGCCTCGGCGCTGTCGGGAGCCACCAGCCAGGCGTTGCCGCCGTGCTCGGAGAACTCCAGCACGCCTCCCGATGCGGCGACCAGCGAAGGCAGTCCCGAGCCCATGGCCTCGAGCAGCGAGTTGCCGAACGTCTCGGTCGGCGAGGGGAAGGCGAAGATGTCGGCCGAGGCGTACGCGGCGGACAGCTCGCGGCCCTGGAGCAGACCCGCCACGTGGACTCCGGCGATCTCCCGACGGCGGATCTCGTCTTCCAGCGGCCCACGACCCACCAGCACCAGCCGGGCCGAGCCCCTCAGCGGCGCCAGCGACTCCCAGGCGCGGAGCAGCAGCTCCAGGTTCTTCTCCCGGGCGATCCGCCCGATGTAGGTCACCAGCAGGTCGCCGGGGCCCGCGCCGAATCGGGCGCGGTATGCGTCGCTGCGGAAGCGCGGGTGGAACCAGTCCGGGTCCACCCCGCGGCTCCACAGCCCGGTGTGCAGCACCCCGCGGCTGTGCAGGTGCTGCTCGTAGATCCGGGAGGGACAGAGCACCTTGTGCGCCTGTCCGTAGAACCAGCGCAGGTAGTGCCAGCCGGCTCGGAGCGCCCAGGTGACGCCGTACCTGGCGGCATAGCGGTCGTAATCGGTGTGCGCCGAGGCAACCAGCGGAATTCCGAGCTGCCGGGCCGCCTTCACCCCGGCGATGCCGAGGGAGAACTCGGTCGCCACGTGAACCACATTGGGCCGGAAGCCGGCGAGGTCTTCCACCACATCCCGCATCCGGGGGAAGGCCCACTGGACATCGGGGTAGAGAAAGAAGGGGACGCTCGGTGAGCGATGGACCTCCGGGCGGTCGCTCTGGCCGGGCGGAAGCGCGTAAGTCGCCGAGTACACGCGGAGCTCGTGCCCTCTCGCCTGGAGCGCCTCCGTGAGGCGCAGAAGGGTCACACCGACCCCACTCACCATCGGCCAGTAGACTTCGGAGAAGAGCGCGATCCGCACGGTCCTGGTGTCGCCTCGACGTGTCACGGGTGCGTTACGCCGGCAGCTGCGGCCGGCCCTTGTACCCTACGCCTGCGCTTGTCGGGCGACAAGGTCGGGCGCCCGGAGCGGCATCCCGAGCGGCGTCCAGAGCGAACGGACGCGCTAGATTGCGTCATGAGGATTCGCGAACCCTTCAACGCCGGCTCGCACTTCGTCGGACTGCTCCTCGCGATGGTGGGGACCTGGTTCCTGCTGCGTCAGGCGGAGGAGCGGGTCCAACTGCTGGCCTTCGGGATCTACGGCGCGACCCTGATCCTCCTGTACGGCGCGAGCACGGTCTACCATGGTTTGGACGTGGGTGCCGCGGGTCTCCGTCGGCTGCGCATGCTGGACCACATCGCGATCTACTTCCTCATCGCGGGCACCTACACGCCGGTCGCGGCAATCACGCTGCGCGACGCGGGCGGGCCCACGCTCCTGGCCACGAGCTGGGCCATCGCCGCGGCGGGTGTCCCCTTCAAGATCCGCTGGCTCGACGCTCCCGTCTGGATCTCCACGGGTACCTATCTCGGCATGGGATACCTGGCATTGGTCGCGGTCGTGCCGCTGGCCCGCGAGGTCGGCGGCGGGCTCGCCTGGCTGGTCGCGGGCGGGGTCGCGTACACCGTGGGCGCCGTCATCTACAGCGTGGAACGTCCCGACCCGCTTCCCGGCCGCCTCGGGCACCACGGGCTCTGGCACCTGCTGGTGCTCGCCGGCAGTGCGTGCCACTTCGCCTTCATCCTCCTGCACGTCGCACCAGCCTGACTTACGGGGCGGCCTGTCGGCGCGGCACCGACGTGGCTACACTCCGCCGCAGCCCATCTCCTCACCTGAGCCTCGAAGCACGGGAGTCTTCCAGCACCGGAGCCCCCAGCGTGACAACAGCCTTCGAGATCCGTGGACCGGACGTCCCCGGCCAGGATCGCGTCCTCACCCCTGACGCCCTTCACTTCGTGGAAATGCTGGTTCGGCAGTTCGCTCCGCGCCGAGACCAACTGCTCGCGCGCCGGCGCGAGGTGCAGCGCCGGCTGGCATCCGGCGCGCTGCCGGACTTCCTGCCGGAGACCGCGGAGATTCGCGAGGGCACGTGGAGCGTGGCACCGGCCGCGCCGGACCTGACCGACCGCCGGGTGGAGATCACCGGCCCGGTGGAGCGCAAGATGATGATCAACGCGCTCAACTCCGGAGCCCGGGTGTTCATGGCCGACTTCGAGGACGCGCTGTCGCCGCCCTGGACCAACGTGATCGCCGGCCAAATCAACTGCATGGACGCGGTGAGGCGGACGCTCGAGTACCGGAGCCCCGAGGGTAAGCGGTACGCCTTGGGTGACCGCCTGGCGACCCTCGTGGTTCGTCCTCGCGGATGGCACCTGGAGGAGAAGCACATCCTGCTCGGCGGTCGCCCGGTCTCGGCCAGCCTGGTCGACTTCGGTTTCTACTTCTTCCACAACGCGGCGGAGCTGCAGGCACGCGGGAGCGGCCCCTACTTCTATCTGCCCAAGCTGGAGAGTCACCTCGAGGCCCGCCTGTGGAACGACGTCTTCAATGCCGCCCAGGATGCATTGGCGGTGCCGAGGGGCTCGATCCGCGCCACGGTGCTGATCGAGACGATTCTCGCCGCGTTCGAGATGGAGGAGATCCTGTACGAGCTGCGGGAGCACGCGGCCGGGCTCAACGCCGGGCGCTGGGACTATCTCTTCAGCATCATCAAGAACTTCCGCGAGAGCCCGGAGTTCGTGCTGCCCGACCGCGCGCAGCTCACGATGGGGGTGCCCTTCATGCGTGCGTACACCGAGCTCCTCGTGCGGACCTGCCATCGTCGGCAGGCCCATGCCATCGGCGGCATGGCGGCCTTCATCCCCAGCCGGCGCGACCCCGAGGTGAACGCGACGGCGCTCGCCAGGGTGCGGGAGGACAAGGGGCGCGAGGCGGCCGACGGTTACGACGGCGCCTGGGTGGCCCATCCGGACCTGGTCCCGGTCGTGCAGGAAGTGTTCGACGGAGTGCTGAAGGAGCGGCCGCACCAGAAGAATCGCGGGCGCGAGGACGTGCGGGTCGGCCGGACGGAGCTGCTTGACGTGCGGGTGCCGGGCGGCCGAATCACGGCGGCCGGGCTGCGGAGCGACGTCTCCGTCGCGCTCCAGTACCTCGAGGCCTGGCTCCGCGGCTCCGGGGCGGTCGCCATCAACAACATGATGGAGGACACCGCCACGGCCGAGATCGCCCGAGCGCAGCTCTGGCAGTGGATCCGGCATGGGGTGCGAACCGAGGACGGCGAGCCGGTGACGCTCGAGCGGGTGCGAACGTTGATCGTCGAGGAGAGAAGCCGGTTGGAGTCCGCGGCGCAGGAAGAGAACAGATTGGCGGACGCGGCGGCGCTGCTCGAGGGGCTGGTGGCGGCGCGCGAGTTCCCCGAGTTCTTGACGCTCGGGGCCTACGAGAAGCTCGGATAACGGAAACGGGAAGCGGCGTCGATCCGCTTCCCGTTTCCGAACACGATTTGACTGGGGCGGCTGGGGTCGAACCAGCAACCTCCCGGTTAACAGCCGGGCGCTCTGCCGATTGAGCTACACCCCAAGAATCCCGCGGAACCGCGGGACAGTGACTTTACACGCCCGAGCCGGGAACGGTCAACCCCATGGAAGAGGACGCATGAAGCTGGAGTTTACCGGCAGCTCCGAGATTGCAGCCCCGCGAGAGAAGGTGTGGCAACGCCTCATGGATCCGAACTTCATCGCGGCGTTCGGGCCAGGAGTGGAGTCGGTCGAGGTGGTGGATCCGACGCACTTCACCGTGGTGAGCGGACTGGGTGTCGGCGCGCTGAAGGTCAAGTTCAAGCTCGACGTGGAGCTCTCCGACGTGGCCCCGCCCGAGCGCGTCCGCATGACCGCACGCGGCCACGCCCCGGGATCAGCCGTGGACGTCGCGTCGAACGTGTGGTTGATCGAGGCGGGGGACGGCCGCACCCGTCTCGACTGGGCGGCGACGAGTACCCTCAGCGGGGCCGTGGCAAGCATCGGTGGTCGATTCCTGGAGGGCACGGCGCGGCGGCTCACCGAGCAGTTCTGGAACGACTTCGCGAGGCGTGTCAGCGCCGGCTGAGTGGGGCACCGGGTGCGGGAGACGCCGGCGCGGACCGGCTAGTCGTCGCAGGCGGGGATCCCCGGTCGCGGCGGCACCTTGCGCTGGGCCGTCGTGGCCGGCCGGACCGACAGGGAGCCGTACCACACGACGCAGCTCTTGCCGGGACTGGCCGCGTGGGTCGCGCGGGCGGCCCAGGACCGTTGATCCGCGTGCAGGACGGTGACGTTGACCCCCCGCCGGTAGCCGAACTGCAGCTGCAGCTGCTCGGGGCGGCGGGAGTAGAGGCCCTGGGTACCGAAGTACGCCGTCTGCGCCTGCACCAGATTCCGCAGGTCCACCTTCATTTGAACCGTGGGGTTCACGGCGTCCAGCGCGCTGGCGGTGTCCGCTGGCGTGGGAGCGGGCGCCTCGCGGCGCGGCGGCGCGACGCCTGCCACGGGGATGGGCCTGGCCTGCGGTTGAGCATCGCAAACCACCACGCCCTCGCGACCGCTCCTGCCCAGTTTCAGAGTGGTCGGAGCTGCGTTCGCCACGCCTACGAAGGTGACGCAATCGCGGCCGGGCAGCGCGGGATGCGTCGCGCTGGCGGCCCAGCCCTGCCGGGTGAGCCACAGGAATCTCACCTGGCTCTCCCCCGTCGGCCGATAGCCCAGTCGGGCGAGATCCTCGCTGTAGGTGCCGTTCTCGGCGTAGAAACCCTGTTCCGCCGCGACCAGGGTGCGGAGGCTCCTGCGGATCTGATTGAAGGCCGCCTCGGCCTCTGCTCCCGTAGCCTCCTTGCGGGCACTGTCGGCGGCGCGCCTCCCCAGCCGCGCCGGTGCCCGGGCCGCCGCCGAGTCGACCGGGGGTGCAGGCGTGGCCGCCTGCGGGCGCGCGGGCAACAGGTCGTCGCAGGCGGGCAGCAGCAGCACGGCGGCAGCCGCGGCGACAGAGCGGAGGATGGGGGACGAAACCATGCGTGAGGCCACTCAGGGGTGAAATCGTACTGTAGCCCGGGAACCGGCTCCCCGCCAGCGGGAACGGCGCGGTTCGAAGGGCTGGTCTCATGCGGGCGATTGCACTGCTCGGGTTCGACTGCCGGATGAATCCGGATGGCCGGGCGCAATATTCGTGCGCCGGCGGAAGCGTGACGCACAGCAGCGTGCGACCCGCCGCCGGGGCTGGTGCTACCGCGCACGCCCGCCGGGGGTGTCCATCGGGGCCATCGGATCGAGGAGCGCTTCGGGGAAATCAGGCAGGCGAAGTACCCCTACCGGCTCCAACCCCGGCGTCCTGAGACGCCACCGGCAGGTCGAGGTCCTCGGCGACGATTTCGCGCGTCGTCGGGCTGCGACTGCCGCGCCCCGGAGGAACCTCGCGCCAGCCGGCCGCCTCCATCAGCCGGGCTGTCCTGCGATCCACCTCCTCCACTTCCGCCCGACTTCCCGCGGCCTCCGACGCCAAGTCCAGCCAGGACAGCGCCTCGGCGAAGGCGAAGCGCCGGAGCGCCTCGTCCGTGGCGATCAGCGAGGCGCGGTAGGCGAGTGCGGCGTTCCCGCCCTGCTCCGCGTGCCGGGCGATGTCGCCCGCCGACTCGGGTGATTGGGCAGCCGGTGTGAGCAGTTCAACCGATTCGGCCAGCGCCCGGTGCAGCTCGCGACGGCGAGTGGGACTGAGCGCGTCTCGCACCACGTGGCCGATGACGGGATGAAGACATCGATACACGCCGCCTCCCTCGACCAGGAGTCGTCGCTCCACGAGCGCATCGCAGATCGCGGCCGCGTGGATCCGCGAGATCCCGTGCACGTGCGACAGCACCGCCGGCCGGCACCCCTGGCCACCGGCAACGGCCACGGTGACGAGCACCTCGCCAAGCGCCTCGGGCAGGCGCTCGACCCGCTCGGCGATGGCGTCGTGCACCGTGCGCGAGAGCGGAAACTCCTTGCCTTCCTCGAATGCCGAAGGCAGTGCGGTCCACTCCCCGCTCTCCCGGTCGGCGGCGAGCAGCCCCTGCGCGAACATCGTCTTGAGCAGCTCGAAGATGTAGAAGGGGTTCCCACCCGTGATCCGGTGAATGCGCCGTGCGAACCGCCGCCCGCCCGTGGGCGTGCTCACATGGCCCAGCTCGCGGATCAGCCGCCAGACTTCGTCGTCGTCCAGTCCACCGAGGGACACGGTCTCCGCGCCGAACTTCGCGCGCAGGGTGCGGCACAGTCGGGCCGCGGGAGCATCGCGCTCCAGCTCGCCCAGTGTCGTCACCCCGATCCAGAGCACTGGCGCGCCATCCAGGCGCCGCACAAGGAATTGGATCAGGGTACAGCTGTCTTCGTCACACCACTGCAGATCGTCCAGCGAGATGACCACCGGCCGCTCGGCCGCCAGCGAGGCGAGCACCTGCGCCACTCCTTCGTAGAGCCGCCAAGCCTCGGTGGGATCCGGGCTGGGCTCCGGCTCGGCCAAGGCGGGAAACCGCTGTCGGATCTCCGGGAGCAGCCGTGCGGCCTCGGTGAGCCACTCGGGGTCGGCGCCGGCCAGTCCCGGGGCGTCGAGTGCCGCACGAAGGGCTTCCACGATGGGCGCGAACGGCAGCGTCGCCGTGGCGTCGTATCCGCGGCCTTGCAGCACGGTCGCCCCGTCTCTCACGACGGTGCGGACGAACTCCTCCACCAGGCGTGACTTGCCCACGCCCGCCTCGCCCTCGACGAGCAGGATCCGTCGCGCACCCTGCTCCACCTCCTTCCAGCTCTTCAGCAGCGCCTCCCACTCGCTACCGCGGCCGATGAGACTCGCCTCCGGCAAAGGCGCGCGGGTGTACCACTCGTCGCTCGCGGAGCGCGGGCGCGCCGCCCTGATGTCGGACTCGATGCGGCGGCCGAGTGCCAGGAGGTCGTTGGAAGGCTCGCAGCCGGCCTCCCTGAGCAGCACGGTTCGGTACTCCGCGAGCTTCGCCAGCGCGGCGCCGCGGTCACCCGCCAGATACCTGGCTTCGACCGCCGCGCGCGCGGCCTCCTCGGAGAGCTGGTCGCAGGCGAGCCACCGGTCCCCCCGCTCCATCGCTTCACGCCAGCGCCGCCGCTCGAGGGAGTCATGGGTGATGGCGGCAAGGACCGCTACATAGCGGCGGAGCAGTCTCGCTCTGGTCTCGGCGAGCCACTCCTCGAAACGGGGCGCGTGGCGGACGGAGAAGCCTGCCAGGAACCGGGGGATCTCGATGGCGGCGGCGGCTGCCGGGTCGGTTTCGGCGAGTCGCAGAAACTCGGTGACCTCGCAGCTGAGGGGCCCGCCCAGGACTACCTGCTGCCGGTCACAGCGAATCGCATCGCCCAATGCGACACGGAGTTGTCTCAGTGCCTGGCGCAGGGAGGCACGCGCCTCGGTCTCGGTAGACTCGCCCCAGAGCAGGTCGGCAAGCGCTTCTCGGGAGTGGGGGCCGGGCTCGAGTGCGAGGTAGGCCAGCAGCGCTAGGCCCTTCGCCCCCGGGTGGGGCATGACCGGCTCTCCGTCGGGGGAAGCGACGGCAGGTGATCCGATCAGACTCAGCACAGGACCGTGCACGGGATTGTCCAGAGGGGGACAAGGACAACCTACGGGCGTTTCACGATGAGGCAAGAGCGATTCACGGAAGATTCACGGGCGTGCCCGACATTGCCTCCCAGTTCTTTGCCAACACCATTGTCGCCAAAACATTCCGGAGGGTACCAT
>DATABZ010000299.1:0-15286 GCA_036259315.1 Gemmatimonadales bacterium | reverse complement strand
TGAAGAGAGACGGCACGTCACCCATTCCGGCTTTCGCGAGGATCCCATGTCGGCTGACCAGCAGGAAGGCGCACTCAAGCCCATCACCCCCGCGCGGGTGGCGGAGGAGCTGAAGAAGCTCAGCACGCAGCGTCAGGAGGGGCAGCTCGACGCGGACGAGTACGAGCACCGGTTCTCGCGCATGATCAGCGAGCTGCGCGACCGCCGCATCGACGGCAGCCGCGCCGAGATCATGGCCACGCTCACGCCGCTGTTCGAGCAGGGGATCGTGTCCGCGCAGGACTGGCGCAGGCTCACCCGCCAGCTCGGACTCGCCTAGTCCTCACCCTCCGTGGAACTCCGCACGCTGGGCGCGGGCGCTCCGGCCGTGCCCGCCGTCGGCTACGGCGGCATGCACCTCTCGCTGCAGGATCGTCCCCCGGAGTCCGAGGGCATCAAGGTCCTCCACGCGGCGCTGAACGCCGGGGTCCGCCTGATCGACACCGCGGACGCCTACTGTCTCGACGAGTTCGACACCGGCCACAACGAGCGATTGATCGCGCAGGCACTCCGCGAATGGAGCGGCCCGCGTGACGATGTGCTGGTCGCCACCAAGGGCGGCGTCACCCGTCCCGGCGGACGCTGGGGGCGCGATGGGCGCCCCGAGCACCTGCGGGCCGCCTGCGAGCGGTCGCTCCGTGCACTCGGTGTGGAGCGCATCGCGCTCTACCAGCTCCACGCGCCGGACCCCGCGGTCCCGTTCGAGGAGAGCGTCGGCGCCCTGGCCGATCTGCACCGCGAGGGAAAGGTGCGCTGGGTAGGCCTCTCCAATGTCTCCGTCGAGCAGATCTGCGCGGCGGAAGCGATCGTGCCGATCGCCTCGGTGCAGAACCGGCTCAATCCCTTCTTTCGGGAGGCGCTGGAGGACGGGGTGGTGGGCTACTGCGGTGCGCGGCGCATCGGGTTCCTGGCCTACAGCCCCACGGGGGGCGGGCGTCTCACCCGTAAGCTGCCGGAGCACCCGGTCCTGCGTCCGATGGCCGCTCGACTCGGCGTGTCGGCCCACGCGCTCGTGCTCGCATGGGCGCTGGCGCAGTCGCCGGCGGTGATCGTCATCCCGAGCGCGCGCCGGATCGCGCACGCGCTCGACAGCGTGGGAGCGGGAAACCTGGTGCTGTCGGCGGAGGATCTCGCGGCGATCGACCGGGCGGAGTTCTCCCCGGCCTGGTGACGACGACTCACCCCCAGCGCAGCAGCGTCGCCCCCACCGTGAACCCCGCGCCCACCGCGACGAACACCACCAGGTCACCCCTCGCCAGCTTCCCGGCTCGAACCACGTCGTCCAACGCCAGCGGCAGCGTGGCCGCCGTCGTGTTGCCGTAGCGCGCGATCACCGACGCCATCCGCTCCCGCGGGAGGCCGAGCCGGTCGGCGGTCGCGTCGAGGATCCGCTGGTTCGCCTGGTGCGGGATCACGACCGCCACGTCCGCGGGGGTGAGCCGATTGCGCTGGAGCAGGTGCTCGACGCTCTCCGCCATCTGCGACACCGCGAACTTGAACACCGTCCGACCGTTCTGTCTGAGGAAGTGCTCCCGGGCCGCCACCGTCTCCATGCTGGCCGGCTTGAGGCTCCCTCCCGCCGGCATCAGGAGATCGTTCCTCCCGCTGCCGTCGACGACGTGGTGGAAATCCAGAATTCCGAACCCGGGCTCCGCCTCCTCCAGCAGCACCGCGCCCGCGCCGTCGCCGAACAGCACCGCCGTCGTGCGGTCTGTCGGATCGATGATCGCGCTCATGAGATCGGCGCCCACCACGACGACGCGGCGGTGCACGCCCGAGGCGATGAATTGCGCGCCGGTGGTGAGCGCGTAGAGGAACCCGGAGCAGGCTGCCGAGAGGTCGAACCCCCATACCCGCGCCATGCCCAGCGCGTCCTGGATGAGACACGCCGTGGCCGGGAAGAGCATGTCGGGGGTGACGGTGGCGACGATCAAGGCGTCCACGTCGTCCGGGCCCAGCCCTCGCGCCGCCATCAGCCGCCGCACGGCCTCGGCTCCCATGGTGGAGGTGGTCTCGCCGGGGGCGGCGAGGCGGCGCTCCCGGATCCCGGTCCGGGTCACGATCCACTCGTCGGAGGTGTCGAGCGTGCGGGTGAGGTCGGCGTTGGTGACCACGCGCTCGGGGACGTAGGTCGCGACTCCGGTGATGGCGGCGTGGCGGGGCCCCTCGCGCGGGGAGTCAGGCATGCACGAAGTTATATTCCCGACCATGCCTCCCACCATCCGCCGCTCCACCGTGACCGCCCGCGTAGGCGGGGTGCCCATCGGGTCCGGGCATCCGATCGTGGTGCAGTCGATGACCAACACCGACACGGCCGACGTCCTGGCGACCGTGCGACAGGTGGCGGCGCTGGCGCGGGCGGGCAGCGAGCTGGTGCGGGTGACGGTCAACAACGATGACGCGGCCGCGGCGGTGCCCCGGATCGCCGAGGAGCTGGACCGGCTCGGAGTCGCGGTGCCCCTCATCGGCGACTTTCACTACAATGGCCACCTGCTGCTCACCCGGCACCCAGAGTGCGCGGAGGCGCTGGCCAAGTACCGCATCAACCCCGGCAACGTCGGGGGCAAGCGGGCGGACGAGAACTTCCGCGCCATCGTGGAGGTCGCGCTCCGCAACGGGAAGCCGGTTCGGATCGGCGTGAACTGGGGGTCGCTCGACCAGAGCCTGCTCACCGAGCTGATGGACGACAACGCCCGCCAGCCGAACCCCCGCGAGGCGCGGGACGTCACCATGGAGGCGATGGTCGAGAGCGCGCTCCGCTCCGCCGCGCTTGCCGAGTCCGCCGGCATGCCGCACGATCACATCGTGCTGAGCGCGAAGGTGTCCGGCGTGCAGGACCTGGTGGACGTCTATCGCATGCTCGCCTCCCGCTGTGACTATCCCCTGCACCTCGGCCTCACCGAAGCCGGCCTCGGGTCGAAGGGCATCATCGCGAGCACCGCCGGGCTCAGCATCCTGCTCCAGGAGGGAATCGGCGACACCATCCGCGTGTCGCTCACACCGGCGCCGGGCGGTGACCGCACCGAGGAGGTGCAGGTGGCGCAACAGGTGCTTCAGTCGCTGGGGCTCCGGAGCTTCACGCCCCAGGTGACCAGTTGCCCCGGCTGTGGACGCACCACCAGCACCTTCTTCCAGGAGATGGCGCAGCGGATCCAGGACTACCTGCGCGAGAAGATGCCGGTGTGGCGCCAGGAGCGCCCCGGGGTGGCGGAGATGAAGGTGGCCGTGATGGGCTGCGTCGTGAACGGTCCCGGCGAGTCCAAGCACGCCAACATCGGTATCTCGCTGCCCGGGACCTTCGAAGAGCCCAAGGCGCCGGTCTACGTGGACGGGCGCCTGCTGGTGACCCTGAAGGGTGACCGCATCGTCGCCGAGTTCCTGGAAATCCTCGAGGAATACGTCGCCTCGCGCTACGGTGCCGGGACGGCTGGGGCCCACCTGTAGTGTCGCCACTCGCGCAATCGTCGCTCGAGGCCACCCTCCGCCACGAGCCGCTCGCGGCCCTGCCGGTGCTGTTCGCCGCTGGTGTCGGGACCAGCCTCACCCCCTGCGTGTACCCGATGATCCCGATCACCGCCGGGATACTCGGCGGGGCGGGGGCGTCCGGCGTTTCCCGCGGGCGCACCGCGGTGCTGACCGGGGCCTACGTCGTGGGGCTCGCGCTGGTGTACTCCCTGCTCGGGCTTCTGGCGGGGCTCACCGGCTCGCTCTTCGGAGCCGTGGCCTCGAGTCCCTGGGCCTACTTCATCACCGGCAACCTGCTGCTCGTGTTGGGATTGGCGCTGCTGGACGTCTTTACTGTCAACGCACCGCAGAGGGTGGCGGGCTGGGCCGCCCGGCTCGGCGCGGGCTCGCCGGGCGGGGCCTTCACCATGGGTGCCGCGAGCGGGCTCGTGGCCGCGCCCTGCGGCGCACCCGCATTCGCCGCCGTGCTGACGTTCGTGGCGGGCACCGGCAGCGCGGCGCTGGGATTCGTCTACCTGTTCGTCTTCTCGCTCGGCCTCACCGCCCTGCTGGTGGCGGTTGGTCTCTCCAGCGGTGCCCTCGCCGCCCTGCCGGCCGCCGGGCGCTGGACGCTCTGGGTCAAGCGCGCCGGGGGAGTGCTGCTCCTGCTCATGGCCGAGTACTACTTCGTCAGGATGGGGACCGTACTGTGAGGGGACTCGTGCTCGCCGCCGCGCTGCTCGCCCTGCCGTTCCATATCGCGGCCACGCAGGAAACCGGATTGGCGGTCGGTGCCCGCGCGCCTGCCGTCACCGTGCGCGACCTCGCGGGGGAGCCGGTGGACCTCGGCCAGTACCTGGGCAAGCAGCCGCTGTTCCTGGAATGGTGGGCGACGTGGTGCGAGCAATGCGATGCGCTGCTCCCCCGGGTGCGGGCCGCGCACGCGGAGTTGGGCGACCGGGTCGGGTTCTTCGGCATCAACGTCGCGGTGAACCAGTCCCCTGAACGGGTGCGGCGCTACGTGGAGCAGCACGATGTGCCGTTCCGCACGCTGTACGACGACGAGGGGGAGAGCACCCGGGCCTACGCGGCGCCGACCACGTCGTACGTCGTCATCGTGGATCGCGCCGGACGCGTGGCTTACACCGGTACCGGAGGCGACCAGGATATCCTGACCGTGCTCCGCCGGGTGGCCGCACCATGACCATTTCTACGTTCCGAGGATCACCGCTCATGTATCGTTGCACACTGGGCCTGGCTGGGCTGTTCCTGGCCGCCCCTCTCACCGGTCTTGCCGCTCAGGCCGCTGACGACACCCCCACGGTCGTCCTGGTGGGAGGGCCGCGCGAAGGGACCAGGGCCCCCGAGTTCTCGCTGCCCTGGGCCACCAAGGAGTCGATCGGGCCGGCGGAAAGCCCGTACGAGCTCTGGCGCGACCGCGGGAAAACCGTGGTCCTCGCGTTCTATCCGAGCGACTTCACCAAGGGCTGCACCGCGGAGATGCAGACCTTCGCGGACCAGTACGAAACGCTGTTCGGCCCCGACGTGGTGGTGCTGGGCATCAGCGCCGATCCGGTGGAGAGCCACCGGCGGTTCGCCGCCAGCCTCGATTTGCCGTTCCGTCTGCTGAGTGATCCCGATCAGAAGGTTGCCCGCAAGTACGGCAGCTACGGGAACGGGGGCAAGCCGAAGCGCACCGTGTTCGTGATCGGGCCGGACGGACAGGTGAAGTACCGGAACCTGCGCTTCAACGCGCTCGATCCGAAGGATTATTCGGCACTCGGCTCCGCCGTGCAGGCCGCGCGCGGCGGCTGAGCCGCTCACCGGCGGCTGAGCGCCCCTCGCCCTTTCACCTCGGAGGCCAGCATTTCCTCCCCTTGCCTGGCCGCGCTCGTCCTGGCGGTCGCGGCCGTCACCGCTGCCGTCCCTCCACCGCTCGGGGCTCAGCAGGATGAGGGCGGCGGGGCAGAGTCGCGCGATCACGTGTGGCGGATCCAGGGCCTCGAGACCGGATTCTGCGTCCAGCTCCTGCTCGACCCGACCAAGCTCGACGTGAGGATCCCACGGGGCGCTCGTCCGCTCCGAGCGGATGCGGTGGAGGACCTGAGTCCCGTGCTCCGGACCGTGATCGCCAACCAGCCGGAAGCCGCCGCGTGGACGCCCTCCAACATCTGCATGTACTTCGCGCGCACGGTGGACGTGGGGCCCCGGCGCATCAGCGAGAGCAAGCCCGACAAGCTGCCGATGGTGGGCGTCTGGAGCCTCACCGCGGCCGATTCGTCCGGCACCGCCCGGGAGATCGCGCTGCGTTTCTTCACCAACAATGGCGGGCTGGAGCGCGCCGGGCGGAGAGACGGGCTCGACCTGCGCAGGGTCCGAACCGAGGTCCGCAGCATCCCGAACGACTACGACCCCGAAGCACCACCCATCGGCCTGCAGCACGAGGTGCGCCTCAACAAGGCCACGCTGATCTGGGAGGGCCGGCGTGTGGACGACAGCACTCGCGCCGCGGGGACGGTGGCCACGGAGTGGCGGGGGAACAGCGAGCGCCGTGGGCCCGTGACCGCCAGACTGGTGCTCACGCCGGAGTGGACGAAAGGGATGGCGGGGTCGCTACGGGTGCTGGGGGACGACGAGTTCGCCGAGGCGGTCAAGGCTTCTCCCATCCGGTTCGTCGGGCCGGCACTCCTCGGCGGCGGGGGAGAACTGGTGTTCGGCAGGCGTTGAGCGATGCGGCTTTGCGTCATGTCGAAGATGTTCATAATCACAGACTCTGAATAAATACAGGCAGGGTGGTGACACTGTCGCATTGCTCTAGGGCGCGGCAGCGCTCCTTTCGTAAGCACATGCCCTGCTTGGCATTCTCGTGGCTGAGCTCATCCTGCTTCACAGGTGCCGACTGGGATTTTCAACGTCGGCGCACCTCAATCCAGATATTCACGTTCGCGACTTTTCAACATGTGGAAACCGCGCTCTAATGCTCTACGCGAGGATGGCGGCGTGCTCCGGGCTCGTCGCGTGCTCACCCTGGCGCGGGGGCTTTACGGAGACGCCGTCTGGTGGGCGGAGGGTCGGGTCCGCGCGGTGGGGCCGGCGGCCCTGATCGACCGGGAGGCACCCCGCCATCTCCCGCGGTACGACCATCCCGGCGCGCTGGTGACGCCGGGGTTCGTGGACGGTCATACCCATTTCGCCATGTGGGCGCTGGCACGCCGCCGGGTCGACCTGGTGGGCACCCGATCGGTTGCCGAGGCGGTGGACCGAGTAGCGAAGGCGGCGCTGTTCCAGGGCTGGGTGGTCGGCCATGGCTGGGATGCCAACGGCTGGGTCGAGCGTCCCGACCGCCACGCACTTGACCGGGTCCACGCCAGCCCCGTCTACCTGGATTCGGTGGACGTGCACGCGGCCTGGGTGAACAGCGCGGCACTGGCGATCGCGCGGGTCACCCGCGAGTCGCCGGATCCCCCGGGAGGCCGGATCGTGCGCGACGCCGCAGGAGAGCCCACGGGACTCCTGCTGGAGCGCGCCGTCGAGCTGGTATCCCGGGTAGTGCCTCCGCCATCCGAGCAGATCCTCGACGAGGCGCTGCGTGAAGCGCAAGCGGAGGCCCACCGGCTCGGCGTCACGGGAATTCACGACGTGGAGGACGAGCGAGCGTGGGGCGCCTTCCGCCGGCTCGAGCTCGCCGGCGAGCTGCGCCTGCGCGTGCTCTTTCACCCGCCGGTCGCCTCGCTTCCCGATCTCGTGCGCCGCGGCCAACGGAGCGGCACCGGCAGCCCGTGGCTCGGCATGGGCGGGGTGAAGCTGTTCCTCGACGGCAGCCTCGGCAGCCGCACGGCATGGATGCTGGAGTCGTACGAGGGCACCCGAGACCGGGGCATGCCCGTCGCCGGGCGTCGCGAGGCGGAGGAGGCGATGCGCACCGCGGCGCTGAACGGCGTCGCGATCACCGCCCACGCCATCGGCGATGCGGCCGTGCGCCAGGCGCTCGATCTCCTCGAGAGGCTGCCGCGCGCTGCGCTGCCGCACCGGATCGAGCACTTCCAGTGCATCCATCCCGCCGATCTCTCGAGGGCGGCCAGCGCTGGTATCGTCGCCTCGATGCAGCCGGCCCACCTGCTCACCGACATCCCGTTGGTAGAGCGGCACTGGGGCAGGCGAGGACGTGGGGCATACGCCTTCCGCTCGCTCCTGCGGCGCGGTACTCCGCTGGTCTTCGGGAGCGACGTGCCGGTGGCCTCGATCGACCCCCGGGAGGGCGTCTACGCCGCGCTGGAGCGGAAGGCTGCGAACGGCACCCCCGGCTCCGGGTGGACGCCCGAAGAGAAGCTCGGCTTCGCCGAGGTCCTCCGCGCGTATACGGTCGCGCCGGCGCGCGCGTCGGGCACCCAGCGGCGCCTCGGACGGCTCGCGCCCGGAGCGGAAGCCGACCTGGTCGCGTGGGCGGTGGACCCGGCGGTGGAGCGGGGCGACGGCGAAGCGTTTCGTGCCGGGCACGCGGTGCTCACGGTGGTGGGTGGAAGGGCCGTGATGCATCGCTGAGGGGGTGACGTTAGAATCCCCGAATGCCCTCCTCCGTACGGCGAACGAAGATCGTGGCCACGCTCGGCCCGGCGTGGTCCGAGCCCGCGCAGATGACAGCTCTCCTGGACGCCGGTGTGAACGTCGTTCGCATCAATGCGTCCCACGCCACCCCCGAGATCCGCGCCGGCTGGATCGGTGAGCTCCAGAAGATCATGAGCGCACGCGACGAATCCGCCGCGATCCTGGTGGATCTCCAGGGCCCGCGCATTCGAGTGGGTGCGCTCGCCGAGCCCATGCGCCTCGAGCCGGGTCAGCGCGTCGTCTTCGCGCCCGAGGCGGAGGCACGTCCCGGCGAGATCCCCACGACCTACGACGCCCTCGCGCAGGACGTGCACGTCGGCGCCCGCATCCTGCTGGACGACGGGCTGCTCTCGGTCGAGGTAACGGGCGCGCAGGACGGACGGGTCGAAGCGGTGGTGCACTACGGGGGCCAGCTCAAGTCGCACAAGGGTATGAACCTCCCGGGCCTGGAGGTGAGCGCACCGGCCCTGACCGAGAAGGACCGCGAAGACGTCGAGCAGGCGGTCGCGCTGGGCGTGGACTACATCGCGCTCTCGTTCGTGCGCCGCCCCGAGGACATGGAAGGGCTCCGCGCGCTGGTGCCGCGCAACACCAAGCTGATCGCCAAGATCGAGAAGGACACCGCGCTCCGGAATCTCTGCGGCATCCTCGACGCCTCCGACGCCATCATGGTCGCGCGGGGGGATCTCGGCGTGGAGCTGCCGTTCGAGGAAGTTCCGCTGATGCAGAAGCAGATCATCCGCGAGGCGAGCCTCCACGGCAAGCCGGTGATCACCGCTACTCAGATGCTCGAGTCCATGATCCAGGCGCCGCGGCCGACCCGCGCGGAGGCGTCCGACGTGGCGAACGCGATCCTGGACGGCACCGACGCGGTCATGCTGTCGGCCGAGACGGCGGTGGGACGCTATCCGCTGGAGGCGGTGCGCGCGATGGACCGGATCGCCCGCGAGATGGAGCTGCAGCGCTCCGGCCGCGGCGTGACCATCGACGCGGCGCTCGGGCGCCGCGCCAGCGAGGGCGTGCCTCTGCGACACCACCGCGCGGGGCAGAGCGGGCCGGTACGCACCGAGGACGCCATCGCGGTCGCGGTCTGCGCCGCCGCGGAGATGCTGAGCGCGCCGGTGATCCTCTGCTTCACCAGCAGCGGATTCACCGCGCGCAAGGTGGCCACCTGCCGTCCGGCCGTCCCGGTCTTCGCCTGTACCCCGGAGCCGGAGACCTTCCGGCAGCTCTCGCTCGTCTGGGGCGTCACCTCGGCCCTCATCGATCACCACACCGACTACGACGCGATGCTCGCCGTGGCGAGGCGCCGGATCCTCGAGCGCGGGCTCGCCCGCGCGGGCGAGCGGTTGGTGGTGACGGCGGGCGTTCCCTTCGACATGCCCGGCACTACCAACCTCCTGAAGATCGAAGCAGTTTAGGGCGATGCGGCTCACCTTTCTCGGGACGGGCACGTCGTTCGGCGTGCCCCAGATCGGCTGCGGATGTCCGGTCTGCCGCTCACCCGACCCGAGGGACAAGCGGACCCGCAGCGGCGCCGTGGTGCAGGAGGCCGGCGCGACCATCCTGATCGACACCCCGCCCGAGCTCCGGCTGCAGCTCATCACCGGCGGCTTCACCGACATCGACGCGGTGGCGTACACCCACGAGCACGCCGACCACATCAACGGGATCGACGACCTGCGGATGTTCTCCGTGCGGCGCCGTCGACCCCTCCCGGTGTACGGTCCCCGGGAGACGCTCGCGCGTCTGCGGCGTTCCTTCGACTACATCTTCGACGAATCGGTCCTGCCGTACGAGGGCACCTCGAAGCCCACGCTGGAGCTCCACGAAGTGCAGGCGGGGCGCGCCGTCAGCATGGCGGGGGTGGAGGCCCTGCCTCTCGCGTTCCGGCACGGGCACCTCCGGGTCTTCGGCTACCGGTTCGGCAAGCTGGCGTATCTCACCGACGTGAAGGCCATTCCCGACGCCGAACGCGACCTGCTGCAGGGTCTCGAGGTGCTGGTCGTCAACGCGCTCTGGTGGCGGCCACACCCGACGCATCTCAGTATCGGCGAGGCGGTCGAGGCCGCGCGCGCGCTGGGGGCCCGGCGCACATACCTGACTCATCTCACGCACGAGACCGGGCATGCCGAGCTGGCGGCGCAGCTGCCGGAGGGCGTGAAGCCCGCGTACGACGGACTGACCGTGGAGATCCCCTGATGAAGCTGGTGTATGGACGGATGCTGCAGGATGGACTGGACGGGCGGCACGGACTCCCCCGAACCCGGCTCGACGAGCTCGCCGCGCGCTTCCCAGCGGTACAGGAGGAGGTCCGGCGCAGGCGGGCCGGCGGGGAGTACGGCTTCTACGACCTGGTGGATCAGGGAGCCACCGTCCGGCAGATCACCACCTTCGCCGAGGGCGTCGGTCAGGCGTACGACCACGTGCTGGTCCTCGGCATCGGCGGCTCGGCGCTGGGCACCAAGGCGCTGCTCACCGCGCTGCGTCGCCCCGCGTGGAACGAGTGGGACGACGAGGGCCGAGAGTTCTATCCACGCGTCACCGTGCTGGAGAACGTGGATCCGACGACCATGGCCGCCGCGCTGGAGCGCATCGACCCCCGGCGGGTGTTGGTCAATGTGATCAGCAAGTCGGGCGGCACCGCGGAGACCATGGCGCAGTATCTCGTGGTGCGCGCGTGGCTGGAGGCGGCGCTCGGCGCGGCGGCCTCGCGGCATCTGGTGTTCACGACCGACCCGGCGCGGGGCGCCCTTCGGGAGCTGGCGGCGCGGGACGGGATCGCCACGCTCGACGTGCCGCCCGCCGTCGGCGGCCGCTTCAGCGTGCTCTCTCCCGTCGGGCTCCTGCCGGCGGCGCTCTCCGGCATCGACGTCGCGGCGCTGCTGGCCGGGGCCCGCCAGGCGGTGGAGCGCGCGGAGTCCGACGACCTGCTGCGCAATCCCGCGGCGCTGCACGCGGCGCTGCACTGGGCCGCGGACACCGACCTGGGCGCGCGGATTCACGTGCTCATGCCCTACACCGACCGGCTGCGCGAGCTCGCCGAGTGGTTCCGGCAGCTCTGGGCCGAGAGCCTTGGCAAGCGCATGGACCGCGAAGGCCGCGTGGTCAACGTCGGGCCGACCCCGCTCGCGGCCGTCGGCGCGACCGACCAGCACAGCCAGGTGCAGCTCTTCATGGAGGGGCCCTTCGACAAGGTCATCACCTTCGTCCGGCTGGAGCGCTTCGCGGCGGACGTTCCGATACCGGGCCCCGACGCGGCCGTACCCGGCGACAGCGCGGGCCTGCCACCGGACCTCGCCTACCTGCCGGGGCACACCCTGGGCGAGCTGCTCAACGCGGAGTACGAGGCCACCTCCGCGGCGCTCGCGGAAATGGGGCGGATGAGCTGCACCCTCGACCTGGCCGAGCTCACTCCCGAAACCTTCGGCGAGCTCATCATGCTGCTGCAGCTCTCCACCGGGTACGCCGGCGTGTGGTACGGCATCGATCCGTTCGACCAGCCCGGGGTGGAGCTCGGTAAGCGTTTGACCTATGCCGCGATGGGCCGCCCCGGATACGACGCGGCCCGGCCCGCCGCGGCCGCGCGGGATGAGGCCTGACGCGGGTGCGCGAGTCGTTTGACGGTCTCCCGCGGGCGGCCTACCTTAGGCGTGTTGCCCTCAACGAGGAACCAGTGCATGGCTGACGCAATTCAGGCGGCGATGGACCTGTACGGCGGTGCGGTCGTGCCG
This sequence comes from Gemmatimonadales bacterium, assembly GCA_036259315.1. Classification (GTDB taxonomy): domain Bacteria; phylum Gemmatimonadota; class Gemmatimonadetes; order Gemmatimonadales; family GWC2-71-9; genus CAVVWJ01. The sequence goes on along the minus strand of DATABZ010000299.1, from coordinate 3,464 downwards.
GCGGCGCAGGGTGTGACCGTTCGCGACTCCGCGAAGCTCCGTTCGGCGGCCACGGACCGGCTGGTCTGGCAGGCGGTGTTCGGCAGCGGGGACGAGCGCGAGGCGGCGCGGTGGCTGCTCTGGGAGCTGGGCCAGGCCACGGGCGCGCGGCCCGCCTCGATCCACGACCTCTACATGGCTCGCGGCAGGGGCGACGTGGGTGGCTTCACCGTGCCCGCGATGAACGTCCGAGTCCTGGCCTACGACACCGCCCGGGCGATCTTCCGTGCCGCGCGTAGCGGCAAGGCGGGCGCCATCATCCTGGAGATCGCGCGCTCGGAGATCGCCTACACCGAGCAGCGGCCGGCGGAGTACGTGGCGGTGATGATCGGCGCCGCGCTGCGCGAGGGCTATGTCCTGCCGCTGTTCATCCAGGGCGATCACTGCCAGGTCAACCACAAGAAGTATCAGGCCGATCCGGAGGGCGAAGTCGGCGAGGTCAAGAAGCTGATCGCCGAGGAGCTGGGCGCCGGGTTCTACAACGTGGACGTGGATACGTCCACCCTGGTGGACCTGTCGCAGTCCACGCTGGAGGAGCAGCAGCGCGCCAACTACGAGCGCGCGGCCGAGATCACCGCGTTCATCCGGGCGCACGAGCCCGCGGGCGTGACGGTCTCGGTGGGTGCGGAGATCGGCGAAGTCGGCATGAAGAACAGCACCGTCGAGGAGCTGCACGCCTTCATGCAGGGCTACAACCGGAGCCTGGCGGCCCTCGGCAAGCTCGAGGGCATCAGCAAGATCTCGGTCCAGACCGGCACGTCACACGGCGGCGTGGTCCTGCCGGACGGGTCCATCGCCGACGTGAAGCTCGATCTCCAGGCGCTCGAGGCCCTCTCACGGGTCGCGCGGGAGCAGTACGGACTCGCCGGAGCGGTGCAGCACGGCGCGAGCACCCTCCCCTCGAACGCCTTCGGGAACTTCCCCCGGATCGAGACGGCCGAGATCCACCTGGCCACCAACTTCCAGAACATCGTGTTCGACCATCCCCGTCTGCCGGCCGACCTCCGGGAGCGGATCCGCGCGTGGCTGGACGAGAACGCCGCCGGCGAGCGGAAGGAAGGCGACACGGCCGAGCAGTTCTATTACAAGGCGCGCAAGAAGGCGATCGGCCCCTTCAAGCGCGAGCTGTGGGGACTGCCCGAGGACGTGCGGAGCGCCATCGCCGCCGATCTCGAGCGGACGTTCGCCTTCCTGTTCGAGCAACTCAACGTCAACGGGACGGCGGATCACATTAACCGCTTCGTGCAGGCCCCGCTGCAACATCACGCGGCGCTCAAGCCCGTGCTGGTGGCGGCGGCCGACGACCCCGACGCCGGGGAATAGGGGGGACGCATGCGCAGGAAGGCCAGGGAAGTGATCTACGTGCAGCGGGGGGACTCGTCCGCGAAGTGGCTCTTCTGGGGCGCCGTGCTCGGGGCAGGGCTCGCCCTCATGTACGCGCCGCGCAGCGGGGAAGAGACGCGGCGCGTGGTGCAGCGGAGGCTCTGGAAGCTGCGCGCGATGACCGAGGAGAAGCTGGACGAGTTCGCCCAGCAGTTCGGCGGCGCGCGCGAGTCGCTCGACGACCTGGAGGACGAGGACTTCGAGGACGAGGAGCTGCTGGAGCCGGGGTCCCCGGCCCGGACGCGGCCGCCGGCTCCTTCGGCCCGCGAGGAGCTGGAGCGCAGGCTCGCGGAGGCCAGGGCCCGCCGCCGCTCCGGGGGAGACGTCGAGGAGCCGCTCGCCTGAGCGGGATCCGGCCCGGCGGGTGGCACCGGTCACCCGCCGGCTTCATCCGCCGCACCCTCCAAGCCGCCGACGAATACAACCTCCCGTTCCTCGCGAGCGCGCTCACCTTCGACGCGCTCCTCGCGGCCATCCCGTTCGTCCTGCTCCTGCTGATCGGGCTCACGCACCTGGCCCAGGCGCTGGAGGGGAACCAGGCGGTGGACGCCGCGGCGCTGTTCCACCGGTTCTTCCCGCCCCACGTGTCCACTCCGGGCCAGGATCCCTTCGGCGCCATCGAGCGGCTGCTGGTGCGGGTGTCGGAGAACCGGGGGCAGATCTCCCTGTACGCCGTTCCCGCGTTCGTCTGGTTCAGCACCCGGCTCTTCGCCGGCATCCGCACCGCACTCAACGAGATCTACGACATCTCGGCGCGCCCCGCGCCGCCGCGGCACTTCCTGCTCAATCTGCTGTACGCCAAGCTGCGGGACATCGGCATGGTGGTCGCGACGGTGCTCCTCTTTCTGGCCAATACCGCGATGACCGCGGCCCTCACGTTGATCGAATCCCGGGGCGTGGCCTGGCTGCCGGAGCTGACTTTCTTTCTCGGCTCGCTGGGCCGGCTGCTCGCCGAGCTGCTCGCGTTCGGCTTCTCCGTCTCCCTCTTCTACATCACCTACGCGTACGCCTCGCCCCGTCGCCTGCCGTGGCGCACGGTGCTGCTCGCCGCCACCTTCACGGCCGCCATGTTCGAGGTGGCCAAGCGCCTCTACGGCCTGTACCTCGCGAACTTCGCCTCGTTCGAGGGCCCGAGCGGCGACGCCAACGTCGGTGCCGCCGTGCTCCTGATCCTGTGGATCCACTACACCTCGGTCGTGTTCCTGCTCGGAGGCGTGGTGGCGGAGACGTGGGAGCTGCGCAAGATGCAGCAGCGACAGCGGGCGCGACTGGCCTGATTCGCCGCGGTCCAAGGCTTCCCCGGCCCGGACCGGTGCGACTATATTGCGGGTGCCCCAGGTCCGAAGGGCGCCGGCGCGTGAACCGCGTCAGGACCTCGCCGGTAGCAGCGCTAAGCGATGTCCGGTGTCGCTTCGGGTCGCCTGGGGCACTCCACTCCCCCCTCCTCCCAGATCCAATGCTCGCCCTCGCCCGCCGCTACCGTCCCAAGCGTTTCGCCGATCTGCTGGTGCAGGATCATGTCGCCGCGGTGCTCCGCGGCGCCGTCGCGCGCGGCCGCGTGGGCCACGGCTACCTGCTGACGGGACCCCGCGGCGTCGGCAAGACGACCGCGGCCCGCCTTCTGGCCATGGCCCTCAACTGCCCCAACCGCACGCCCGAAGGCGACCCCTGCGGCGAGTGCGAGAGCTGTCTCCGGATCTGGAACGGCTCGGCGAGCCTCGACGTGGTGGAGATCGACGCGGCGAGCAACCGCGGGGTGGACGACGCGCGGGACCTGCGGGAGCGCGCCATGTACGCCGCCTCGCAGGCCGGGCACCACAAGGTCTACATCGTGGACGAGGCCCACATGCTGACCCGGGAGGCGTGGAACGCGCTCCTCAAGATCCTGGAAGAGCCGCCCCCGGGCGTGGTGTTCGTCTTCGCCACCACCGAGCCGCAGAAGATCGCCGCCACGGCGGCGCCGGTCCTCTCCCGGCTCCAGCGGTTCGACTTCCGCCGGATCGGCCCCGCCGCCATTCGCGAGCGTCTCCGCCAGGTGCTCG
>DATABZ010000298.1:0-2821 GCA_036259315.1 Gemmatimonadales bacterium | reverse complement strand
CGACGCGGGGCGGGTGTTCGAGGACGAGTCCTTCCGCCTCACGACCGACGACCTCCACGTGGGCGGCGGAGGGGGCCTCGCCCTCCGGATCCTGCGCTCGACCATCTTCGTGTTCAACTTCGCCGGCGGGCCCGACGGGTTCAACTTCTCGCTCGGCAGCGGATGGATGTTCTGAGCTTCTTACCACAGAGCCACGGAGGGCACAGAGCTCACCGAACCCACCCAACAAAAACTCACCACGAAGGCACGAAGGACACGAAGGACTCCGATCCTTCGCCGGAGCACAGGAGTCCATATCAATGTTGTTTTCTTCGTGTCCTTCGTGCCTTCGTGGTCAACGGTTGGGTGGAGAGGGGCACCGTCGTGCGCTCTGTGCCCTCTGTGACTCTGTGGTGAACAGGCGGGGTCGGGGGCGGCTGTTAGGCAGCAGTGCGGCCGAGGCCGGCGACCGCGAGCACCTCGCGCAGGGTGGTCTCGCCGCGATCGCGGGCGTACCACTTCCGAACCTGCGGGTAGAGCTCGGCCTTCGGCACCTTGGGGCGGTTCTCCAGGACCCAGGCCTGCAGCTCGGCGGGGCGCGGGCCCCAGTGGCCCAGCTCGCGGAAGCTCTCGTCGAGCACGATCACGATCGGGATGGCGCGCGCGCCGTTGGTGAGATAGCGGTCCATCAGCTCCGGGTACTCGTCGCGCCGCAGGATCCGGAGCTCCATGCCCGGCACCGCGTCGGCGAACCGGGCGACGATGGGGATCGTGCTCGAAGCGTCGCCGCACCAGTCCTCGGCGATCACCAGCAGCCGGCGCATGGTGCCGACGGGCACCGCCTGGAACGCCCATTCCGGCACCCGCATCAGCCGGTAGATCCCCTCCCAGAGTCCCCGGTGCTGCTCGCTCTCGGCGACGAAGCGCTCGTAGGGCAGCGCGAGCTCCCACAGCGCCCGGAAGTCCGCCACTACATCTCCTCGATCCGGATCCCGCGCCGGGCCAGCTCGTCCACGTAGCCCCGGAACGGCATCGCCTCGTCCGGCGTGCGCACGCCCTTGGTGGTGACCCGGCCGTCCGCCTGCATCTGCCCGGTGATCGAGAGCGAGTAGCCGGTGGTCCGCATCATCGCGCTGATGCCGTGCTCGACGTCGTAGTAGTCGATCAGGCGAAAACCGACCTGCCGGCGGGCGCCGTCCTTCACTCCGAAGACCTGGACCTGGAGCGCGACGAGGTCGCGACCCTGGGGCTTGTGCAGTCGGGGCGAGACCGAGGCGATGAACACGTCGCGCGGCACCACCGACTGACCCTTCACCTCCACCGGCTTGGTGTCCAGCAGGCCCAGTTCGCGGATCGGCCGCATGATCGCCGCGTGCCCGGGGTAGCGCAGCGTCTTGTACTCCATGACGTCCACCTTGCCCTCGTAGGCGAACGGCAGCGTGCTGATCCCGCCTCCGGTGTGGAACGCCTCCAACGTGCCGACCGGGGCCGGAAACTCCACCGGCTCGAGCTCGCTCAGGGCATCCACCTGGACCGGCCGGCCGCCGCGCAGGATCCAGGAGGGCGTCGTGTAGTAGTCGAGCGCGCCTTCGAGCGAGTAGACGATCTGGTAGTTGAGCGGCGGCTCGGGGCTCTGGGGAAGTCCGCCGACGTAGACCTTCACCTTCTCGGCCCGGTCCAGCCGGCGGATGCCCTCCGCGGCGAGGATGTTGACCATTCCCGGCGCCAGTCCGCAGTCGGGGATCACGGAGAGGCCCTTGGCACGCGCCTGGGCATCGAGCTTCTTCTGCTCCAGCACGATCTCGGTGTTTCCCCCGAGATCGGAGAAGTGGCAGCCGACTTCCACCGCCGCCCGGGCCATGGGCGCGTTATAGTAGTAAGGGATGGCGCTCATGACCGACGCGTGACCCTCCAGTGCCGCCTTCACGGCCGCGATGTCGGTGACGTCGAGCCGGAGCGGTCGGAGTCGGCCGTGCCAGTCTCCCGCCAGGAACTGCGGCAACTGGTCCGGCCGCAGATCGGCCAGCGTCACCTGGTCCACCGCCGGATTCTGCAGGAGATCGTATGCACAGGCGCAGCCCTGAAGCCCGGCACCGAGGACCATCATTTTCATGCACGACCCCGGGAGAAAGTGACCGGCAAAAAGCCTCGGAAGATAATTCGGGCAAACGGTCACACTCAACGGGCCGATCTACCCTTACCTTGACCGCATGTCGAATCCAACGCCTACGCGACGCGACGGTGAGGCCACCCGGCAGCGTCTTCTTCGTGCCGCCCTCGATCTCTACACCACCGTCGGCTTCCGGGCGACCACCACTCCGGCCATCGCGGCGCGCGCCGGGGTCGCCGAGGGCACCATCTACCGTCACTTCAGCGGCAAGGAACACCTGCTGAACGAGGTCTATCGCAACGCGCAGCGCTGGGGCGCCGGGCTGGTGAAGGAGGCGGAGCCCAACGGGAACCACTCGGTCTCGCAGCGGCTGGAGACAATCGCTCGCAGTCTGCTCGATGCCGCGGCTCGCGATCCCTCGCTCACCCGCATGCTGCTTCGCAGCCGGGACGAGCAGCACCTGGACGAGCGGAGCCGTGAAGCGGCCCGGGAGTTCCGGGACGCGCTCCGGCAGGTGGTGGCTGCCGGCGAGAGCCAGGGACTGGTGCGTCAGGGCCCGCCGCGAATGCCACCAGCGCGAGCCAGACGTCGGTCCACAGCTCCGGCGGTCCCGTGCGCACCACGCCTTCGTTCTCGCCCCCGGCGACGACCTGCCGGAGCGCGTCCCGGAACTCCCGGGCCGCCTCACGGCTCCGCTCGTCGAGGTGCTGCTCGTCCCGGCTGCGGAGCAGC
>DATABZ010000297.1:0-3231 GCA_036259315.1 Gemmatimonadales bacterium | reverse complement strand
TCAGCGTGCGCCTCCCATCGGCGCGGCGGAGCACCTCGATTATGGCGGAGCGATTGGCGCCACCTGGCGTCGCTCCGGTCCTGCACGGCGGCCCTGACATGGCCGGAGGATGTCGGCGCCAATTTGGCAGCGATTCCGGCTACCCAACCCGTTTGCTGCCGAAATGCCGCCGACAGGAAGGAAGACTGAAACCGACCAGCCCCGCAACTTGTTATTTGACACAACGGAGGACGGGGCGGCCGTGGCACGGTGGGTGCACTTGGAGGGCCATTCGTGTTTAGGGCTGCCATTTTCCCCCTGTAATGGGGGCGCGGAAGGAGTAGTAAAGCACATGCCCGAACGTTTGACTCTGCCGGTGCTGCCGTTGCGGGAGGTAGTTCTCTTCCCTGGCGTCACCGCACCTATAGGGGCCGGACGCCCTGCGACGCTGCGCGCCATCGAGGCCGCCCTGAGCCAGCCCGATCGGCTGGTCTTCGCCGTCTCCCAGCGCCAGAATGTCGAGAGCGTGACCCCGGAAGTGCTGTACACCATCGGAACCATCGCCCGTATCGGCCAGCTCCAGCGCGGGCTGTCCGGGATGCAGCTGCTGCTCCACGGCGAGCGGCGCGGCATCGCGATGCACTATACCGACAAGGAGGGCTACCTCCAGGCCATCGTGCGCGAGGCCGAGGAGATGGCTCCGATCAACGCCAACGATCCCGCGTTCGTCGCTCTTCATCGGGAGGCGCGGACCCGCGCGGCCGAGCTGGGCCAGAAATCGGGTCTGCCCGACGAGGTGGTTCAGCAGGTACTCGCCGGTGTGAACGAGCCGGGCCGCTTCGCCGACCTGGTCGCGGGCTACATCGACATCACGCCGCAGGAGCGGCAGATCCTGCTCGAGACCTTGAGTGTCGAGGAGCGCCTGCGGCGCGTGCTGGTGCACGTGCAGCGGCAGATCGGCGTGCTCGACGCGCAGGAAGACATCAAGTCCCAGGTTCAGGAGGAGTTGGGTGAGCGGCAGCGGGAGATGTTCCTCCGCGAGCAGCTCAAGACCATTCAGCGCGAGCTGGGCGAGGACGACGAGCGGGACGACTTGCGCGATCTCAAGGAGAAGCTCGCCGCGCTCGAGCTGCCCGCCGATGTGCGGAAGGAAGTGGATCGCGAGCTCAATCGGCTCACCCGCATCGGTCGGGAGTCCATGGAGTCGCAGGTGATCCGGACGTTCCTCGAGAACATCGTGGAGCTGCCCTGGAACACCCGGAGCCCGGAGCATCTCGACCTGGTCGAGGCGCAGCGTATCCTGGACGAGGACCACTACGCGCTGGGCGACGTGAAGGACCGGGTGCTCGAGTTCCTGGCCGTGCGGCAGCTGCGCGCGGCGGCGGAGCGCCGGGCGGACGAGGCGGATGGAAGGCCCGGCGCAGAGGCGGACGGGCTGACGGACGGACCGGCGGGTGCCGGTGAAGAGCCGGCAGCCGATGGCAAGGTCGAAGGCCCGGCCGCCGAGTCGCCCGCCGCGACGGCCACGGTGCCCTCGCCGAACACGCCGATCCCGGGCAACGACGACGATCGCGCCCGCGGTCCGATCCTGCTGTTCGTGGGACCTCCGGGCGTGGGCAAGACGTCGGTGGCCAAGTCCATCGCCCGTGCCATGGGGCGGAAGTACGTCCGCATCTCCCTGGGTGGTGCCCGGGACGAAGCCGACATCCGTGGTCACCGGCGTACCTACGTCGGGGCCATGCCGGGCCGAATCGTCCAGGGGATGAAGCAGGCCGGCACCAAGAACCCCGTGTTCCTGCTCGACGAGGTGGACAAGCTGGGCGTCTCGTTCCAGGGCGATCCCGCGAGCGCGCTGCTCGAGGTGCTCGATCCCGCGCAGAACGACACGTTCGTGGACCACTACCTGGGTGTTCCGTTCGACCTGAGCGAGGTGCTCTTCATCGCTACGGCGAACTTCATCCAGAACATCCCGGGTCCGCTGCTCGACCGGATGGAGGTGGTGGACTTCGCCGGCTACACCGAGCGCGAGAAGCGGGAGATCGCCAGGAAGTACCTCATTCCCCGGCAGTTCACGGAGAACGGGGTGTCCCCGGAGCAGCTCACCATCACCGACGAGGCCCTGTCGGAGGTGATCACCAGCTACACCAGGGAGTCGGGTGTCCGGCAGCTGGAGCGGGAGATCGGCCGGCTGGCCAGGAAGGTGGCCCGGAAGATCGCCGCGAAGGAGGCCGAGACGGTCGTCGTGGACAAGGAAACCGTGGACGACCTGCTGGGGCGGCCCAAGGTGCACCCCGAGAAGGCGGCCAGGCACGACGAGATCGGCGTGGCCACCGGGATGTACTACACCCCGACCGGCGGCGACATCATGTTCGTCGAAGCGTCCACCATGCGTGGCAAGGGCGAGCTCGTGCTCACCGGTCAGCTGGGTGACGTGATGAAGGAGTCCGCTCGGGCGGCATGGACGTACGCCCGGTCGCACGCGGCGGGGCTCCAGATTCCGGATGAGATGTTCGACCGGGACATCCACATCCACGTGCCGGCGGGAGCGATCCCGAAGGACGGTCCTTCGGCGGGTGTGACGATGGCGTCCGCGGTGGTCTCGACGCTGTCGGGGCGGCCGGTGCGGCACGACATCGCGATGACCGGCGAAATCACGCTTCGCGGACGGGTGCTCCCCATTGGAGGGGTGAAGGAGAAGGTGCTCGGCGCCGTGCGGGCCGGCATCAACCGGATCATCCTGCCGAAGGAGAACGAGCCGGATCTCGAGGACCTGCCCCAGGAGGTCCGCGACAAGATCGAGATCTACCTGGTGCAGGAACTCGGGGAGGTCCTGGCGCTGACGTTGCGTGGCGCCAGCTTCCGAGAGGGGCGGCTGCTCTTCGGGGACGAGAAGAACCCGAGGGACGTGATGCCACTGTCGAGCGGGTTCAGGCACTAGGCGGAACGGCGGACCCGCTCCCGGCCGCTCCACCGCCCGGCGGAACCGCCCCCGGCCCCGCCCCGCCGGCGGAACCCCTCCCATCCACGACCACCCCGCCGGCGGAACGGTGGAACGGCGGTAGGTGAACGCGGGCAACACTGGTGCTGAAGGAGTGAACAGGAAGCGAGGGATCTTCTCCGCGGTGCTCGACACCGGGTGAGAGGATCCCTCGCTCTGTTGGTGAGGCGGCGCCAGCTTCGGTCCGCCCGTCCGCCCGTCCGCCCGTCCGCCCGTCCGCCCGTCCGCCTACGGCCCAGTCGCCAGCCTCGCCC
>DATABZ010000296.1:0-3909 GCA_036259315.1 Gemmatimonadales bacterium | reverse complement strand
GCCGAATCCGATGCCGGTGGTGAGCACCGATTCCCGCTCCTCGATGGCGCCGAGCACCTCGTCGAAATCGCCGCCGGCGCGGGCCACCAGGTGGCGGGTCAGCTCGGAGATGGCCTGCCGCTTGTCGCGGGCGGCCATCTCGGAGTTGACCCGCCACCTGGTGGCCCGCGCCGGCGGCAGTTTCGAGGAGGTGCTCGGCGCCGTCGAGGAGCGGGAGTCCGTGCTCACCACCGGCATAGGCTTCGGCGTCGCGATCCCGCACGCCCGATCCTCGGCAGTCAAGGAGTTGACGGTGGTCGGCGGGGTGAGCGAGGCGGCGGTGCCGTTCGATTCGATCGATGGGCAGCCGGTCCGTCTGTTCTTTCTCATCGTGGGTCCGGAGTCGTCCGCCGGGCTCCACGTCAAGCTCCTGAGCCGCATCGCCCGGTTGGTACGGAGGGAAAACGTCCGCCAGCGGCTGGTCGACGCCCGGACCCCAGATGAGTTCTATCGCATCATCGTCGACGCCGAAGCGCGCTAAAACCGCAGCGACCGCTCTCCGTACCCACCCGGCTGGGGCCCTCACTCGGGCAGAGGTCGGGCGCGACGTGCGTCTGGCCGGGTGGGTGCACCGGCGCCGGGACCTCGGGGGATTGGTGTTCGTGGACCTCCGCGACCGGGCAGGGCTGGTGCAGCTCTCCTGCAATCCCGCGTGGACGCCGCCGGAGGTGATGGAACGAGCCGCGGGGCTCGGTGCCGAGACGGTCGTGCTCGCTCGCGGCACCGTCGAGCTGCGGCCGGAGCCCTCCCGGGACCAGGCGCTGGTCTCTCGCGAAGTCGAGGTGCACGTCACCGATCTCGAGGTCGTCGGCCCCGCGCAGACCCCGGTCATCCCGGTCGCCCGGAAGGAAAAGGAAGACCCGCCGGCCGAGGAGCTGCGTCTCAGGCACCGGGTGCTCGATCTGCGCCGGCCGGAGCTCCAGCGCAACCTGATTCTCCGTCACCGGCTGATGCAGGTCACCCGGCGCTACTTCGACCAGCTCGGCTTCCTGGAGATCGAGACCCCGATCCTCACCAAGCCCACGCCCGAAGGCGCGCGGGACTACCTGGTGCCGAGCCGGGTACACCCGGGCGAGTTCTTCGCGCTGCCCCAGTCGCCGCAGTTGTACAAACAACTGTTCATGGTGGCCGGGCTGGACCGGTACTTCCAGATCGCCCGCTGCTTCCGGGACGAGGATCTGCGGGCCGACCGCCAGCCGGAGTTCACCCAGATCGACATCGAGGCCTCCTTCGTCGGCCTGGAGGACGTGCTCGCGTTCGGTGAAGGCATGATCGAGGCGCTCTGGAGCGAGGCCGGTTACGCCGTGGCGCTGCCGATCGAGCGGATGCGCTACGCCGAGGCGATGGAGCGCTACGGGACCGACAAGCCCGACCTCCGCTTCGGGCTGGAGATCTTCGACGCCACGGAGGTGTTCCGCTCGGCGGACTTCTCCATCACGCGGGCCGCGATCGGGGCCGGGGGACGGGTGCGCGGCATCCGGGTGCCGGGAGGGGCCGTGCTCACCCGCAAGCAGGTGGACGAGATCGAGACTGCGGCGAAGAGCCTGGGCGCGGCCGGTGTGCTGCGGCTGAAGCAGACCGGGGGTGCACTCGAGGGCGGTCCGGCGAAGCACCTCCCGGCCGACGCCGCGCAGGCCCTCGCTCTTGCCGACGGTGACCTCTGCCTGCTCGTGGCCGGGCCGGACCACGTCACCAGCCCCTCGCTCGACCGGGTGCGCCACGAGGTCGCGCGTCGCATGTCGCTCGTTCCCGAGGGCGTGAACCGCTTCGTCTGGATCGTGGACTTCCCGCTGTTCGAGCGGGATCCGTCGACCGGCGCGCTGGGCTCGGTGAACCATCCCTTCACCGCGCCGCACCCCGAGGACCTCCATCTCCTCGACAGCGCGCCCGAGCGGGTGCGCGCCCTGGCCTACGACTTGGTGCTGAACGGCACCGAGCTGGGCGGCGGCAGCCTTCGCATCGCGGATCCCGCCCTGCAACAGCGGATCTTCGGGCTGCTCGGCATCGCCGACGACGTGGCCGAGCAGCGGTTCGGCTTCCTGCTGGAAGGCCTCCGGTCGGGCGCGCCGCCCCACGGCGGGTTCGCGTTCGGGCTCGATCGCATCGTCATGCTGCTCGCCGACGCCGACTCGCTCCGCGACGTCATCGCGTTCCCCAAGACCACGGCGCAGCGGGCGCTGTTCGAGGGCGCTCCCGCGCCGGTGGATTCGAAGGACCTGGCGGAGCTGCACCTCCGGATCCGCGAGGAAAGCCCGGGCTGAGACACATGGCGGACGACGTTCAACAGCGCATCTCGGCCGAAGGGGCCGATCCACTGCTCTTCGCGGGGGTGAACGAGAGCAACCTCCAGGAGCTGCAGCGCACCCTCGGCGTGCGGATCTCCTTCCGCGGCGACTCGGTGACCGTGGCGGGCACCGCGGAGCAGGTGGAGCGCGCGACACCGGTGGTGCAGGGGCTGCTCGATCTCGCCCGCATCGGCGAGCCGATCACGCCCGACGACGTCTACCGCCTCGCGGCGGACGCGCCCAGCGCCGAGATGCCTGCCGCCGGGGACGGCAGAATCGTGCTGCCAGGGCTCCGCCGTGCCATCGCGCCGAAGACCCAGGGCCAGCGGGATTACCTCCAGGCCATCGCCAACCACGACATCGTCGTGGGAATCGGGCCGGCCGGCACCGGCAAGACCTACCTGGCCGTCGCGAAGGCGGTCGAGGCACTCGCGCGCAAGCGGGTGAAACGCATCATCCTGGCCCGACCCGCGGTGGAGGCCGGTGAGTCGCTCGGCTTCCTGCCGGGCGATCTCCAGGCCAAGGTGGACCCGTACCTCCGGCCGCTGTACGACGCCCTCGAAGACATGATGCCGCACGACCGGGTGCAGCGGGCGCTGGAGACCCGGACCATAGAGATCGCCCCGCTGGCCTACATGCGGGGGCGGACGCTGGCCGACGCGTTCATCATCCTGGACGAGGCCCAGAACGCGACCGGCGCCCAGATGAAGATGTTCCTCACCCGCCTCGGGGTGAACAGCAAGACGGTGGTCACCGGCGACAAGACGCAGATCGACCTGCCGCGCCGGGAGGAGTCGGGGCTGGTGCAGGTAGAGCGGGTGCTGCCCGGCATCGAGGGGATCGCGTTCTGCTATCTCCACGAGACCGACGTGGTGCGGCACCGACTGGTGCGCGAGATCATCCGGGCCTATGCCGAAGACCAGAGCGGCTGATGTCGCCTAGCGACCGGCTTCTGCCGAGCCTCGGCCCCCATCGCAGTCTCGGTGGTGCCATCCGGTTCCACGTGGTACGCTGGCTCCCGCTGGTCGGCGCCGCCGTCGTGGGCTATCTCCTGTTCCCACCTCCTGCCGTCGTGGTCACCGCGCTGCCCGAGGTGGGGCAGGTGGCGGAACGAACCGTGGTGGCACCATTCTCGTTCGAGACCCGGAAGTCGCGCGAGGAGATCGCCACCGAGGGTGAATCGCGGGCGCTGACGGTTCGTCCCGTGTACCGCTACAGCCCCACCGCCTACGACTCGGCCCTCGGCGCCGCGCGCGCCTTCTTCGCCGAGCTCGAGCGCGCGGGGCAGCAGGACCCGGACCTGCTGCGGGCGGTCGCCGCCACGCGGGCCAGCCTCGGGCCGGAGGAGACGGAGTATCTCACCGACGAGTCGCGGCGCCGCCGGGTGCAGGGCATCGTCACCCACTTCCTCGCCGAGACGCTCTCCCGCGGCGTGGGCGATGCCGGCGTGCTCCGGGGCGAGCCCAGCCGCCAGGTGAGCCTCCGCCGCGGCGACGTCGAGCGGGTCGTGCCCCTCGATTCCCTGCTTTCCTTCGCCGACCTGATCGAGCGGGCGGAAGCCGCGGCCAGCGGTCTGGACGACCCG
>DATABZ010000295.1:0-6321 GCA_036259315.1 Gemmatimonadales bacterium | reverse complement strand
CCTTCCAGACCAAAGGGGGGCTCGCGCTGGGTACCCCCCAACGGACAGTCTGGCACACCCGGCTTTTGATGAGACCGAACAGCGAGGGATGGCCGAGTACACCTATGATGGCACGCACCGGTACCACGGAGTAGCCATCATCCGCGTGGCTGGTGCTCAAGTATCCCACTGGCGGGAGTACCAGCACATCGACCCGCGGCCATGGGAGGACTTCAGCGCGAGCACGGCGGGACTGTAGGGCGGGATCCCGGCGCGCTGAATAGTCCAGGACATGGGTAACCGTCGAGTTCGAAGAGATAGGTGACGGGGGCAGCCGCGCCGAGCAGCCGCTGGAGCAGCACCAAATCGACCGCAGTGGGGGGACGATTTGAGCGCCGGGATCGATCGGCGAGGCCCGCAGCGCCAAAGCCGCGGTACGGGTGAGGAACTTGTAGCCGGCGTTCCGGCGGATGCCACAGGCAGTTCAGAGCTCGGTCACTGGGACCACCCGGCGCAGGGCATCAGAGTTGCTGTCGCAGCTCCACGGTGACGAGCCTGGTCTACTGACACCCCCGCAGGCCGAGGTTGAGCACGACCGTCAAGATGATCGAGAGCACGATGCTGAGCAGGCAACCGGTCGAACGGATCTGAATAGGCACGACATCTCCCCGCGTAGGCCGGGGAGCGACCCCGCGCCGTGGCTGGCCATAATGGCCGGGCCACGTCAGGGCAGCAGTGACCCGGCGCACCCGCAGTCAGCCTGCCGCCACGCGCCCTCGCAGAGTCTCCCGAGGCGGGGTGCTCTCCCGCAACTCAGGCGCTCCGCCGCACCAGCGCCGGCTCGATCTCCGCCCGATCGCTGGTCAGATACGCCTCCCGCGCCGCCGCGACGTAGGACTCCGCCCCCTTCGGCGCCACCTTCCGGAACAGTGGCAGAAAGCTCTCCCACTGCACCAGGATCGTACGGGCACGAGGACTGGCGGTCCGCTCCTCGTGTTCCCGCACCAGGCGGTGCAGCAGCTCGACGTCGCGGTCGTCCAGCTCGGTGAGCTCCACCATATCTCCGTTGATCCTGCTCGCGAAGGTTCCCGCCTCGTCGAGCACGTACGCCATGCCGTTCGACATGCCCGCCCCGAAGTTGCGTCCGACGCGGCCCAGCACTACGACGACTCCGGACGTCATGTACTCGCAGCAATGGTTGCCCGCCCCTTCGATTACCGCGATGGCCCCGGAGTTCCGCACTGCGAACCGGTCACCCGCCTGCCCGGCTGCAAAGAGCTTTCCACCGGTGGCGCCGTACAGCACGGTGTTGCCGATGATGAGCTGCTGGTGCGAGGTGTCGGCGTACGCCGCGCGCCGGAAGGGCCGGATGGTGATCTCACCGCCGCTCAGACCCTTCCCGACGTAGTCGTTCGCCTCGCCCTCGAGCTCGAGGTGCATGCCGCGGCAGGTGAACGCGCCGAAGCTTTGGCCCGCGGCGCCCGTGAACCGGAGCCGCACCGAGCCGGCCGGCAGCCCCGCGTCGCCGGTCCGCTCCACGATCGCCCCCGCCACCCGGGCCCCGACGGCGAGATGGTGGTTGTAGATCGGGTAGTTGCCCGAGAAGGGCAGCCCGCTCTCGAGATAGGGCCCGAGCTCCTCCAGGATCTCGGCGTCCAGTGAGACGAGGCCGGGACGGTCGTTGCGCTGGACCGTCCGGCGCAGCGGGCCGACGGGCACGCGCGGGCGGCCCGCCTCGTCGGTCGGCGCCATGAGCACGGAAAGATCGAGCATCTGCGCCCGCGGCACCTCGGGGTGCTCCACCCGCTCCAGGAGATCGTTCCGCCCGATGATCTCGTCCAGCGACCGGAACCCCATCGCGGCGAGGATCCGGCGAACCTCCTCCGCTAGCATGGTGAAGTACCCGATCACCTGCTCCGGCGTGCCCTTGAACTTGGCCCGCAGGTCCTCACGCTGGGTGGCGATCCCGGTCGGACAGGTGTTGATGTGACACTGGCGGGCCATGGCACACCCCATGGCCACGAGCGGCGCGGTGCCGAACCCGTAGCTCTCCGCGCCGAGCAGGGCGGCGATGACGACGTCGCGGCCGGTCTTGAAGCCGCCGTCGGTGCGGACCTCGATCCGATGACGGAGTCCGTTCCGGATCAGGATCTGCTGCGCCTCCGCCAGCCCCAGCTCCCAGGGAGAGCCCGCGTGCTTGATGGAGGAGAGGGGTGAGGCGCCGGTGCCGCCGTTGTGCCCGGCGATGAGCACGTAATCGGCATACGCCTTCGCCACGCCCGCGGCCACCGTACCGACCCCCACCTCCGACACCAGCTTCACCCCGACGCGCGCCCGCGGATTCACCGTCTTGAGATCGTGGATGAGCTGCGCCAGGTCCTCGATCGAGTAGATGTCGTGGTGTGGCGGCGGCGAGATCAGCTGGATGCCGGGCACGGAGTGCCTGAGCCGGGCGATCAGCTCGGTCACCTTGTGGGCGGGGAGCTGGCCGCCCTCCCCGGGCTTGGCGCCCTGGACGATCTTGATCTCCATCTCTTCCGCACGGGCCAGATACTCGGTGGTCACCCCGAAGCGGGCCGAGGCCACCTGCTTGATCCGATTGTCGGCCCGGTCGCCGTTCGCTGCGGGCTGATAATTATGCGGGTCCTCGCCGCCCTCCCCCGAGTTGGAACGCGCGCCCATGCGGTTCATGGCGATCGAGAGCGTGGCGTGCGCTTCCGGCGACAGTGCGCCCAGGGACATGGCGGAGGAGACGAACCGCCGGCGAATGGCCTCCGCCGGCTCCACCTCCTCGAGCGGCACGGGAGTGCCCTCCCGCACGGCGAGCAGGTCGCGAGGCCCTGCCGGGCGGCGCGAGGAGTTCTTCACCAGATACCCCTCGTAGGCCTCGCCTCCGTCGCTCTTCACCGCCTGCTGCAGCGCCACCACGATCGGCGGCGCCCACCCGTGGTCCTCGCCGTCCTTCCGGAAGCGCACGCGGCCGTGATCCGGCAGGCTCTCCGCGGCCGCCGCGGGCTGCGCGTAGGCCGCGCGATGCCGCGCGAGCACGTCTTCCGCGATCTCCTCGAACCCGATCCCGCCAATGGGCGAGGACGTGCCCGCGAAACAGGTCGAGACGACCTCCTGACCCAGACCCAGGATCTCGAAGATCTGGCCCCCGCAATACGACGAGAGCGTCGAGATGCCCATCTTCGAGAGGACCTTGAGCAGGCCCTTCTCCGCGGCCGAGCGGAACCGCCTGGCTCCTTCGGCGGGCGCGGGCCGGGGTTCGGCCGGTTCCTTCCGCCCGGGCCGGTGGCTCTCATCCTTGCCGAGTGCGTCGCGCACGGCGGCCAGCGCGAGCCAGGGATGCACGGCCTCCGCCCCGTAGCCGATCAGCGTCGCGAAGTGGTGGATGTCGAGCGCGTCTCCCGCCTCCGCCACGAGCCCGACCCGCGCGCGCAGCCCGGTGTGCACCAGGTGCTGCCGCACCGCGCCGACTGCGAGCAGCATCGGGATCGGGGCGTGGCGCTCGTCGGCGGACCGGTCGCTGAGCACGATGACCCGCGCGCCCCGGCGTGCCGCGCGCTCCGCCGCACGCCGGAGCGCGGTGAGCGCGGGCCTGAGCCCGTCCACCCCTTTCGAGGCATCCCAGACGGCGTCCAGGGTGACGGTCGAGAAGCCCGCCACGTTCCGGAGCGCCGCCATCTCGTCGTCCAGCAGGATCGGATGCTCGAGCCGGAGCATGCGGGCGTACGACGGCCGCTCCAGCAGCGGGGAACCGCGCCGGCCCAGATGCATGCGAAGAGACATCACCATGGTCTCGCGCAGCGGATCGATCGGCGGGTTGGTCACCTGGGCGAAGCGCTGGCGGAAGTAGGCGTAGACGCTCTGCGGCACGGCCGAGAGCGGCGGGATGGGGGTGTCGTCGCCCATGCTCCACACCGGGTCGGCGCCGTTGGTGCCCATGGGCTCGAGCACGATGCGGAGATCTTCCGCGCCGTAGCCGAACGCCCGCTCCAGGCGCAGCAGCTCGTCGCCCTCCGGGGAGGGCGGGACCCTGGCGGGGTCCGGCACCAGGGTCGCCATGTAGCGCGCCACCCAGCGGGCGTAGGGCCGTCGGCCCGCGATCTCGCGCTTGGCGTCGAGGTTACGGATGACCTCGTGCCGGGACGTGTCCACCACCAGCACCTCGCCGGGGCCCACCTTGCCGCACTCGACCACCTCGCGCGGGTCGAGGTCCACCACGCCGACCTCTGAGCTCGCCACCACCAGTCCGTCGCGTCGCACCTTGTACCGGCAGGGACGCAGTCCGTTGCGGTCCACCACCGCGGCGGCGATCACCCCGTCGGTGAAGGCGATGGCGGCGGGGCCGTCCCACGGCTCCAGCACGCACTGGTGGTACTCGTAGAACGCCTTGATGGACGGGTCCAGATCGGAGTACTTCTCCCATGCCTGGGGCACCATCATCATCGCGGTGTGGACCGGATCCCGTCCCGATCGCACCAGGAGCTCCATCGCGTTGTCGAGGCTGGCCGAGTCGCTCCCTTCCTCCCAGATGACCTCGCGCAGCCGCTCGATGTTCGTGCCCCAGACCGGGCTCGCCAGCATCGGCTGGCGCATGGTCATCGCGTTGCGGTTGCCCCAGAGCGTGTTGATCTCGCCGTTGTGCGCCACCAGCCGGAACGGCTGCGCCAGCGGCCAGCTCGGCAGCGTATTGGTCGAGTAGCGCTGGTGAAAGACGGCGATGGCGCTCTCGTACTCCGGGTAGCGGAAGTCGGTGTAGAAGGCGGAGAGCTGGGTGCCGGTGAGGAGGGCCTTGTAGACGACGGTGCGGCAGGAGAGGGAGCACGCATAGAAGCCGGGCAGGTTCGACTCTCCCGCTCGTCGCTCCATCTCGCGGCGTGCCAGGTACAGGGCGCGCTCCCACGCGTCCTCGTCGGCGGCGAGTGCCGGGCGCCCCACCAGCACCTGCCGGATCACGGGACAGGAGGCGAGCGCGCTGGGCCCCAGGGCCCCGGGGTTCACCGGCACGTCCCGCCAGCCGAGGAACGGGATGCCGTCCCCCGCGAGCACCTCCTCGATCATCCGCACCGCTGCGCCGAGCGCGTCCGGCTGTCGGGGAAGGAAGAACGAGCCGACACCGAACGGCAGCCCCGGCTGGAGGTGGAGGCCCTGCCGGTAGGCGTCGCGGTAGAAGAGGCGTGCCGGGATCTGGGTCAGCAGACCGGCCCCGTCCCCCGAGTTGTCGGTGGAGGCGGCGCCGCGGTGCGCCACTCGCGCGACCGCCTCGAGGGCCATGGCGACGACTTCGTGGGAGCGTGCTCCCGACGCGGTGGCGACGAAGCCGACACCGCAGGCGTCGTGCTCGCGGGAAGGGTCGAGCGCCGGATGCGGCGCGGCGGCGGCGTGGGCGCTGTCGGCCGGCGCGGCCTCGTGGGTGTGGGAGCCGGAAGACGTCCTGCGGGAACCGGCCGGGTGGATCCGCTGCCCATTGGCGGCCATGGTGCCTCCTGGTTGGTTGGCGCCCCATCGGCCGGAGAGGCCGCGTGCGGGGCAACAAAAAGCCCGCTCCACCTGGGAGCGGGCCGGGAGCGTTCGCGTGCGCGAGCTACTACCCGGTCGCTCCCGTGGAGCGGACGGTATTAAGAAGGATGACGGGAAGGAGGACGGCGCGCGTCATGGACGTATTATTATGCACGGCGCTGAATTCGTCAACGGCCCTACGGTTCCTCGTCCACCGGGCGACCCACCCCCCTTGACAGCGCACCTGCCGGCCCGTTAGCCTCCCGAACGCTGTCGAAAACGCAGCCGCCTCCGGCAGCCCACCCGATTCGAAAGAAGTCGCTCGACATGCCGCTCCACCTGTCGCTCGTCGTCCTCCTTGGCCTCCTGCTTACCAGCCTTATTGGTGAGCCAGGGGTTCGCGGCGTGCCGATCCGAGCGAGATAAGAGAGTAGCAGACTCGATCGAAATGCACCGGCGCCGCGGACCCGAAAGGTCCGCGGCGCTTTTGCGTTCACCTCCATCGAACCGAAAGCGCCCCATGGGAACCGCGCACGTCCTCATCTTCGACACCACCCTGCGCGACGGCGAGCAGGCCCCCGGCAACAGTCTCTCCCCCGAGGAGAAGCTCCGACTGGCCCGGCAGCTCGACGCGCTCGGGGTGGACATCATCGAGGCGGGGTTCCCCGCCGCTTCGGAGGGGGACTACCGCAGCGTCCGCGAGATCGATGTCGCGCTCGGTGCAGCGCGCCAGCGCCGCGATCACCGGCCGCCGCACTTCGGCCGCGATCTCCCGCACGCTGCGGTAGTCCCCCTCCGATGCGGCCGGGAAGCCGGCCTCGATGATGTCCACGCCGA
>DATABZ010000294.1:0-2746 GCA_036259315.1 Gemmatimonadales bacterium | reverse complement strand
TGGCCGGATCTGCCGTACGCGGCGTGGAAGGAGACCTGCGCCACCCTTCATCTCTGGACGCAGATCGTGGGGAAGATCCGGCTCGCCCGGACCCCGTGGCTGAACCATTCCTGGCACGTCACCCTGTGTGTGACGTCACGTGGCCTGACCACCTCCCCGATCCCATACGACGAGCGCACGTTTCAGATCGATTTCGACTTCGTCGATCACGAGCTGCTTATCTCGACGAGCGAGGGCGGCGAGAAACGGTTGCCGCTCGCTCCCAAGCCGGTCGCCGACTTCCACGACCAGCTCATGGCTGCGCTCGCCGAGCTTGACATCGAGGTCCGCATCCATGGAAGCCCCAATGAGGTACCTGACCCGATCCCGTTCCGCGAGGATCGCGAGCACGCGGCCTACGATCCGGACCACGCGCAGCGCTTCTGGCGCGTGCTCGTCCAGGCGGACCGCGTGTTCAAGCAGTTCCGCACCGGCTTTCTCGGCAAAGTCAGCCCGGTTCACTTCTTCTGGGGTAGCTTCGATCTTGCCGTGACGCGCTTTTCCGGGCGCACGGCGCCAACGCACCCGGGTGGGGTGCCCCATCTGCCGGATTCCGTCACCCGCGAGGCGTATTCGCACGAGGTGAGCAGTGCCGGCTTCTGGCCGGGCGGCGGCGCGATCGACTATCCGGCGTTCTATTCCTACGCCTACCCCGTGCCTGCAGGGTTCGCCGCGGCGCCGGTTCGGCCGGACGCGGCGTTCTTCCATCAGGCGATGGGCGAGTTCATCCTGCCCTATGACGCCGTCCGGGACGCTGAGGCGCCGGCCGAGATGCTGCTGGAGTTCCTGCAGACCACCTATGAGGCGGCGGCGAACGCGGCGGGGTGGGGTCGCGCCGCGCTGGAATGCCCGCCGGGCCGGGCCAAGGTGCCGCGGCCGATCGCGTGAGGCAGCCCGATCTCAACACGAAGGAGCTGCTCCTGGGTCCGGCGTGGCCTCAGTCATCTCCTCCCGGCCGCCGTCCTTCGGTGATCCGCCATCAGCGGCGCGGCGCCTTGTCTTCGGGCTGACCGGACACGGTCGCCTGCAGGCCCAATCAAGCGGCTCGGGCCGCTCGGCGCCGTGGGCTACATCGCCCGTGGCCCGCTGGTCACCGGCACGTGTCGGAAGTGGGTCTCGCCGGTCCTCGGCGCGAAACCATCCAGACGGCTCTGCCGCCAGAAACCGCCTGTGAGGGTGAAGTCCCCTGCCGCCGTCGCCGGTCCGGGCGTACACTGGGCCACGACAAGCACGACCATGAGCGGTGGCTGGTGCGACGAGGGGTGCCATGGCAAACCCGAGCGCCAGGACGTGGGCGATCAAGGGGGTGAGCGACCGCGCGCGCCAAGTCGTGCTCGAGGCGGCCTCCGCCGCCGGGCTGACGGTCGGGGAGTGGGTCGAGCAAGCGCTCGCCAGAGCGGCGGAGGGGGCGCGGCACCCGCGGCCGCCGGCCAGGCGATGGAGGGAGCCACCGCGATGAGCCGGGTGATCTTGATCAACCCCTCCGAGGTCCCCGAGGGGCGGGAAGGGGAGGCGCTGGCCTTGTGGGACGAGGCGGCGGGGTACATGCGCCGCCAGCCCGGCTTCATCTCCACGCGCCTGCGCCGGGCACTCTCCCCGGGCGCCCGGGTTCACCTTCATCAATATTGCCGAATGGGAGACGGCCGAACACTTCCAGGCGGCCATCGGTGGCGACGAATTTCGGAAGTTGAGTACGGGCAGCCAGGAGCGGTTCCCACGCCACCGGGCCGCACCGTGACCGTTATACTTTCCATCGGGTAACTGCTTTCTCCCGCTAAGTAGTCCCTCACCTAAGCGCCGAACGAGGATGTCACCCCATGAACGGAGACGACCGATGACCTGGAGTCCCTGCCCCGACCCCGTGCTCGGCGACCGCACGACCACGGACGCGATCGAGATGCTGATCGTGCCGCGCGCGGTCGACCTCGGCGAGATGACCGTGCGGCGCGCCCTGCCCTCCACCAAGCGGCAGATGGTCGGCCCGTTCATCTTCTTCGACCAGATGGGGCCGGCGGAGTTCCTGACCGACCGGGGCATCGACGTGCGCCCCCACCCGCACATCAACCTCGCGACGCTGACCTACCTGTTCGAGGGCGAGATCCTGCACCGCGACAGTCTGGGGACCGAGAAGACGATCCAGCCCGGCGCCGTGAACTGGATGCGCGCGGGGCGCGGCATCGTCCATTCCGAGCGCACGAGCGAGGAGCGCCGCCGCGCCGGGCAGCGCCTGTTCGGCATCCAGACCTGGATGGCCCTCCCGGCCGAGCAGGAGGAGGTCGATCCAGCCTTCATGCACCACGGGGCGGACGCGCTGCCCATCGTCGACGCCGACGGCGTTCGTGCGAGGCTGCTCGCGGGACGGGCCTTCGGGGCCGCCTCGCCGCTGGCGACCGCGTCCGAGACGCTCTACGCCGACGTGCAGCTCAAGGCGGGCGCCCGGGTGCCGATCGAGGCGGCCTACGAGGAACGCGCGCTCTACACCGTCGCCGGCACGATCGCGGTGGCGGGCGACGCGTTCGAGCCCGGGCAGCTCCTGGTGCTGCGCCCGGGCGATGCGCTCACCGTAGCGGCCACGTCGGACGCGCGGTTCATGCTGTTCGGCGGCGCGCCGATGGAGGGGCCGCGCTACATCTGGTGGAACTTCGTCTCCTCGCGTCCCGAGCGGATCGCGGCGGCCAAGGAGGAGTGGGCGCGCGGCCGCTTTGAC
>DATABZ010000293.1:0-6297 GCA_036259315.1 Gemmatimonadales bacterium | reverse complement strand
GCCTGCCGTTAACCTGCGGACAGCAGAGCGGGAATCGCTCTCCCGCTCCTCACCAGCGATTCAGCGAGGTAGAAATGCTCGTACGGCAGGCACGGCTTCGAGAACCCTTCAGCAGCTGCTATCCGGACATCACCCCCGGCGAGTGGCACCATGCACTGTGGACGCGGGAAATGGCGCTCGCCCAGCTGCGGCACGGCGGACCCCAGTGGCACACCGGGGGACGCGTGCTCTCCGACGAGCACTTCGAGTTCCAGGGTGGCATCGGGGTGCGAGGCAGCAGTCGGAGAGAGATGCGCCGGATGCTCACCCCGAGCACGGCGACCTCGAACGACCTGGATTGACCGAGGCGGACGCGACAACGGCCGGCCCGTCCGAAGACGGCCGGCCGCTGCGTTTGGCTCGTGCGGCTCGCGCCGCAGCCCAGCTTACTGGCCGAGCCTTGCCACGTTCTCCGCCGCGGGGCCCTTCTGACCCTCCACGACGTCGAACTCTACCCGGTCACCCTCGGCCAGGCTCTTGAAGCCTTGGCCCTGGATCGCCGAATGATGGACGAAGCAGTCCTTCTGACCGCCCTCGGGCGTGATGAAACCGAAGCCCTTGGCGTCGTTGAACCACTTGACCGTGCCGTTGATACGCATTGTTCCTACTCCTCGTACATGGGGTAATCGGAGTGAGGACATGCCGCACGGCCGACTACGAACTGCGTGGATCGAGCCTCCACGCGGGGCGCGGTTGCCGCGGCGCCGACTCGCGCCAGGAACGACAATCCGAAAACAAAAAGGGGCCGGCGTCAACGCCAGCCCCTCACTGATCACGTTGGAGTCGGGACTGTCTACAGGTCTCCCGACTGCACTGCAAGATACTACGACCGACGGAAAACAGCAACGAGCAAGCGCGCGTGGCTCAGGTCGCGGCTGCCGCCGCTCCGTTTCGAAGAAAGGCCTTCCGGGCCTGCCGCAGCACGTCGTCCAGCTCGCCCTTCAGATTGTCGATCTGTCCCTCCATCTCCGCCAGGGAGGAGCAGACCGGCGTCACCGACAACATGCCGTTCGCGTGGCGAACGATGCCCTGGAGGAAGACATGGGCCGAGGTCGTGTGCGAGCGCGAGCCATGGCGGACCTCCAGACCGAATCGCGTATCCAGCGTTGACATGAAGCCTCGTCAGTTCGGGGTGGGCGCGGCCGGCGCGCTCGGGGGAGCCCACTGGTGGCGGCAGGCCGCACAACGCGCCACCAGACTCGCCTCCGCGGTGACCGAGTGAGGGCGGCCGGTGTTGCCGCACGCGGGACAGGGCCCCGGCACTCTGGGGTGCCAGGGATTGCTGCACTGCCACACGAAACCCGCCGCACCCGCGTCGCGAACGGGAACCATCGGGTAGCCGTCCTCCGCGCACGCAGGCACGAGCTACTCTCCCGCCGCGCGGTGCAGCTGCGCCACCGCGTCCACCACGACGGCCGGCTGCTCCTCGTGGATGTACTGGCCCGACCCGGCGACAGTGTCCGCCGCGAAGTCCACCAGCCGCTCGAGGAGCAGCTCGCGCTGCTCGTCCGGGATCTCCGCAGGGTGCTCGACCATGCCCACCAGGAGCCGGACCGGTCCGGTGAAATGATGGAGCCGGTCGCCCAGCGTCTCCGGCTCCTTCGACTTCGACATCCGCTCGAAGGCGTCGATGGAGCCGGAGAGGTCATCCGTCTGGCCCGCGGTGTAGTGATGGATCACGTCGTCGGTGATCCACGTGGTGTCGCCCGAGTTGCGCACGATCTCGCGGCGCACGTCGTGGCGCAGCTTCGACTCGTCCATCGCCAGCTTGGCCACGAACCCGCCCAGCTTGAACGCCTTGCGCATGCCGGGCGTGGACGCGCTCTCGGCGGGGCCACCGTCGATCGAGAGGAGCCCCCGGACGAGGTTCGGCCGGGCTACCGCGAGCCGGAATGCGATGGACGCGCCACTCGACTGGGCCACCAGGAGCGCCCGCGTGACGCCCAGGCTGTCCAGCGCCTCGGCAACCCGCTCGGTCTGGGCGGCGAACGAGTAGTCGGCCTTCTTCGGATGCGAGGACCAGCCGTAGCCGAGCGGCTCGACGACGATGCAGCGGTAGCCCCGCTCGACCAGAGGGCCCATGATGGAACGGTAGCCGAACGCCGCCCCGAACATCCCGGGGATGAGCACGACCGGCTCCCCGCGGCCCACGCTGGTCGTGCGGAGGGTCTCGCCGGGCGCCACCTCGACGTCGCGCACAACGGCGCTGTCGAGCGGTCCCGACAGGGGTGCCAGGCTCAGGATCTGGAGGAGGATCGTCGGAATCATGGCTCGCGACCTTCGGTGGAGGGGACCGCCTCTGATACCGAAGTGCGAGGTGGGGTATCTGAAAGCTAGCCCGCCAGACGGCGAATAGCGAACGCGGGAGGCGACGGGATCGACGCGAGGTCGCTAGTTTGCGGTATACCCGAGAGCGCTCGGCCGACCCCCGGCTGCGGCGTCTCCGGTTCACCTTGGCGGGAGCCTCACATTGGCCAAGCACAAATTCGGTTTCGAGAAGCGGCAGCGGGAGTTGAACAAGGAGCGCAAGCGGGCGGAAAAGCAGCAGCGCAAACTCGACCGGGCGAACGAGCGGGAGCCCCAACCCGACCAGGATGCGGAGCCGGCCCCTCCGGGGCAGTGACCGGAGGGGCGGCGGACTACGGGTTCAGTCGCGGGAAAAGTCGCGCTTCTTGCGCTTGCGCCGCCGGGCCGCCGCGGCCTTGATCACGCGGGCCGCGCTGGGCTTGAGGTAGTGGCGCCGCCGCCGAAGCTCTCCGAAGAGACCTTCCTTCTGCAGCTTGCGCCGGAACAGCTTGAGGGCGCGCTCTACGCTGTCGCCCTCGCCGAGCAGGATCTGAGCCATGGTGTCACTCCTGGTACAGGACGGCGGCCCGCCCGCGCCGCGGAGGTACCCGACAAAAAAGGGCCGGCGTCAACGCCAGCCCCTCACTGATCACGTTGGCTTTCGGCTGCGCGCACGCGCGCGCCGAATGGAGCCGGAAGATGCTGCCGCGGCGCCCCGCGGGCAAGGTCCAGTATAGGTTGCCCTCTCGTAGCCGCCGCCTCGCCATCACAGAAAGAAGGCCCATGCGGGGCCCCGTTTCGTGACACACGGCCGAGAGGCCGTCGACGCCTCCGCCGGTGAAGTCCTCCACCTCATCCGCCGCCTCCGGCCCGTTCTCACGGGAAGCTCCACCGCCTGGCCCCGCGGCAGTCGTCCGCCACGCGGACGGCTCGATCTATCGGGTGCGCTGGTCCCTCCGCGACGTCAGCCGACGCCCCTCGGCGGACTGAGGTCAGTCCGCGGTCGCGGGCCGGCTCTCGCGAAGCGGAGGCGTCTTCAGTTGGGGAGCGGCGCGTTCACGGACACGGCCGACGCGGCGGCACGGGACCGTCGCGCTCCTTGCAGCGGAGTGACGGGCATTTCGGCCGTGCTCTTCAGGTACGCATTGGGATCGTGCATGATGGCACCGGGCGGCAGATGCCGGTGCAGCTCGCCCAGGTCCCGCTGAATACGCTGCTCGTAGAACACGGGGAGCCGCTGGTGCTCGCCCTCCATGAAGCCCCGTACGCTGCGATCGGTGTCGAGCAGCCGCCGGATGGTGGTGTGGTACTCGATCCGCCCCCACCCTTCCGACGACATCGCGCGCACCACGTTCATCCAGCGGGGGATCATCGCCGGCGTGGCACCCAGCCTCCGGCGGATCGCCCGCCAGGAGAACGAGTAGCTGGTGAGGTCCACCAGGCGATCGTAGAACTCGACCCACGAGTAGTTCGCCGGCCGGACGTTCATCGCGTGGTTGTTGTTCAGGAAAGTGAACGGGAACGGCAGCACGCGTCCCGCGCGCTGGTACTCCAGGTTGAGCGGGGCCGCGCGGCCGAAGGCCGAGAGCAGCGAATACGCCGGGAAGGCGCCGGGGGCCAGGTCGAGGAACCGCTTGGTCAGCTCGAACGGCTCCGGCCCCTCGTCGCTGTCGAGGCCGAGCACGAAATTGGTCTGGACGTAGGGCACGTAGCGGAGCAACAGGTTCACGTGGTCGGCGACCTGCCGGACCTTCTCCATTCCGGTGTTCCTGGTCTTCGACTTGTTGCCCAGCGCGAACCACGACTCGATGCCCGGCAGCAGCGCCTGGAAGCCGTTCCGGCGCAGGCGCTGGAGGTGCGGCTCCGACAGCAGCGACAGGCTGCTCTCCGCGATGTGCCGCATCTTCCCCGGGGGCACGGCCGCCTCGATCGCGTTCATGTAGTCGTCGAACCGCACGCCGAAGTTCGGGTCGTGCCAGCCGACGATCGGGTTCTTCATCTTGGTGAGCAGGAACGCGAGGTCCTCGCTCATCGCCGAGAAGCCGAGCGGCTGGTAGTCCACCGTCGAATCGATGCAGAAGCTGCAGGTGTAGGGGCAGCCCAGGCTGGCGATCATCGGCACGATCTTGAGTGCCGGCGTGGACTTCGCGAGCGTCGCCTCCACGAACTTCCAGCGCGCCGCCAGGCTCGGCAGCTCGGTGGGATGGCGGCTGGCGCTCACGACCCGTCCGAGGGGGCGCGACGGCGCGCACTCGGCGAGCACCTCGGCCATCACCTGCCGGTCGGTAAAGCCGAGGACGTAGTCGAAGTACCGCTGGGCGTCCTCGGGATAGCAGCGGGCGTGGGGCCCGCCGAGCACGGTGATCGCGCCGCGCTGGCGAAAGAGGTTGCTCAATGCGTATGCCAGCTGCGCCGCCTCGGTGAAGGCGCCGATGAAGAGCAGCTCCACGTCGGTCGGGATCTCGCTGAGCAGGTCCTCCGCCCCGGTATAGCAGACGTACCGCACCTCGTGCCCCGCCTCCTCGCCCCACACAGCCAACACCTGGGGCATGATGCTCGCGAGGTTCGCGTTCATGATGCGCCCGTACATGCTGCGGCGCGGATTCTTGGTGACGAGGTCCACGATTCCGATCTTGCGGCGGCGCGGACGGGAGGCTGAGGCGGCGAGGCTGGGAGCGGGCGACAGGATCACGGGCAGGGCCCCTTGCAGCGGGAGGTGGGCACTCGAATCGCTGGGTCCCGGGTAGGCGGGGCGGAGGAATAGGAGTGGGCGCGGGGCTCACGCTATAGGCACCCGCCTGCGTGTAGGCTATACTCCAGCGATGCACATCGCAAGGCTACACAGCCCCCGGCCACCGCGCTCCCACCCGAAAGGCCACATGGTACGCCTCACCGTTCACCGACTCATGGCCCAGCGCGGCATCACGGCCTACGCGCTCAGCCGCGGCACGGGACTGAGCTATCCCAGCGCGTACCGTCTCTCGCGGCCCAGTGGCGATTTCGGCCGTCTGCATTCCGACACGCTCGACCGGCTGTGCGAGTTCTTCCAGGTGCAGCCGGGCGAGCTGCTCCGGTGGACTCCCGCGAAGCGCGGCGCGCGGCGCGCGTGAGATCGGTGCTGGGCACCGCTGCACGCACGCGCGAGCCACTGGCGCGAACCGACGCAGGCAACTCAAAAGCTTCCGCAGGGTTATCTTCCAGATAGTTCTTTGGATCTCCCGCCACTCCCGGGCGTCTTCCCGGGCCTGAGGCCTCCCGTGGTCGCCCGATCAGAGTTCGAGTTCAACCGCCAGTCCATCGTCGTCGCCGACGACGACTCCTCCGCGGCCGCCTTCGTGATCGACACGCTGCGCCTCGACGGACATCATGTCACGTACCTGGGCGACGTGCAGTCCGCGACGGTGGACGCGGCGCTCAGCGGATGCCACCTCTTCATCTGCGGCTCGGGGATAGGCGGCATGCGGGCGGTCACGCTCATCACCGAGATCCGCGACAACGCGCCCGACCTTCCCATCCTCTGCGTCGCCGCTGCGCTGCGATGGACGCGCAGGCTGGAGGGACGGTTGCCGGCCGACGTGACGATCCTCCGCGACCCGCTGACGGCCGAAGGGCTGCGCGCGGGCGTCCGACCCCTGCTGCCGATGTCCGCCGGCGGCACGACGCTGGCCTGGTCGGCGCTGGTCGAGCGAGAGGTTCCCCAGGCACCTGCAGAGCGGCTCGCTCCCGAGTCGCCGGATGAGCCTCCGAGGGCCTAGCGCCGGCCCCAGGTCTCCATCGCACGATCGGAGTCTGGTCCGCTACGGAACGCCGATGACACTGCCGACACCGGCGTAGGTGTACCGCCCCTTCCATCTGCTCCTGAACCGATAGAACGCGGGCTCCCCCGTGCAGTGGCCGGGCGCCACGCGGTTCACCCTGTAGGTGTCGTGCAGCGCCGTCGCGATGCCGGCGACGACGTCGTCGGTCGCCGCC
>DATABZ010000292.1:0-10591 GCA_036259315.1 Gemmatimonadales bacterium | reverse complement strand
CCAGCGGCTCGAGCGCCGCGGCGATGCGGCCGGCCGCGTCACCGGCGCCGTAGGCCATGCGCGGCCAGCCCGCGCCGGCGCACCACCGCCCGCGGTGCTCGCGCACCGCCCGCGCCAGCTCGGCGCCGCCCCCCGCAGGATCGATGGTGACGTTGGCGCCCACTTCGACCGTCTCCAGCCACTCCGTCTCCCGTCGCAGAGTGACGCAGGGTGTCCCCAGCCAGTACGCCTCCCGCTGGAGCCCGCCGGAGTCGGTGAACACCATCTCCGCGGCACGAGCCAGGGCCAGGCTCTCCAGGTAACCGACCGGCGGAACGATCGTGAGGCCGGGGCCGAAGCGCGGCTCGATGCCGGCACTCCGGAGGGCCGCGCGGGTGCGAGGATGGAGGGCCAGGAGCACGGGCCGGTCCAGCGCGGCCAGTGCCTCCAGCAGTCCGCGAAGCACATCGGGGCGGTCGGTCAGCTCGGCGCGGTGCACCGTCGCGTAGCAGAAGGGACCGTCGAGGCCTGGTGGGAGCGGGGGCGCGGGCAGCCGGTCGGCCTGTCCGAGCAGCGCGTCGTAGGCCACGTCGCCCGTCTCGACGACCGTGGCGTCCCGGCGCTCGCCCTGCACCCGGCGCGTGGCCCGTGCGGACGGCGTGCAGAGCACGTGGGAGATCGAGTCCACCACGCGGCGGTTGATCTCCTCCGGCATGAGCGCGTCCGCGGCACGGAGGCCGGCCTCGACGTGGACCACCGGGATCCGCAGCTTGGTGGCGGCCAGCGCGCACCCGAGGGTCGAGTTGGTGTCACCGATGACGACGGCCACGCGCGGACGGGAGTCCTGGAGCACCTTCTCGGCGCGCACCAGGACGGCCGCAGTCTGCTCCGCGTGGCCCGCCGAGCCGACCTCGAGAATCGCGTCCGGCGCGCGGACGCCGAGCTGCTCGTAGAGCAGCGCGTTGAGCTCATAGTCGTAGTGCTGGCCCGTGTCCACGGCGAGCACCGGGTATACGGCTTCCAGGCGCGCCCGCAGGACACTCGCCTTGATGACCTGCGGACGGGTGCCGTAGCAGAGTGCGATGCGGTTTCGGTGCATGCGTTCCGGGCAAGGGTGGGCACGGTACCGGGCCGTCCGGCGCCGTAATCTGGCGCGGCGCGAGCCCGCGACCAAGGGGCGGCGTTGACACCGGTCCGCGTCCATGGTGAACTTGGCGCATCCCGATGCGCATTCTCCATCTGGCGAAGTACTACTGGCCGCGGTCCGGGGGCATGGAGCGCGTGGTGCAGAGTCTGGCCGAAGGCGCCGCGAACCTGGGGCACCAGGTCGAGGTCGTCGCGGTGGAGACGCTGGGCCGGGCGGGAAGCTCGTCGCGCCAGCGCTCGTCGGTGACGCGGGCGTTCTCGCTGGCGGCGCTCGGGAGCCAGGAGATCGCCCCGGGGTACATCGCGGCCGCCTGGAAAGGCGCCGACATCATCCACGTCCATCATCCGCATCCGCTGGCGGACGTCGCGTGCCTGCTCCGGGCGCGGCGCACCCCGGTGGTGGTGACCCAGCACGCCGACTCGCGACGCTCGGCCTACCGTCCCGTCACCCGGCTGGTGCTGCGTCGCGCCGCTGCCGTGGTGGTGCCGAGTCGCGCCCACCTTGCCCTGTCGAACGAGCTGATCGGATTCGAGTCGAAGGTGGAGGTGATCCCGTTCGGCATCGATCACAGCCGCTGGGAGATGGTGCCGCCGCCTCCGCCCGGCGCGGCGCCCCGCGCCATCTTCATCGGCCGGCTGGTGAGCTACAAGGGGCTCGACATCCTGCTGCGAGCCCTGGAGCGGGTGCCGGAGCTGCGGCTCGACATCGTCGGCTCGGGCCCCGAGGGTCCCCGGCTCCGCACCCTGGCGCAGGCGCTCGCGATCACCGATCGAGTGCGCTGGTACGGGGAGTACCCGGACGAGGACCTCCCGCGCCGCATGGCCGACGCGGATTTCCTGGTGCTCCCGTCGGTGACGGTGGAGGAGATGTTCGGGCTGGTCGTCGTGGAGGCGATGGCGGCGGGCCGGCCGGTCGTCACCACGGCGCTGCCCAGCGCGGTCCGCGAGGTGAACTCGCCGGGGGAAACGGGGCTCGAGGTGCCGCTCCGGGACGTGGGCGCTTTGGCCCGTGCGCTGGAGACCCTGGCACGGGACCCGGCCCTCCGGAAGAAGATGGGAGAGGCTGGTCGTCTGCGGGTAGCGAGCCGGTTCACGCAGGCGGCGATGGCGGAGAAACACATCGCGCTCTACGAGCGGATTCGGGCGATGCGGAATTAGCGCGCTCTCCGGGGCCGGAGAGCGCGCTCCCGGCTACCGAATCGCTCCCTCCTTGCCCGCGATCCGCCGCAGCACCGCGGTCTGCCCCGCGTGATACGCCTGATGGAACATCACCGTGGTCAGCAGCGAGCGGAGGGTCTCGTCGGGATTTCCCGACGGGCTCTCCGGCACCCGCCGGTCGAGGATCTCGGGGTCCAGCCCCGCCAGTGCCGCATCCACCCGCTCGCTCGCGTCGCCCCAGGCCTGTAGCAGCGTCCCGAAGTCCAGTGCCTCCGCAGGACTCTCGATCGGCGGAGTGCCGCGCGCGTAGCGCTGCAGGGCTTCACCGCTCATCACGGGCCCCTGCTCCAGCATGCGCAGCAGGCCGTCGTAGACTGACAACAGATGGCCGAGCACGTAGTTGAGGCAGTTCCCGCCGGGGCGGGGCTGGACCAGGCTGTCCTCATGGGTGAGGCCGTGGACGTTGGCGTAGACCACATCCCGTGACATCCGGGCCTGCATCCGCCAGAGATCGGCCTCGGTCGCGATCGCGGCTCTGCTCATCGTGCTCCCTCCCGGTATGTATCATCCCTGGAACTTACTACGAAATCGTACTATTCTGCCGTCAATTATGGTGCGCGATGCCTCCGCCGTCAACCTCCTCCGCTCGGCGTCGCTGGTGGTCCTCGCCATCAGCACGCATGGCAGGGCCGCCGCGGCAGCGTATTTTCCGGTCTCGTAGCATTCGACATCTCCCCGGACCCGCTCGATGGCGCTCGACTTCCTGTCCCCGCTGCACAAAGCCTCCCGGCAGATCACCATGTATCTGGAGGCGCACACGCGCGAGCTGGGTGTGAGCCCGCTCGAGGGCCACGTCCTCACCTATCTCCGGAAATACGCACCGGCGCCGGTCGGCGAGCTGGTGCGCGTCTTCGGCATCAAGCAGTCCACCCTGACCAGCCTGCTCGACAGGTTGGAGCGGGCCGGGCTGCTGCGGCGCGAGCTGAATCCCGACGATCGACGCTCCTTCCTCATTCACATCACCGCTCAGGGCAGGGACCTGACGGCCAGGCTGAACCGGCTGCTGGAGAAGCTGGAGGAAGACATCCGCGGCCGGGTACGACAGGCCGAGGTCAAGGGCTTTCGGGCGGTGATGAGCGCGGTCGAGGACGTCACCCGGGTACGGTTGCGGGACCGGTGAGGGCGCTCGCTCGATGAATGGGCCCGGTCTCGAGCGGGTGGCCGGCGAAGCGGCGCCCGTGCTCGAGCGCGCCACCCGGCTGGGCTTCGGCGCGAAGGGCGTGGTGACGATTCTGGTCGGCGCGTTGGCGCTGCGCTACGCCCTGGGCGCCGGGGGCCAGCTCACGGGTCAGGGCGGGGCCATCCGTGCGGTGCGCGACGAGCCGTTCGGGCTGGTGCTGCTGCTCGTGCTGGTGGCCGGCCTCGCCGGGTACGCCCTGTGGATGTTCGTCGCGGCCTTCATCGATCCAGAGGGCAAGGGCACCAGGCTCGCCGGTATCGCCG
This sequence comes from Gemmatimonadales bacterium, assembly GCA_036259315.1. Classification (GTDB taxonomy): domain Bacteria; phylum Gemmatimonadota; class Gemmatimonadetes; order Gemmatimonadales; family GWC2-71-9; genus CAVVWJ01. The sequence continues at coordinate 6,805 of DATABZ010000292.1, read as the reverse complement.
AACGGGTGGCGTTCTTCGTCACCGGCATCGGGTACGCGGTGCTCGCCTACGCGGCGCTCAACCTGGTGCTCGGCAGGGCGGGGGACGACGGTACGGGACTGGAAGAGCTGGCCGCGATCCTCCTCAGGTCCGTGGCGGGCCGGTGGATCGTCGGTCTGGTGGGAGGGATCGTCATGATCGCGGGGCTCCTGCAGCTCCGCCTGGGCGCCACCGCAGGGTTCCGGGACACCCTGAGAGAGGATCTGTCCAAGGTCGAGCGCGCCGCCACCATCGTCGCGGGGCGGTTCGGCTACATGGCGCTCGGCGTCCTCTCGCTCATGGTCGGGTACTCGCTGGTGCGGGTGGCGATCGAGTACGATGCATCGGTAGCGCGGGGATGGGACGAGGCCCTGGGCCTCCTCTCGACGGTGGGCGAGGGCGGCTGGCCCCTCATTGCCGCCGCGATCGGCCTGATCCTGTACGGCATCTACTTCGTGCTCCTGGTCCGCACCAAGGCCCTGTGAGTCGCGTGTCTGTTTACTCGAATGTTGCGTCCTATTTGTACACCTCAATCCCGGCGGGCTTCATGTTCACTTCACTCAGTCACCTGCAAGCGGTGCGAACCTTCTCGAGACGCATAGTCCCGTCAGGGCACGCTCGCCCCCACTCATGGACCGTCGCCATCCTGCTCGCGGCCAGCGGCTTGTCCTGCGGCGACGATGACACCCTCGAGCCGCCCGTACCGACCACCCTGGAGAAGCGTTCGGGGGACGAACAGACCGGCCAGGTGTCCGAGGCGCTCCCCGATCCCCTGGTCGTCCGCGTGCTCGACCAGACGGGCAGACCGGTCGAAGGCGTCAGCGTAACCTGGGTGGCGGAAGGTGGGGGCAGCGTCTCTCCGGAGACGGTGCCGACGGACGGCGCCGGCCTCGCCGCTGCCGTGCGCGTTCTCGGCGAGACCGCGGGGGAGCAGACCACGACCGCCGAGGTGAGCGGGCTGCAGGGCTCGCCGGTGACGTTCACGAGTACGGCGACCGACGAGGATGGCGGTCCGGGGCCGCTCTGATCCAACCCTGGGTGGCAGCAGGAAGGCGTGCTTGCTGTGGAGTGGCCACGTGCGTGCCTTCAACAAGCTGATGCTGTTACGGATGCTGGTGGTACGGGAGCGGCAGCGACTCTTTGGGAACGCTGCTGCGGCCCGATCTCGACGCATCGGCTCCAAGCGGCGGAGATACACCGCTCAGCGCGCAAAATCCTCATTCCTGCCCGTGTACTCAGATTGCGGCCTCGAGAACAACCCTGGTATCGGCACGAGGGACACCCCGACGGCCCAGACGGCGGTGGGAAGGTCGGGCAGGGTAATCCGAGGAAGTGAACAGTTGCCGGCACCGTCCGGATGCTTCAGACGAGCGCGACAGCGCGGCAAGGTTTGTGGAGTGCTGCCCGATGGGAGAGCGGAATCTGCATGAGCCGCTTTCTGCAAGTGCATGTGCCAACTACAGTTGAACCATAGAAGCTAAAGTGCTTTCGGGGTGCTGCTCCTGCTGTCGTGTCACTGAGCCTGCATGAGGAGGTGACCCCACGAGGATGGGGCTTCCCTCGCTACACCAAAGGTTCAGTTCCCGGCTCAGCGCAGACCCCGCAACGTGACACCCCCTGGGACCCAGACAACCTGCCATGCACCACCCTCGCATCCCGGACGCGCCTGTCCCCGTCACCATCGTTGGTGGGTACCTCGGCGCCGGCAAGACCACGCTGGTCAATCACCTCCTCGAGCAGGCCGGCGGCAGGCGAGTCGCGGTCATCGTCAACGACTTCGGTCAGGTCCCATATGCGCGGTCGCAGCCGCGGAACGCATGCATCGAGGTTCGACTGTCGCGCGGCTGCATCTGCTGCCGGGCGACGACCGACTTCATCATGGCACTTACCCAGGTGCGCCGCCGCCGCCCGCGGCCGGATCACGTACTTGTGGAGGCGGGCAGTGCCTGCGATCTGACCGCGGTCGCCGAATCCGCGCGCCTGCACGGCCTGCATGTGGAGGCGACGGTGGTCGTCGCCGACGCGGAGGCGATCCACGCGCAGGCCGTGCACCCTCGCAGTGGCCGCAGGGTTCTTCGCCAGCTTCTCGCGGCCGACCTCGTCGTGCTGAACAAGGTCGAGCTCCTCAGCCAGCCTGAGAGACGGAGCGTCCACGATTGGCTGGCGGGGCTGATCCCGAGGGCCAGGGTGGTCGAGGTATCGTACGGGCGCGTCCCGATACCGCTGATCCTGGATCGCACTCCAGGTGGCACGCCGAAGGAGCCGGGCCGGCGACTGGCTGCCGCAGAGCCGGAGCTGGTGTTCTGGAACTGGTCGCGGCCCCAGGCGTTCGATGCGGGCGCTTTTCGCTGGTGGGCCGCTTCTCTACCGGAGGGGGTGCTGCGCGGAACCGGTCTCGTGCACTTCGCCGACGACCCGGGTCGTCGGCAGCGGTTTCAGCTGGTCGGTTCCCGTTGGTCGGTGAGCCGAAGCGGGCCATGGGGCGCAGAGTCGCCCAATTCGGCGCTGACCCTGATCGGCCACGCGGGCGCGTTCGATCCGGCGCTATTGGATGTGCGGATCGCCAGCTGTGTCGTGGAGCCGCGAGCGGCTTCGGTCCCGCCCACTGGTGCGATGTCCTCCAGCAGCGCCACGCTCGAGCTCATCCCCTCTCTGTGAGCACCTCGGTATGACGGATCCTGTGAACGACCCCTGGGCAGTTCCGAGTGGAAGCTGTTGATACGAGGGAACCGGCCGGTTTGTCCTATTGCACTGCCGGGCCCTTAGCTCAGCCGGTTAGAGCAGCGGACTCTTAAGGGGCCGCCCAGGTTTCCGCCTGGATCCGCTCCTGACCAACCAAATCACCCTGGACTGCCACCATAATCGCCACCATTCCTGAGACCGGCTTAAAATGCGCTTGTCTCGGCTCCCTAGGCTGCGCCCGACCTCGGGCCGTACATGATGAGCGCCATGCCGAACACGCAGAGTGCCCCACCCAGGTAGTCCCAGCGGTCCGGCCTGTGGCCGTCTACCGCCCACCCCCAGGTGAGCGACAGCACAATGAAAAACGAGAGCCAGATGAGATAGCGGCCTCCGATCTCGAGCAGTCCCGCCAGCAGGAAGTAGCCGACGGACCGGAGCACCATTAGCGGGGTACGGCGGGGAGCTGGAGCTCAGCGCGGATGAACTCTTTCACCCCCTCATCCCCGGTGATCCGCAGATGGAGCGCGCCACGCCCGGGTGACACTTCCAACCTGAAAGCGAGAAACGGACAACACAGCCGCTCGCTCCCCACAAACTCGGTTACCGCGCCGTATTCCTCGGCCGGGAACTGGAACGCCAGCCCGTCCGGCAGCTCGCGGATCTCCTCAACAGCTACGGTCATCAAGCGACGGATTAGGGCGTGGTGCGCTCCCCGCTTTTCAGGAGGGATGGCAGTCATGTCGCAGGCGAAGGGAGTAGGCATATGTGAAGTTAGCACTGGCCGAGGCACGGAAGGTTCTATACAAGTCGCGAGGGCGTCGTCTATCAGCCCGGCGATCCGGCACTCCTCGCGACCACTGGTCGCCCTCAATTGGTCGAGTTCTACCACCGTGCCTGACTGGCTGCCTAGCCATGGCGCCCATCGTGCATGGGCTCGAAAAGCAGTACAGCGATCGGTTTGACTTCCTCTATCTCGACATCGAGGACCGCGCGACAGCGGATGCGAAGACGCGTCTGGGGTTCAGGGCTACGCCCCACTTCTTTCTGCTCTCCCGCGATGGGGCTGTGTTAGGCGAGTGGCAGGGTGAAGATCGATCGGTGCTGGAGTCGGCACTGCTGGGACTACCTTACGGTCGCGCCAATATGCGGGGGCGACGGTCTACCGGGCGGTTATGGGCTTGGGCGCTGGCGCCCACCTGCGCACCGACCAACTCGAACTGCTCTCGCTCGACCCGCCTATAGTGGTGGAATGCGTAGAAACCGAGGAACGGATCCACGCGGTCCTACCCGAGCCGGACACGATGATCGGTGGGGGCCTGATCACGCTCGAAACAGTGCGTGTCATCGTGTACAGGCCGGCTCCAGCATTGGGCGCACTGCCCAACCCGTGAGCGAAGCAGACCATCTGCCGCGTAGCGCAGAGGATCACGAGACGGGCTCCAGAGCTATCTCCGGCACAACTGACCACTACATTCCCTGCCATCGTGTATACCTTCGCGATGACCCACGTCCCGATCCGGTGCCCACACTGCGGTGTAGAGAGCTCGGCAGAGGTGCCCGCCGACGCCTGCCTGTACTTCTGGGAATGCCCCGCGTGCAGAGCCGTCGTAAAGCCAAGGCCGGGTGACTGCTGTGTGTTCTGCTCCTATAGTTCTGCGCCGTGTCCATCTCGGGCCAGTAGTTAGTGCGGCATCCTGGACATGCGCGCGACCGGTACACTGAAGCTCGCACCCACCCGACGCCACGCGACCGCTCCCCATCCTATAGCTCCGCCACCAGGAAAACGGGTGGGTCGCCGAGCCGAGCCAAGGCTCGAGGTCTCCGGCCTGCGGTCCTCCGTCTCGAACGTCGCGAGTCGGCCGCGGAGGAGCTGGGGCACGGTGGGCCCGACCTGGTCCGCCGGATCTACGGGCATCTCGGGACTGTGCGCCATCGGGTGGAGGTGGTCGAGTACCGGGCTGAACAGCACCGGGCTATTGTTGGGAGCCGACTGGACGCGATCGTTGCGGCTGACACTGCAGTTGACACTGCGGGCGCGCCCGATCGGCTAACTCGTTGAGGGCCCTTAGCTCAGTCGGTTAGAGCAGCGGACTCATAATCCGTAGGTCGTTGGTTCGAATCCAACAGGGCCCATAGAATCCAAGCTCTCCAGCGCCAGCCGACGGCTTCAACGAGCGCAATCAGGAGTCCACTGACTGGCCTCCAGCCGCGCCCATCGCGTGGGCCAGGAGGAACACTGAAGCCCGGCAGCCCCGAATGACGATGGCTCCGGGGCGACCTTTGCGTTCTGCGTCCTTGCGCGGGGGGTGGCGGTGAGACAGATCGAGCCACGGTCCTGGCACGATCTTCGCCGGCCATTCCCCGTTATGCCCAGCCTGCTGTCCTCGACCACCCCCCGATGAGCGGGTTCCCCCGTCCGATCACCCGGCGACGATTCGTCGTGACGAGCGCCATGGCCGCCGCCTCGGCCGCGATCCCCCTGGCCGCGGCGCAGGCGGAGGACGATGTGCGTGTCACCCGGCTGCCGGTACTGGTGCCGAACCTGCCGGCCCGCCTCGAGGGCGCCACGATCGCGCACGTCACCGACCTTCATCTCTACCAGCCGGAGCTGCACTCGGCCGCGCTGCGTGCCCTGGCCATCCTCGAGCGAGCGCGGCCCGACCTCCTGGTGCTGACCGGTGACCAGTGGGACCATGCGGCGGGGGCCGAGGGATACGTGCGGTGGCTTCAGGGCCGACCCGAGGGGCTCCCCGCGCTGGCGGTCCTGGGCAACCACGAGTACGCCGTCGGCCAGGGCAGTCGCACCGACATCATCCGGGCCGCGGAGCGAATCCACCGGCGCGGTGACGCGGAACTCTTGGTGAATCGTAGCCTAGCGGTCACGCTGCGGCAGGCGCGTCTCACCGTGGTCGGCCTCGACGACCTGCGGCACGGCCAGCCCCGGCCCGCCCTCCTCGACCAGGTGCTCGATCCCGACGAGCCTCAGCTCTGGCTCTTCCACGAGCCGGGGCAGGCCGACCTGCCCGGGTGGTCCGAGACCGCCGCCCCCTTCCTCATGCTGGCGGGCCACACGCATGGCGGTCAGATCCGGCTCCCGCTCCTGCCGCCGGTGACCCCGAGCGGGAGCGGGCCGTACGTGGCCGGGATCTACCGGACGCCCCGCGGGCCGCTGTACGTCTCCCGTGGCGTGGGAGCAAGCGGGCCTCGCGTTCGGTACCGCTGCCCGGCGGAGGTGGCCCTCTTCGAGCTCCGGTCCGGGGCCTAGCCCAGCTCGATCGCCCTGAGCATCTCTACCGCCGCGACGAGGTCGACCGGGCGCTCCGCCGGCACGGGGGTCAGCTCCCGAAGCCGCCGCGCCCGGCGCCGGTTCTCCATCGTAGGCGGTCGTAGTCGCACGGAGAGCCCACGGGCCATGCGCACCGCCTGCAGCAGACTCCCGGCGGTGAAGGGCTTGGGCAGGATCGGCAACCGGCGGTCGTGGGTCACCGAGCTGAGAAACCCGGTGATGCCGAGCACCGGGAGGCCCGGCCGGAAGACGGAGAGCACCTCGGCCAGCTCCCGGCCGGTCACGCGCGGCATGTTCAGGTCGGTGATCACCAGGTCGAGCCGCCCGGGGTAGGCACCGATGACCTCGAGCGCCTCCAGGCCGTCCACCGCCTCGAGCACGGTCCAGCCGTCGGCCTCCAGAAAGCGGCGCCCCACCCATCGGATCGCATCCTCATCATCCGCGAACAGAATCACACCACGCTCCGGCGGCCGCGGTGGATCCGGCGCGACAGCCGACTCGGGTTCGCTCATGGGCCTGCCCGGCTTGGAGGGGGTAGACCGAATATCCCGTAGGCCCCGGAAGCTCGCAAGGCAGGCCAGCTTCCGAGCATTCGGCCCGGGTTGCCCGGGACCGGCCACTGGTATAGGTTCCCGCTCCCGGAAAACCGGGCGATTAGCTCAGCTGGTTAGAGCGCGCGCCTCACATGCGCGAGGTCGGGGGTTCAAGTCCCTCATCGCCCATTGCTTCCAAGCTCCGCCCCTGCTGCCAGATAGCGGGGGCATTCTACTGCCTGGTAACAGACACATCGCGAGGGCGGTAGCGCTAGCGGTAACAAAC
>DATABZ010000291.1:0-15331 GCA_036259315.1 Gemmatimonadales bacterium | reverse complement strand
GGCACGACCCGGACCGCTTCGTGCCCGGTGGGCCAAGCTGCGCATTACTCTGGAGTGCACTCGGCGTCCAGAGGCCCCGCTTGGACGACTGCATTCCAGTACTTCGTAAACTGGGTTCTGATCCCTATTCAGTGGCCGCCGAAGCTATCCTGATCGACGTGTACCGGCACATAGAGCCGCTCGTATCCCGGGCGGACCGGCGGAAGCGCGAGCGGTTGCGGTCGCTTCCCGTCGGAACTGCTAACGGCTGGTCGTCTGCACGTCCGGTGTTTCACGTTCACGACCGGGAGCTCCGCGTTGAGCTCGCCGCCGCCCGGCCCGACCTGCGCTTCTGGTTGCCCCCCTGCGACAGCTTCGCATTACCGAACGTGACCGCAGCCCTCGGACTTACTATTTGCGCTCCTATCATCACTGTTCAGCGGGATGAAGCAGCGGCCGAGCAGGGAGAGGCCGAACGCGAGCGCTTCCGACGTTGCGTCGACCATCTGTCGAACGAACTCGCCCGCAACGACCCGGCGACCCGTGATCGCCTGGAGGTCTCATGGTCCGAGCTGCGCCACCTCACGTTGTCAGTGCACGCAGAACCCTTTCCTGTATTGGTTTCCGATCCCCGCCTTTCGGACGGCCCGATCCGCGTCAGGATGCGAGCGGTCATGCAGGTCGACCCGTTGAGGCTCGATGTAACGGAGGCCGCACTTCCACACCGTGAAAGCTGCGGCCGCGCAATCGCGTCGCTGTTCCGCGAGGACGCCAGGCGCCGCGTCGAGGCGGAGTGGGTCGCCTCGTGGGTGGCGAGCGCTGATGTCGCGACCGAGATGATGCAAATGGCATCCGACGAAGAGTTGGCCAAGGCCTTGGAAGACAGCGCGGCCGCCCTCTCGCTTCAGTCCGGCGGCAAGATCCAGGTCAGTCAACCGGCGAGCCGCGCCGGCTCCAAACTGAAGCCACGCCGGCTCAAGCGCGACCACGGCGAAATTGGTGCGGTCGTCATTGTTGAGGGCAGTCCTCCCAAACCGGTCGGCCGGCCGGCGAAGCCGCTCGCAGACACGAAGCCGACGCCACCCTCTAATACAACGACCTCAGGGCGCGCAGCGCCGATTGAGTATGACACTCGGGACTTGGAACAGCGGGGCTGGGAGGTGCTGCAGCAGGTACTGTCCTCGTCCGAGGTGCCGGTCCTAACAGACTTTCGCAGGCGGCATCAGGTAGGAGCCGATGGCGTAATCAACTGGACGACGTTCGTTGAGCTCAAGGCGACCGGCCGCGGTCCGCAGTCCGCAATCGAGATGTCCGCTAGCGAATTCGAGCGAGCGAAGGAGCGCGGGCTGGACTTTATTCTGGCCCTAGTCTCTGGCCTAGAGGAGGGCGAGCGCACCGAGGTCAAATTGATCCTAGACCCTGCCAACCGGTGTACTGTGAAGCCGATCGGATCGGTCCGCCTAGTGGGGCTTGCAGACGCTCCCGGTGTGCTCGTGCCCATCAGCGACCCAGGCAGTAACCATTGACTTCGCTAAGGCTTGAGCCCGGGAGGGAGATGAGCTGACCCCCGGGACCTGATTCAGTTATGTTCGGACTCCACCCCCCCCCAGATGCGCCTGAATCCGACTCTGGCCGGGTCAGATTCCGGGTGTCACCTCACTTCCACGTAGCGGGTAACATGAGGGTGTGGCAGATCGCAACCGGCGAAGCAGGCCGCGACTATAGGGAACTCTTCTTCGACCACGATCTGATGATCCTGGGCCCCAGCCACAGGGGCGATGCACGCGACGGCCGCTACGCCGACGGAGTTCCGAACTCGGCGGGAAGCCAGGTACACAGCTTCACCGTAGGCCCACAGCCGGGTGATCGCATTCTCATGCGCTTTGGCAGGGAAGTCATCGGGGTTGGGGAAATTCCCTCGGGTGAGGAGAACCAATATGTGTTCGATGAGGCCTTTCGCTCCGTCTATGGTTGGGACCTGTGCCACCGCCGACGGGTGAAGTGGGCTACGGAGATCGAACTCGGGCCGCTGGCTGACGTTTACCGCCAGGCAAAGCAGAAGCCCTCGTTCACGCGCGTACACGAAGATCTGATCGTGAACGCCGTAAACACTATCGATGCGGCTCATTTTGAAGGCCCCCTGGCGCCACTTCCCAGGGTTGATGCGCGTCTCTACACAGAGGATGAACTCGGAGTGGCACTCTTCCAGGCGGGAGTAAGTAACACCAACATCGAGGCCATCCTGGCCGCGCTCCGCCAGGCCGAGCGACTGGTTTCGTGGTATCGTTCCGGGAGCTCGGGACGGTATCCGACTGAGCACGAGGTCGTCTCACATATCGTCCTGCCCCTATTCCTCGGCCTTGGCTGGTCGCATCAGCAGATCGCTGTAGAGTGGAACAAGGTCGATATGGCGTTCTTCAAACGCACGCCGACTACCCCTGAGAATTGCGTTATGGTCCTGGAGGCGAAGGGGCTTGGACACAGCCTGGGCGATGTGCTTCAGCAACCGAGAAACTATTGTGCGGCACTGGGACTCCAGAGCGCGCGTTATATCGTCGTCACCGACGGCGCGAATGTCTTCGCCTACGAGCGCGACGGGGACAACTGGAGACTGGATCCGGTCGGCTACGTTAGTATCGCGAGCCTGCAGCATCAGTATGTGCTGCCCAAGGGCACGAACCTTGTCGAGTCGCTGGTCCGCCTACAGCCGAACGCCGTCTAGCGGCGGGGAACCGGCGACCTGAAGTTGCGCCCGATGGTAAGCCTCGCCTGTCACTTCCTCCTGAACGGGCTCCAGTTCGGGCCGCCGGCCGGCCGGAGCGAGTGGCGCGGTCAGGGGGGTGCCGTCGCCGTGCCCAGCTCCAGCTCTACGACTCGGTGACAGCGCAGGATGGCGCCCCCTACCTCTATCCAAAGGTCCCCCACCTCGCCCACGACCCGGGTCACGCCCCGCGCCTGGATCCGTACCGACAGATCAAACGGGGATCCGAGCCACCGCTCCAGGCGGGAGCGGGACCGGGTACGGCAGAGAAAATCCGCCCCATCTCCCAGCAGGTTGCCCCACGCGCTCCCGAGAACAACCTGGTTGTGCCTTCCCTCCATAGCAGTCCGGGGGATCGGGCGGAGCTCGCCCTGGCCGGTCGCGACGCAGTACGCATGGAGCAGGTCTATCACGTTCCTCCGCGCGTCGCCCTCGCGGAAGTCGAAGCGGCCATAGAGGGCCCAGAAGCTGCGCGGGTCCTGGCGCTCCAGCTCCGACAGGTGGAGCGCGATGAGGCGGTGGACGTGGGCCGCCATCTTAGACCACACGTCGAGCCAGGCGACATCCGGCCCGAAGACCTGCGTGGCCGCCTCGTGCGCCGTTTGGCCACCTAGGATGACCAACTCCAGCTCTTTCTGCCGTTCAGGGGAAAGGTAGACGTGCCCCTGTTGGAGTGAAACGAACATCGGGACCTCACAAACAGTTGGGTCAATTCCCGCCCGGCGCAGCACCGAGGACCGATCACCGCTCGGTGGCGCGGCGCCGCAGTCCTCTTGACTTCCCGCCCCGCAGAGGCGCGAAGGACCTCGTTGGGGCCAATGAGCCGGCTGGCCCCCTGGCAGTAAGACCGATAATTTACCAACGTCGTGGACCGCTGAATAGCGGCCTTGATCCGGTGGTCCTGAATCGAAGTGGAGGATGGGCAACTGCGCCAGTCAGCGCTGCAAGGGGAGATTGGGGGCAGGGAGGGGATTATCCGGATCATCAACGGCAAGCTCGGCGCCCCCGACGACATGGCGCCCGGTGAAACCGAGCGTCGAACGAGTGAACCCCATGGTCGACTTGCGCGCCGGGTAGGAGTGGACGCTGTGTTTGCGCTGCGCACACAGCGAGATCTACGGTAAGTCCAACGGTGCAGATACCTCTAACTGAATACCCGACAATGCGGAGCGCTATCTACTATCCTCACCTCACGATCACCGACCACCGACTCGTCAAGCATGCGCTACTTCTGTGGGATCGGCTGGACTATATAGTACCTGAAAAGGGGTGGTACGCAGAGCGGTCCTCGGGTGGCCTAATACAGGAGGCGTTGTCTCTCATCGCACGTCAGCGAGCGCCTACAATTGAGGAACAGAAATCGGCTCATGATCGGATTTGCGAGCTAGTGAGGCGTCACAAGGACGCGTTAGCAATTTTCATTTCCGGGCTATCCCGTGCTGGAGACATGAATTTCCGCGAGCCATACCTCGTGTATCCACGGAAGTTCCTCCCGGAAACTTGGGAGGTTCTAGAGGAGGCCGGATTTGCTGCTCGGAGTACCCAAGACGGCGGGCGCGAGACCGTTGCTGCTATGGCCCTCTCGATGATGGTCATCCTAGCGGATTGTATGGCGGGAAGAGAGTGCGTCACGGTTACTGACCGTCAGGCGGCATATGGAGCGCTCTCCGGCTTCCTCGCCGCCGAAGCAGGGATTCCGCCAGCTTCCACACTCGAGGGAATGCGTCCAGGACTACAGCGGCCGGTGTCACATCACCCCCCGGTTGAACGCCTTGCGCTGATCTCTCTGCGACTGATCGACGTAGATGTTCTTGATTTGCGGGCACTCATCGCATTGCGGCAAAGAGAGTTCGACGGAGATCGAAGTCTCAGGACAATGCGGCACCGGTACGTGGAATCCCTCAAGAGCTATGTAGAGCGAATCCAAGCAGCGGAAAACTTGAACGACATCCAGGAGGTCGAGCGTCAGTATCTGGACGATATGATGGAGAGCATGCGGCAACTGAAAGAAGAGGTTCGAACTGGAAATGTGCAGATGGTCACGTCGCGTGAATTCGTAGCGGGTGTCAGCCTCGCCGCCGCCGTTGCTACGGCACTAACGAACCCCGCAACCGCACTTAGTGCGATAGGGGGAATTCCTGTCCTGCTAGGGCTGATCAATCTGCGCTCACGACGCCAAGAGCGCCAAAGGCAGGCTCTCCTGCGGCAACCAATGTCGTGGTTGTACCGGGCTCAGCAGGAGGCGAGTCGGCGGCGTTGACCCGCGCCGCACTGACACTGGAGGCACTAACTTCTGAGGTTGGAGTCCTGACTACGTTGGATTTGCTGTCACCGGCGGAAGGCATGCGACAAATTGCATGTCGCGCGATTGCGAAAGTGCGACATTTTGCATGGCGCGGGTGCGACAGAACTCATGTCGCCCAACAGGCTCATCGAGTCGTTCAGTGGCTCACTCTTTCTTTCGGTGAGTTTTCACTGGAGCACCTACTTTTCAGTAGATGGAGAAGGGCGGTCAGGAACAACAGGTCTGTGGGGGTCCAGAATTCTCGCGCAAGCGGCGTTGTAGCAAGAGTTGCGACGAAGGAGACGGAAAGGAGCCCCCGAGAGGACCATCCTCCCGGGGGCTCCGTTCTACGCTCTGGATCATCCACGACTGGGTGTAAAGTGTCTGCGCGACGGGCGTTCCGCCGGCGAGCCGTCCCGATCCGCATTCCGGCGAGAGTCCGGTAACCCCCTGAGGCGGCCGGTGGATGACGGCCCGGTGCCGTTCGCAACAACCTCCTGCACTTCATGACAAACGGAGCGATTACAAAGACTTACACCATAATATTTGCTTGAGCGCCCCCATCAGCAGCAGCGCTCCCGCGCTCATCGACCAGATCCCCACGACCGCACCCGCGGAGATGAACCCGCCCGAGCGTCGCGTCCCCCGGTACCGGCTCGTCGACGGCGGAGCCGAGCCGGAGGAGCAACCCGGTCGGTCGCGGGACCGAGCCCTGCACACCGAAGAGGCCGAGCACCGAGACGATCAGGAGCGCAAGGGGAACCACGGCGAGGAGATCCCGGAACGCCAGCGCCCCAGCGTAGATAGGCATGTCGTGCGCGAGAAAGCGCTGGACGACGAGGCGCACCCAGAGTGCGATCCGCGTGGAGGCACGGCGACGAGCGGTCGAGGTGGTAAATGCGTCCAAGGGTTCAGAGGCCCGCAGATCCGGTTTGGCGGCCTTCCCGTCGACAACGAGCCCCTTGCTACCGGCCGGCGAACCCCTCTATAGAGGAATCCAGAGAGTAAATCTACTCCCACGGCCTGGCGGGCTGTCCAGCCGCAGTTCTCCGCCGAGGGCCTGTACGATGCGGTGACTGATCGCCAGACCGATCCCCGTGCCCTTCGCGGCGCCGGGCTCGAAGCGCGTGAACTCCTGGAATACGAGGTGCCGCTTTTCCGGCGGGATACCGATCCCTGTATCGGAGACCTCGATCGCGATCCCCTCGCCTGCCTCTGGCCGTTCCGCATCCACCCTCTGGTCCATTCGGACGGAGATCGTTCCTGCGGGTGTGTACTTGACCGCGTTCGAGATCAGGTTCCCGAGGACCTGCCGGACGCGTATGCGGTCCGTCGGAATCACCGGCACCACGGCGGAGAGGTCTACCACGAGGTCGAGCCCTTTCGCCTCCGCCTGCACCCGGTACTCGTCAGCCGCTTGCCGGACGACCTCGCGAAGATCGGTCGGCTTCCTCTCGACGCGGATGTTACCGGTCGAGGCCCGTTCGATTTCGAGTAGATCCTCGATCAGGTTGAGCGCGGCCGCGACGGATCCGCGGGCCTTTTCGATGAAGGTCCTTTGACTGTCCGTAGGCGGGTCCGGGATACCTTGCTCCAAGAGGGCGAGATACCCGTCGACCGCACCGAGCGGGTTTTTCACGTCATGGGAAAAGCCCCTCGTGAGCCTCGCCTTGCTCTCGCTGACGGTTTCGAGCTCGGCGCGGCGCTGGTCGGCCAGCTGCCTTGCCCGGCTCTCCTGATCGACGGCGAGCGCCAGCTCACGGGTCAGCTTCCGCTCACGCATGGCGGCCCGTGCGACGATGATCGTCGCGATGAGACCGAGTGTGCCGAGCATGAGGGCGAGGCCCAGCTGTGTTACGGCGATCCGGACCCCTGCTGCCTCGAACGCGGTGACCTGGTTCTCGATCACTCGCTCTGCAGCGGTGGAGAGGGCGAGTAGCGAATCCCGCACCGGAAGCATCCGGGGCAGCTGTTCCAGGAATTCTGCGTTGCTCATCCTCCCAGCCAGCCAGGCGTCCGGAAGCTCGTGCCAGCGGCCGGAAAGCTCGTGCAAGCGACGGTCGTACTCGAGAGCCCTGGCCCCTTCCTCCCGAGCGACGCTCTCGAACTCCCGGAACAACAGTTCCTCGCGGGCTCGCACCTGCCTGTATCGCGCCAGCGTCTCCTGGTCACCCGTCAGATAGAATGCTTGGAGCTGGATGATCTCCTCGCTGAAGAGATCCCGCAGCTCGCCGAGCATCCGCGCTGGACGCCTGGCGGTGTCGGTGGTGCTCCGTACGTCCGCGATCCGCCAGGTGGTCAGGATCGGAGTGATCGCCAACGCCACCAGGGCGAGGAGCACGAAGATGAACGACAGCATCGGCAGCCGCCCGCGAGTCACGCGAGCCGCATTGTCCGCCATCGTTCGGGCCGACTCTTCTGCTTCGGTCATTGGACACCGTACCGTTCTGCGCCCACATCCGGCTCTCCCCCGGAGCCTCGGGTTCGAGCGCTTGGGCGGCAGCCTGCCCGCAGCCGCGCGGGGGGCAGGTTGTGTTTACCTGGTCGGGATGGGTGCGGGAGCGTCCGGGAGGCACCCATGGTGACGGGCCGCGCGGTGGCCACCGCCGCCGGGAAGCCGGCAGCGGCGCCCGTCACCTGCCTTCCCACCCGAGACGCCGCTGCACCGCATCGCGGCGGGAGCGTCCCACCGGCAGACGGACCCCGTTCTTCAGCTGGGCCTCCAGGTCACCGGCCGGCGACCGCGCGAGGACCTCGATGAGGCTCAGCCGGACGATGATGCTGCGGTGTATGCGCATGAACTCCGCGGGATCCAGCCTCTCGTCCAGCGCCTGCATCGATTCCCGGATGACGTACCGCTGGTCGCCGACGTGGAGCTCGGCGTACGGCCCGCTCGCCCTGACGTAGTCGATCTTCGCAGCGGGAACGACGCGGATCTTGCCCTTGGTCTGCACCGCGATTCGCTCCAGGTACGCCGGCTTCTCCCTCGGCGGCGCCTCACCGGGCGGGGTTCGGCCGGCCGACAGCAGCGCCGTCAGCTGGTTCAGGAGCTGATCCCTGCCCTCCAGCTCCACCCTGCGCCTCGCACGCCGGAAGGCCTGCTCGAAGCGTTCGTCGTCGTACGGCTTCACCAGGTAGTCCACGGCGGCGAGCTCGAAGGCGGACAGCGCGTGCTGGTCGTAGGCGGTGACGAAGATGGTGGCCGGCATCGCGTCGGGACCGACCTCCCGGACCACGTCCAGACCGGTCCTCCGGGGCATCTGGATGTCCAGGAAGACGAGGTCGGGCCGGAGGGTGCGGATCGCCTCGACCGCCTGCTCGCCGTCCTCCGCCGTGCCCACGAGGTCCACGTTCGGCTCGGCGCGCAGCAGGTTGACGATCCGCTTCCATCCCACCGGCTCGTCGTCCACCACCAGCACCCGGAGGGGTCTCGGTTCTTCCGCCATGGCTGCACCTCAGGAGTGGTCGGGGACTTCGACGGCGCGCAGGTCCGCCCGCGTGTGGAAGGGGAGAACCATCTCGGCGATCATCCCGCCGTCGGGGGCGGGCCGCAGCTCGAAGCGCTGGTCCGCGCCGTAGAGCTCCTCCAGCCGATCCCGGACGTGGCGCAGCCCCAGGCCGCTCCCCGGTTCCGCGGGCGCGGTTGCAGCCCCACCGTCGCCGGGCCCGGTGTCCCGTACGGTGAGGACGAGGCCGTCCCCCTCCCTGCGCGCGTGCACCTCGATGCGGCCGTGGCCCCCCGCCTTCGCGACGCCGTGCTTCATGGCGTTCTCCGCCAGCGGCTGCAGGATGAGGCTGGGCACCAGGGCCTCCTCGACCCACGGGTCCGCGGCAACCTCGGTCTGGAGGCGTCCCTGGTAGCGGATCTCGACGATCTCCAGGTAGCGGCGCAGCAGCCCCAGCTCCTCGTGCAGCGGGATCTCCCGGTCCGTGGCCCCCTGGAGCGCGAAGCGGAGCAGCTCGCTCAGCCGCGCCACCATCCGCCGCGCCCCGCGGGGGTCCTCGTCCATCAGGCCGGAGATCGCGTTCAGGGTGTTGAACAGGAAGTGCGGGTTGAGCTGGGCGCGCAGCAGGTCGAGCCGCGCCTCCGCGAGCTGGGCCTGGAGCTGCGCGTTGTGGGCCTGAAGCCGGACTGCCTCCTCGCGCCGCGCCTGCGCGCGCAGCGAGGCATCCCTGGCGAGCCCGGTGCCGACGACAGCCGCATACATGGTCACGCTTCCGGGGAGCATGGGCAGGATGAGCGACCTGAACCTCCCCCACCCCGTCGGCTCGCCGGGCAGGGGCGGCAGGATCCACGTGAACCCCGCGGCGTTCAGGAGCGTGATCGTGAGCGCGACTACCGGCGCGATTGCGATGAAGAGGAGGATGCGTGTGCCACGGCTCCCGTGCTCCAGCCCGAAGCGGCTGGCGAGCGAAAAGAGCGGCGGCGTAGCCAGCGACCAGACGAGGGCGACGAAGAACACGAGCTTGACGAACCGCAGCCGGGACTCCGGCTCGAGGTCGATCGGGAGAAGGAGAGCACTCCCCCCCACCAGGGTGGCGAGGCTCATCCAGAACACGAAGTTCACGATGAGCTCGCTCCGGTTCATGGGCCGGGCACGGTGGGCCTCCGGGGCGTCGTCGGGGCCGGGCCATGGGTGCCCGGCGACGATCGTCGTCTGTCCCACGCTTTCTCCAGTGGTGATGGTTGGCTCCCGTCGGACGGGGGGTGGGAGGCGGCGCATCCGCCGTCTCCCACCCCTGCCCCGACTACCCGAACGATTCCCCGTCCGCCGGAGGCGGCCTCAATCGCCCGCCTCCGGCGCCAGCTCCGGCGCGATCCCGGGGGCATGGGAATCCTTCCTCGCCCGGAAGAGTCGCGCCGCGCGCTCCCGCCACTCGCTCAGGATCTCGTAGAAGGTCGGCACCACCAGCAGCGTCAGCACGGTGGAGGCGATCACGCCGCCGATCACCGCCCGCCCGAGGGGGGCCCGGAAGTCGGCGCCCTCGCCGCTGCCGATCGCCACGGGGATCATCGCCGCGACCAGCGCGAACGTGGTCATCAGGATCGGCCGCAGCCTCACCCGTCCCGCGTCGATGAGCGCCTCGCGCAGCGGCATTCCCTGCTCGTGGTTCAGCTTGGCGAAGTCGATCAGCAGGATGGCGTTCTTCGCCACGATCCCCATCAGCAGGATGATCCCGATCAGGCTCATCAGGTTGAGGGTGTCGCCGGTCAGGAGCAGCGCCAGCACCACGCCGATCAGCGAGAGCGGCAGCGACATCATGATGGCGATGGGGTCCAGGAACGAGCGGAACTGGACCACCAGCACCAGGTACATCAGCACCACGGCGGTGAGGAGCGCAGTGATGATGGAGCCGAACATCTCCGACTGCGTCTCCGCCTGCCCGCCCTGCACCACCTCGTAGCCGGCCGGGAAGTCGATCTCGGAGATCGCCGCGTTGACCTGCTGCGTCACCGACCCGAGGTCGGCACCCACCACGTTGGCCTCGACGCTCACCACGCGCTCCCGGTCCAGGTGACCGACCTGCGCCGGGCCGAACCCCTCCGCCACCTCCGCGACCTGGCCCAGCGGGATCACCGTCGGGCTGCCCCCCGCCTCCGTGGACGGCCCGAGGACGAGCGGCAGCCTGCGCAGGTCCTCCGCGCTGGTCCGCACCGCGGGGTCCAGCCGCACCATCACGTTGCGCGTCCTCCCGCCCGCGTCCACCCAGTCGCCGGCGTCCACCCCGGCGAAGGCCGGACGCATCGCCTGCGCCACCTGGCTCACCGTCAGGCCCAGCGAACCGGCCAGGCCGCGATCGATCCGCACCACCAGCTCCGGCTTCTGTCCGCGGGTGGAAAGGGCGACGTCCGCCGTGCCCGGCACCTGGCGGACCCGCTCCTCGACCTGCTGGGCGAGCTGCGTCAGCACCCGCGAGTCGGGGCCACGGAGCTGCACCTGGAGCGGCTTGGTCGCCCCTCCCAGCCCGCTGCCCGTCGTCGCGAAGGTGGCCCCCCCGATCTGCGCCAGATCCTCGCGCAGCACCTCGCCGAACGCGTCCTGGCCCACCTCCCGCTCGGCCTTGGGCACCAGCTTCACGTAGATCCGCCCCTCGTCCACCGCGCCCGTGGCTCCGCCCAGGGTGGTGTAGGTGTACGCCACCTCCGGGTGGGTCCGGGCGATGCGCTCCGCCGCTTCCGCCTTGCGCTTCGTGTAATCAAGGCTGGAGCCGGGCGGGGTCTCCACGGTGATCGTCAGCTCGCTGCGGTCGCTCGGGGGGGTGAAGCCGGTCCCCCCGAACCCGACCTGCAGGGCCACCGCCCCCACCAGGGAGGCCACCGTCAGTCCCACCATCGCCTTGCGATGGTCCAGGGCCCAGGCGATCACCCCCTTGTAGCGGTCCGCCATGCGGTCGAACCAGGCGTTGAAGCGGTCCACCTGCCGGGTGATCCAGCCCTTCTCGTGCTCCTCCTTGTGCGGGTCCGCCCAGTAGGCGGAGAGCATCGGGTCCAGCGAGAACGAGACGAACAGGGAGACCAGCACCGCGCTGGCGATGGTCAGCGCGAAGGGCTTGAAGAGCTGCCCCGCGATGCCGGGCATGAACCCGATCGGGATGAAGACCACGACGAGCGCGAAGGTGGTCGCCGTAACCGCCAACCCGATCTCGCTGGTCCCCTCCCTGCTCGCGGTGAGGTGGTCCTTCCCCATCTCCACGTGCCGCACGATGTTCTCGCGCACCACGATGGCGTCGTCGATGATGATCCCGATAGCCAGCGACAGCCCCATCAGGGTCATGGTGTTCAGCGTGAAGCCCAACAGGTAGACGGGAATGAACGCGGCGAGCATGCTCACCGGCAGGGCGAGCCCGGTGATCACCGTGCTGCGCCACGAGTTCAGGAAGAGGAAGACCACCAGCACGGTGAGCACCAGCCCCTCGATCAGGGTGTGCTGCACGTTGGAGACCGACTCCTCCACCCGCTCGCCCGAGTTGCGGACCACGTCCAGCGTGGCGCCTGCCGGAAGCGTCCGCCGGATCTGCTCCACCCTCTCCAGCACCGCGTCCGCCACCTCCGTGGTGCTGGCACCGGTCGACTTCAGCACGTCGATGCCCACCGCCTCCTGCCCGTTGTACAGGGCGACGGTGCGCTGCTCCTCGCTCCCCTCCACGACGGTGGCCACGTCGCCGAGCCGGATCACGGTCCCTCCGCGCTCGGCCACCACGATCTGCTCGAACGAGGTCTGGTCCTCCACGCGTCCGACCAGGCGGATGGTACGCTCCTCGGACTCGGCCGTCACCCGCCCGACGGGCGCCGCGAGGTTCTGCGACTGGAGCGCCTGCACCACCTCTCCCGCGCTCACGCCCGCCGACTGCAGCGCCTCCGGCCGCAGCAGGACGGTCATCTCCGGCTGCACTCCGCCCGAGACATCCACGCTCGCCACCCCGTTGATGCCGCTCAGCTCCCCGCTGATTCCCGGGTCCGCGAGCTCCGTCAGCCCGGCCGCGGAGAGGCGGTCCGAGGACAGCGTGAGCGAGACGATCGGCTGCAGGTCGGGGCTGAACCGGGAGAAGATCGGCTCCTCCATCTCCGCGGGAAGGTCCCCGCGGATCCCGGAAATCGCGTCGCGGACCTCCTGCGTGGCGACCTGGACGTCCTTGCCGAAGGTGAAGCGGACGACGACCTGGGCGTAGCCGTCGGAGGAGTTCGACGTGATCTCGTCCACCCCGCTGATGCTGGCGACCGCGTCCTCGATCGGCTCCACCACCTCACGCTCGACCCCCTCCGGCGACGCGCCGGGGTAGGGCACGGCGACGGTGACGATCGGCTGGTCGATCTCGGGGAACTCGTCCGTCTGCAGCTTCAGCAGCGAGTAGATGCCCCCGATCACCAGCGTGAGCATCGTCACGACGGTGATGATCGGCTGCTTGATCGAAAAGTTCGAAATGAACATGCGTCTCTCCTAGCGGTTCGCCGGGGCGCCGGCCCCGCGCGCCGCGGTCTGCAGCCGGACCTGCGTGCCGGCGGCGATCTCCTTCGCGGGTCCCACCAGCACGGTGTCGCCCGCCGCCAGGCCGGAGGTGATCTCCACCTGGCCGTTCGCCTCGTCGCGCAGCCCCACCTGCACGGCCACCTCTTCGGCGCGGCCACCACGCAGGCGCACCACGGTGCTCTTCGCGCCGGAAGTCTCCACCGCGGGAGCGGGCACCATGAGCCCCTGCCGCGCCGCGGTCGTCACGCGGCCGTCGGCGAACAGGCCGGCGACCAGCGTCCCGCCCGGGTTGGGGATGGAGACGTGGACGCGGATCTGCCGGGTGGCGGGATCCGCCGTGGGGTTGATCCGCTCGATCCGGCCGGCGAAGGTGCGTCCCGGGTAGCCCCGGACCGTGAACTCCACCCGGTCGCCAACCTTGATCGAGCCCACCTGCTCCGAGGGGACTGACGCCTGCAGCCGCATGCTGGACGGGTCGACCACGCGGTACAGGTCGGTGCCCTGCTGCACCACGTCTCCGGTGTTCACCAGCTTCGCGCTCACGATCCCGGAGATGGGCGAGGTCACCGTGGCGTTGCCCACGGTCTTCTGCACGTCGCTCTGCTGCGAGCGGGCGCTCGCCAGCTGCGCCTGGGCCGACGCCAGCGCGCTGCGGGCGTTCTCCAGGTCCCGCCGGGGGGCGGCGCCCGCGTCCACCAGGGTCTGGTACCGCTCCACGTCGCGCCTCGCGTTCTGCACGGCGATCTCGGCGGAGCTGACCGCCGACCGGGCGGAGTTCTGCTGCTGCGACAGGCTGGGGTCCTCGATCCGCGCGAGCACCGCCCCCCGGGAGACGCGCTGTCCCTCCTCCGCGCCGGCGTTCGCGACGGTGCCCGCCAGCTCGGCCCGAAGGGTCGCCTCCGTCTCGGCCTCCAGCGTGCCCGAGATCGCCAGGCCGGAGCTGACCTGGGTCCGCTGCGCGACGGCCACGTCCTCCGGTTCCACGCTCAGGGCCTGCGGGGTGGCCGTCTCCGCCGGTCCCGGCTGCCCTCCGCACGCCGCGGCGAGCAGCGTGAGAGCGAGGGCGCATGCCGCGACGGCGGTGTTGTGATCAGTCTTCATCGTGTACCGCCTCGAGTCAGGGATTCGGGGAGAAGGAAGTGGCGGCCGGCCGCGCCTGCGCCGCCGAGCCGGTGGACCTCGCCTGGGCGGCGCCCTGCGAGGCGGCGCCCGTCGTGTCGAGAGGGAGGTCGCGCACCAGCAGCAGCTGGAGCTCGGCCACGTACAGGTCGCGCGCGGCCTGGGCGCGGTCCGCCTGCGCCTGGTTCAGCGCCAGGCGGGCGTCGTTCACCTCGGTGAGGCTGGAGAGCCCCTGCTGGTAGCGGAGCTGGGCGATCTCGTAGGCGCGCTGGGCCTCCTCCACGGCGCCCACCATCGCTTGGAGGGAGGATCGCGCCCTCTCCAGCGCCTCCTGCTTGGTGCGGACGTCCAGCACGGCGCTCTCCCGCGTCTGCTGCAGCTGCACGCGGGCCTGCTCCAGCGCGCCCTGCGCCTGCACCACGCTCCCGCGCACCCGTCCGCCGTCGAAGATCGGAATGCTGACGCCCAGCGACACGCTCCAGTTGTCCTGGAAGGCGTCGGCCGTGGGGATCACGTCCGGCGGGTACGCCGACAGGGCGTAGCTGGACGAGATCGTCACGCTGGGACGGGACTGCGCGCGCGTCAGCTGCACCTGTCCCTCCTGCATCCGGACAGCCTCCTCCGCCTGCCGGACCGCCACCCGGGCCGCGGTGGCCGTGTCCAGCGCGGCCGCGGCCGAGGCGGGGAGCGTCACCTCGGGGACGACGCTGTCGCCGAGCGGGGTGGTCAGCGTGAGCGGCTGGTCCACCGGCAGCTCGAGCTGCTGCTTGAGCGCGGTGTAGGCGAGGTCGCGGCTGGAGCGCTGCTGCACGACCGCGTTGCTCTGGTTGGTGCGCGCGACCCGGGCGCGGAGCACGTCGTACTCGGCCTTGTCGCCCACCTGGAAGGCGAGCTCCGCCAGCCGGAGCGTCTCCTCCGTCTGGGCCAGCGATGCCTCCGCGATCTCCAGGAGCCGGTCGGCGAGCACCGCGTCGTAGTAGCGCTGCGCCACCGTGACCAGCGACTGGGCGTTCTGCTCGGTCACCTCCAGTTCGGCGGAGCGCAGCCCCGCCTCCGCGATCCGGTTCTGCGCCGAGATGCGGCCGCCGGAGTACAGCGTCTGGGAGGCGGAGAGGCCCAGGTTGTACGTGTTGGCCGCGCCGAAGCCGGCCCGGCCGAGGTCCAGGCCGCCCCCGGGGCTCGCCGTCGAGCATCCGACCGTCTGCTCGAGGAGCGATA
>DATABZ010000290.1:0-5706 GCA_036259315.1 Gemmatimonadales bacterium | reverse complement strand
CCTTGAGCGCCTGCATCTGGTTCGCGGTACCGCCGAAGTTCGGAGCCAGCGCGTCGATGATTAGTGCCAGGACGTAGACCCCGCCGAGGGTCAGGAGATAGGTCACGATCGCCGAGGTGAGGACGGTTCCGACGGGCGGCCGGTAGTTGAGCCCGAACCCCTGGTAACCGAACGCCAGGGCCCCTATCGCCGAGGCCACCGGTCCGATCGCCGCGAGCGGCAGGACGTACTCCTTGTACAGCTCAGCCGGTGTAGTCGGCTCAGCATCGATCACCTGCCACTCCTCCCGGGGAGTCAGCAGAATGTTCTTCACGCGGTCCACGAGGGCCATGGCGCGGTTCTCCAAAGCAAGGGACGGTTCGGGAAGGCGTCGTATAGTGCTCCACCCGGCTGGCGGCGTAAAGGCCTCCCTCCGCTTGACAAGCCATGATTCGGGGCGGAATTTGACCTCGCTCGACGTTCGAGTAATTGGATGCCGTGATTTCGAGTGGCACCATGGTGACGAACTGCCCCTGCTGCGGCCTGGCCCTTCGTGAGGTCGTCGCAGTCTGTCCGCTGTGCAATGAACGGCTGGTCCACCTCCGGGTCCGGGCCCGCCACGTGCTCTCCGCGCTCCTGGCGCTGGAGATCGCCCTGGTCCTGACGGTCATCGTCTAGCCAGGCCGTCCACGCAAAACAAACCCGGCGCCGCCCCCGTACGATGGCTCGGCCGGCGCCCTGGCTCTGCCCCGCCCGCCCGTCGGTACCACTACTCCCAGTATCTGCTTCGACACTCGACCCCAGACCGGAGTCAACCCAGTGCAGCGCGCCGTCCCCCGCGTGTTCGACCCGAGCGCCCTCGCCCCTGCCCTTCTCCTCCTGCTGGCTGCCTGCGGCGGCGCGGGGACTCCGCAGGCGACGGTGGCACCGGCCTCCACCACCCCGGCGATCACCGCCGCCGACCTCCGGAGCCGGCTCTACGCCTTCGCCGACGACTCCATGCGGGGCCGCCGCTCCGGCACCGAGGGCAACGTGAAGGGAACCGACTGGATCGCCGCCGAAGCGAAGCGGATCGGCCTGGAGCCCGCGGGCGAGGACGGGGGCTGGTTCCAGACCGTGCCGCTGGTCCGGCGCACGCTCGACCCCGCCTCGGCCCTGACGGTCGAGGGGACGACGTTCAAGCCCTGGGACGAGCTGATCCCCCGCGACCAGGGTAAAGGCGTGCGGTCCGTAGACGGGGTCCAGGCCGTCTTCGGCGGCACCTGGGAAGGGGACATGATCTCGCCCGAAGAGGCCGCGGGCAAGCTCGTGGTCGTCGCCTTCCCGCCCGTAAACGGCGTCCCCACCGGCACCGTCAACCGGGCCCAGACCACCGAGCGCTTCCGCACCGCCGCCGGCATCGTCGTGGCGACGCTCGACGCCCTCGGCCCGTCGGACCGCACCAGCCTCCAGGACGCCGGCGCGCAGATCGAGGGCGGCGAAGGCCCGGAGACGCCCGCCTTCATGTACGCCTCAACCCGCGTGGCCGAGGCGCTGATGGGCGCGCCGCTCTCGGGGCTACAGCCAGGAGCGGAGGGGCGCATGGTATCGGGAGCGATCCGCTTCGTGGACACCCCGGTGGAGCACCCGGCCCGCAACGTGGTCGCCCTGCTCCCGGGCAGCGACCCCGCGCTCCGCGGCCAGATGGTCGCGATCGGCGCCCACAACGACCACGACGGCATGGCGCACGAGCCGCTGGACCACGACTCGCTCCGCGCCTTCAACCAGGTGATGCGGCCGGAGGGCGCCAACAGCACGCCTGGCACCCCGACCGAGGAGCAGGCCGCCCGGATCGGGGCGATCCTCGACAGCCTCCGCCAGGAGCGCGCGCCGCGGGCCGACTCGGTGCTCAACGGCGCCGACGACGACGGCAGCGGGAGCGTGGGCGTGCTGGAGATCGCCGAGCTGCTGGCGAGGGGCCCCGCCCGCCCGAAGCGCTCGATCCTCTTCGTCTGGCACACCGCGGAAGAGATGGGCCTCCTCGGCGCGAAGTGGTTCACCCAGAACCCGACCGTCGCCCGCGACTCGATCGTGGCCCACGTCAACCTGGACATGATCGGCCGCGGCACCGCGGCAGACCGGCCGGACGGGGGCCCGGGCTACCTCCAGGCGATCGGCTCCCGCAGGCTCTCCACCGAGCTGGGCGACCTGGTCGAGCGGGTGAACGCCGAGGGGAACCACGGGATGGAGTTCGACTACACCTACGACGCCGACGGGCACCCCGCGAACTACTACTGCCGCAGCGATCACTACATGTACGCCCGGTTCGGGATCCCGATCGCCTTCTTCACGACCGGGAGCCATCCCGACTACCACCAGCTCACCGACGAGCCGCAGTACATCGACTACGACAAGATGACGCGGGTGACGCGATTCATCGGGGACGTGGTGGTGACGGTGGCGGACCTGGACCATCGGGTCGTGGTCGATAAGCCGAAGCCTGATCCCGACGGGGTGTGCAAGCAGTAGTCCTGCCCGAGCACGCGCCGTGGTGCCACGCTCGTGACCTGGCTCACCCGGGCTTGGCGACGACGGCGCGCGCTCCGATGAGGGCCGGGGGCTTACGTTGCGGCATCCGCCTCAGCGAGGGTGCCTCGTGAACGCCAGCCTCCGTCCGATCGCCACCGCCGCACTGGCCGCAGCCCTGGCCGCCTGCGCCGGCTCCACCATTCGCCCCACGGACGACGCCGGAGCCGTGGCGCCGGCCCCGTCGGAGGCCCCATCCCCACCGGTCGTGGACCAGGACCCGGCTCCCACGCCTGCGCCGGCTCCCGAAGCGCCGGACGCCGCCGGAAGTCCCGCGGCCGAGTCCGACACGGTCTCACCCTCCGACGGCGCACCGGTCGAGATCCGGCGGATCGGCCGCTGGGTCAGCTCCAACATCCGCGGCTCGCGGCGCCTGGTCATCCGGGACCCCGCCACCTGGGCGCAGTTCTGGTCGGAGCTCGGCGCGGGCGTCCGGCCGGAGGTGAACTTCAGCCGCGATCTGGTGATCGCGGTCGCCTCCGGCGAGCGCTCCACCGGCGGGCACGACATCGTCGTCCAGCGGGTCACCAGGTCGGACGGGGACCTCAGGATCACCGTGGTCGAGACGTCGCCCGGCCCGAACTGCATGACCACGATGGCGCTGACCCAGCCGGTGGACGTCATCATGGTGCCCGCCGCTGGGGTCACCGGGTGGAGCTTCATCGACAGCACCGCCACCAGCACCTGCTGATCTATCTCCCTTCCAGGGGCCGAGATGGGGCCTGAGCTGCCGTTCAGGCAGCCGTGGCAGGGGGTCCGATGCGGCCGAGACAAGGGTCTGGCGACGAGGATAAATGATTATGCTGTAACGGTTTAGGTTCCACTTGACTTGCCGGGAGAGCCTATGGTAATTCCGCCCAATCGTGGTCGGCCGTAAACCATCGGACCCCTGGGAAGCCCCGATGTCCCCCAATCCGCAGCGCACGCTCCCCTCTCTCACCATACCGGCCGGCGGGCCGGCGGAGTACAGCGAAGCGGAGGCGGGCGTCCGCGAGGCCGCCGTCGCGCCGGAGGTGCCGGTCGCTCGCGCGATCCCGCGGGTGCACCACGTCCATGGCGAGAGCCGGATCGACGAGTACTACTGGCTGCGCAATCGCGAGGACCCGGAGGTCCTGGCCCACCTCGAGGCGGAGAACCGCTACACCGAGCAGGTCATGCGGCACACGGAGGGGCTCCAGGAGCTGCTCTACCAGGAGCTGCGGGGCCGCATCAAGGAGTCCGACCTCTCCGTCCCCAGCCGGGAGGACGGCTGGCTCTACTACTCGCGGACCGAGGCCGGGGCCCAGTACCCCATCTTCTGCCGCCGGCGGGACGAGGACGGCGCGCCGGAGGAGGTCCTGCTCGACCTCAACCTCCTGGCCGCGGGTCACGATTACTTCCGGATGGGTGCCTTCGAGGTGAGTCCCGACCACCGGCTGCTCGCCTACTCGGCGGACACCACCGGGGCGGAGTCGTTCACCCTCTTCATCAAGGACCTCACCACCGGCGGCCTGCTCGCCGAGACCATCGAGGGCACCTCGCCGACGGCCGCGTGGGCCAACGACTCGCGGACGCTGTTCTACGTCGTGCTCGACCAGATCCGCCGGCCCAGCCGGCTCTTCCGCCACAGGGTCGGGTCGAACCCGGTGGAAGACGTGCTGGTGCACCACGAGCCGGACGAGGCCTTCTTCCTCGACGTCCACCGCACCCGCAGCCGCCGCTACCTGATCCTCGAGCTGGCGAGCCACTCCACCAGCGAGGCGCGCTACCTCAGCGCCGACGACCCGGCGGGTGAGCTCCGGGTGGTGGAGCCGCGGCGGCACGGCGTCGAGTACGCCGTCACCCACCACGGCGAGCGGTTCTACATCGTCACCAACGACGGCGCACCCAACTTCCGGCTCGTCTCCGCCCCGGTGAGCGCGCCGGGACGCGAGAGCTGGACGGCGGTGCTCCCCTACCGGCCCGAGATCAAGCTCGACGCGGCCGAGGCGTTCGAGCGCCACCTGGTGGTCTGGGAGCGGATGGACGGGCTCCGGCGGCTCCGGGTGCTGGAGCTGGCGACGGGCGAGGAGCACCTGGTCGCCTTCCCGGAGCCGGTGTACACCGTGCGGCCGCACGAGAACCCCGAGTTCGAGACCACGGTCTTCCGCTTCAGCTACACCTCGCTGGTGACGCCGAACTCGGTGGTGGACTACGACGTGGCGGAGCGGACCTGGACGGTGCGGAAGCAGACCGAGGTGCTGGGCGGGTACGATCCCTCCTGCTACCGGAGCGAGCGGCTCTTCGCCGTAGCCCCGGACGGCGCCCGGATCCCGGTCTCGCTGGTCTATCGCCTGCCGCTGGAGCGCGACGGCAGGCGCCCGCTCCTGCTCCAGGGCTACGGCTCCTACGGCTACAGCTTCGATCCCGGGTTCTCCTCCAACGCGCTGAGCCTGCTGGACCGCGGCTGGGTGGTGGCGATCGCCCACGTGCGCGGCGGCGAGGAGATGGGGCGCGCCTGGTACGAGTCGGGGAAGCTGCTCCACAAGCGGAACACCTTCACCGACTTCATCGCGGCGGCCGAGCACCTGGTGGCGGAGGGCTACACCTCGACGGACCGGCTGGCGATCAACGGGGGCAGCGCCGGCGGGCTGCTGATGGGCGCCGTCACCAACCTGCGGCCGGACCTGTTCAAGGCGGTGGTGGCCGAAGTGCCCTTCGTGGACGTGGTGAACACGATGCTGGACGCCACGCTGCCGCTCACGGTCATCGAGTACGACGAGTGGGGCAATCCGAACGATCCCTCCTACTACGAGTACATCCGCTCCTATTCTCCCTACGACAACGTGGCCTCGAAGGCGTATCCCCACATCCTGGTGACCGCCGGGCTCAACGATCCCCGGGTGGCGTACTGGGAGCCGGCCAAGTGGACGGCGCGGCTGCGGGCGCGGAAGACCGATCGCAATCGGCTGCTGCTCAGGACGAACATGGGGGCCGGGCACGGGGGCGCGTCGGGCAGGTACGACCACCTGCGGGAGGTGGCGTTCAAGTATGCGTTCCTGCTCGATGTCGTCGGGGGGACCGTGGAGGGCGGGACCGGCGCGGCGACGTAGCTCTGCCGCCTCGCACCGGCGCCGTCGTAGACCTGCTTACAAGCCATTGCTGCACCAGCGGAGCGCGGTGAGCGGAGCCTGGGGAGGGGGC
>DATABZ010000289.1:0-6725 GCA_036259315.1 Gemmatimonadales bacterium | reverse complement strand
AGCACCGCGCCCAGGATCAGCACCATGGCTCCGAGTGTGCGCATCGTGATCGCCTCGCCGAGAACGAGCCAGCCGAGCAGCACCGCCACCACGGGGTTCACGTAGGCATAGGTGCCGACCACCGTGGCCGAGGCGTGACGCAGCGCGTACGCGTAGGCGGTGAAGCCCACGATCGAGCCGAAAACCACGAGGTACGCGAGCGCGCCGAGCCCCTCGGCGGACCAGCGCCACTCGCCCGCCTCGCCGAGCACGAGACCGAGCAGCGTGATCACGGCGCCGCCGGCCAGCATCTGCACCGCGGACGCGGCATACGGGGAGGTGTCGGTCGGGTTCCGCTTGGAGTAGACGGTCCCGAGCGCCCACGACGCGCTCGCCAGGGTCAAGGCGACCGGCCCCGCGAGGTCCGCATGCATCAGCTGCCCGGGCGTGACGCCGGCGAGGAGCGCGCTGCCCAGAAAGCCGAGCGCGAGTCCCACGGCGACCCGCCAGGTGAAAATCGTAGTCCCGCCGGGCCAGAGGGCGTCGAAGAACGCAGCCCAGAGCGGCACGGCGGCGACGAAGACGCTCGCCGCTCCGGACTCCACGGACTGCTCCGCCCACACTACCACCGCGTTCCCACCGAGCAGCAGGAACAGACCGGTCACCGCGTTCACCGCCCAGTCACGGGCGCGCCGGGGGAGCCGGTCGCCGGTGGCAAGGACGATACCGGCGAGGAGCAGCCCCGCGATGATGAAGCGGGTCCCGGCGAACAGCATGGGGGGCAGCTGCATCACGCCGACCCGGATCGCCAGGTAGGTCGATCCCCACACCGTGCAGACGAGCAGATAGGCGATCAACGCCCTGCCGCGAAGTCCGGCCATCAGTCCTCCGCCACCGGCACGATGCCGGGCTTCTCGAACAGCGTGGACAGCACGATGGTGGTGCGGGTACTGACCGGAAGGCCCGACTGCTTGATCTCGCGAAGCACGCCCTCGAGGCTCTCGATCGACGGGGCGGCGACCTTCAGCACGTAGCAGTCGTCCCCGGCGACGTGATGGCACTCGAGCACGTTGGGATTGGCGGCGAAGGCGCTGACCCGTGGCTCTTCACCGGCACCTTCCGAGGCCGGATAGCGGACGGCCACGAACGCGGTCACCGGAAACCCGCACTTGCCGCGCTCGAGGCGGGCGTGGTAGCCGCGGATGAAGCCGGCCTCCTCCAACCGCTTGACCCGCTCCATGACGGCAGGCCGGGAGAGCCCGACTTCGTCGGCGATGGCCTGGTAGCTGGCTCGCCCGTCGCTGGCGAGGAGCTGGAGGATGCGGCGGGACGTGTGGTCGAGCTGGGGCGAGCTCATGAATCTCCCTGGTGCTTTGTAGGAATAATGTACATTCTACCTACCAAGCGTCAATGGTAGTGTCTTTCGGCAAACTATTGGGGAATCCATGTACTTGGGGCGCTACGATTCGTCCGTGTGACGGATGGCCGCTCCACATCTGCACTTGTCTACGTTGATATGCGGGATAGGTAGGTGGCAGAGGCCGCTTGGGGCGCTCATCGGCCACGGTGATATGCCGCCCTGAACGAGGGCGGGGACCAAGCATCCATGTGAACCGCTGGACCGACGAACCCTTCACACGGTCGTGTCGGTCGCCTACTCTGATGGAGATTCTGCCGGGGCGATGGGTAGGCACTCGGCGGGTAGGCACTCAGAGTGATGGGAGTTCATCATGGCGGAACACAAGAAGTCACCGGGAGTGCCGAGGCAGTTCGGCATCTTCTATCCTCGCGGGTACGTCGTGCTGGCGTTGCGCACAGCGGACGATGCGGAGCGGGTGAGAGGATCACTCCTGGAAGGCGGCTATGTCGAGGATGACGTGCAGCTCATGCCGATCGAGCGGGTATTGGAGGGCGCTTCGGCAGACCTCGAGCACTTGAATCCGCTGGTGCGCGCTCTAGGGGCCGAGGCGGGGGCGACCGAGAGCCACTTGGCCTCGGCGCAGGCGGGCCACACCCTGCTGATCGCCTACGCACCCTCGGACCTGGATACCCAGCGGCTGATGAATGTGGCCCGGCGAGTCGGCTATGTGAAGGCGCAGAAGTACGACCGGTTCACCGTCACGGATCTTTAGCTGCTCCTCACACCGTGCCCGGCAGGCCTCCTTCAGCATGGCAGCCCGCCGGGGCTACCCTCTCCCGGAGCTGAGCTGACGGATCGGCAGCATCAGCCGGTTATCCGGCCGCGCTCCTGGCCGGGACCATCCGTCGCACCCTCTCGACCAGCGCCTCGCCGGTGTACGGTTTCTGCAGGAAGCCCCACGCGAGCGCTTCGAGGGTGCCGGGGTTCGCGAGACCGTCGACCCAACCGGAGACGAACAGCACGGGGATGCGCGGATAGCGGCTGTGGATGCGGAGGGCCAGCTCCGGTCCGGGGAGGTCCGGAAGCCGCACGTCCAGGACGAGCAGGTCGGGCACCTGTCCGGCGCCGAGGATGTCCATGGCCTGGGCCGCGTTGTCCGCCGCCAGGCACACCATGCCCGCCTCCTCCAGGTACTGGCAGGTGACGCGCTGCACCGCGGGCTCATCCTCGACCAGCAGAATCACGGGAGGCACAGCCACAAAGCTGCATCTCAAATTCCGAACGCGGAAGTAGCCGTCATTCGCGCCCGTCAGGCGCGCGGTTCGCTCCCGACACGGCCCGCCTATATTACCGCACCGACAGAGCCGGGGAGGCGCAGTGCCCGAGGTGCCGTACCGAGTGGACAAGCCGTGGGGATACGAGCTGATCTGGGCGCGCACCGACCGCTACGTCGGCAAGATCCTCCATGTGCGCGCCGGGCACGTGCTGAGCCTCCAGTATCACAACGTCAAGGACGAGACCATGCACGTGCTCCGGGGCGAGCTGCTGCTGCGGACCCAGCCCGGGGCCACCCTCGAGGAGCGGCGGTTCAGGGCCGGCGAGACGGTTCACATCCCACCCAAGCTGATTCACCAGATCGAAGCCGTGGAGGACAGCGACGTGCTCGAGGCCTCCACTCCCGAGCTCGACGATCTGGTGCGAGTCCAGGACCGCTACGGTCGAGGCTGACATGCAAGTGATCATTCCGCTGGCCGGGAAAGGCACCCGACTGCGCCCCCACACCCACCTGGTGCCGAAGCCGCTCCTCAAGGTGGCCGGGCGGCCGGTGATGGACTGGGTGATGGACCGGCTCGAGGGCCTCGACGTGAGCGAGCTGATCTTCGTCACCGGGCACCTGAAGGAGCAGGTCGAGGCCTACGCGCGGGCGCGCTACGGGATCCCGTCGCGCTACATCGAGCAGAAGGTGCAGGACGGCACGGCGGGCGCGGTGAACCTCGCCCGGCCCTTCGTGCGCGAGCCGGTCCTGATCATCTTCGTGGACACCGTCTTCGAGGCGGACCTCACGCTCATCAACCGAACCGACGCGGACGGGATCATCTGGGCCAAAGAGGTCGAAGACTACCAGCGGTTCGGCGTGGTCGTGACCGACGACCGGGGCTACATGACGCGCATCGTGGAGAAGCCCGACACGCCCATTTCCCGCCTCGCGAACATCGGGCTCTACTACATTCGAGCGGTGGACAGCCTCTGGCAGGGCATCGATCACGTCCTCGCGCGTCCGAAGAACAAGGGCGAGTTCTTCCTGACGGACGCGTTCCAGTGGATGATCGAGCACGGCAAGCGCATTCTCACGGCCGAGGTCGGCGGCTGGTACGACTGCGGCGCGCCCGGGACGCTGCTCGAGACCAACGAGACGCTGCTCCGGCAGGGCGCCGCGCGTCGGCGCGAGTTCCCCGGCGTCACCATCCACGATCCGGTCTACATCGAGGACGGCGTCACCATCGAGCGCAGCGAGATCGGTCCCAACGTCTCACTCGAGCGAGGCAGCCGGGTGAGCGACAGCACCCTGCGCAACGCGATCGTGGGGAGCGAGGCCGTCATCAGCGGCTCGAGACTCGACGGCGCGCTGCTCGGCAGTCATGTCGTGGTCGAGGGCTACCGCGGAAGCGCGTCGCTGGGCGATCATTCAGAGGTGACCGCGAAGGACTGATGCGGCCTCGGGACTCCTGCTCGAGGATTCATGGCGTCGGTTGACGATCTCTGTCGTTCCTATCTCGATCTCAAGTACCACTTCGACCCGGCTGCCGCGAGCTCGGCCGGGCTGGTGTCGCACGACCCCCGGCTCGGCCGCTTCGACGCCGACACGACGCGCGAGCATCTCTCCGCGCTGCGCTCGGTGGTGGGCGCGATCGAGGAGCTCGAGAGCGACGACCTCCAGGCGGAGATCGACCGCACCGCGCTCCTCGGCGAGATTCGCAGCACCACGTACCGACTGGAGCACGAGCGCCCGCACGTCCGGAATCCCGCCTTCTGGCTGTCGCACCTGTTCCAGGGACTGCACGCGATCCTCTCACGGCGGAACGGCGGAACCGAGCCGAAGGCGGGGCCGCCGGCGGCGCTCGAGCGCCTGCGGGCGGTTCCCGGGTTTCTCGATGCCGCGAGGGACACGCTGGACGAGCCGCCGTCGGTCTTCGTGGACATCGCGCTCGGTATGCTCGGCGGCGGCGGTGAGCTGGTCGTGCAGCTCACCGCCGCGATGGGCGCCGAGGTGCCCGAGCTCCGGGCCGACCTCCAGGAAGCCGCGGGCAGGGCGCTGGAGTCGCTGAAGCGCTTCGGCACCGCGCTGCGCGACGAGATCGAGCCCGCCGCCGACCCGCACGCCTTCGCGGTGGGCGAGGAGCAGTTCAGCCGGCGGCTGCATCACGAGCACGCCCTCGTGGCGGGCGCCCCCGAGCTCTGGCGCTACGGGCTCCACCTCCAGGAGGAAACCGAGGCCGCCCTCGCCGCGCTCGCGCACCGGCTGGACGGTCGCCCCTGGCGCGAGATCGTGGAGGAGCTTCGCGGGGACGCACCGGAGCCCGACGCGCTCCTCTCGGTCTATCGCTCGGAGCTGGACCGCGCGCAGGCGTTCGTGGCGGAGCGCGATCTGGTGAGCATCCCGCGCGACCGGGTGGACGTGGTGCCGACCCCGGCGTTCATGCTCGCGCTCGTGCCGTTCGCCGCCTACGAGCCTCCGCCGATTTTCCTCTCGCACCAGACCGGCCGGTTCTACGTGACCCCGCCGGACCCATCGGCACCGCCGGAGACGTTCGCGCGGCAGCGGCGCGGCCACTGCCGCCATGCCATTCCCCCGATGGTCGCGCACGAGGCGTATCCGGGCCACCACCTCCAGCTGGTCACGGCGCAGAGCCTCGGGTCCGAGGTGCGGCGCCACATCTGGACTCCCGTGATGGTGGAGGGCTGGGCCCTGTATTGCGAGCAGCTCATGGACGAGGCCGGCTACTACGTCGGCGACGAGACCCGTCTCTTCCGACTGGTCAATCTCCTCTGGCGCGCGATCCGGATCGTGCTCGACGTCGGCCTCCACACGCGCGGCATGACCCCGGCCGAGGCGGTGGACTACATGGTGGAGCACCTGCCGATCGAGCGCGCCAGCGCGGAGGCGGAGGTTCGCCGCTACTGCGCGTGGCCCACCTACCAGCTCTGCTACGCGGTCGGCCGCCGCGAGTTGCTCCGCCTGCGTGACGCCTATCGCGAGCGGGCCGGCACCTCGTTCCGGCCCAGGGCATTCCACGACGAGCTGCTGGCGTACGGTGGCCTGCCGGTGGCCCTGGCCCGCTGGGGCATGGAGCTGGGGGACGAGTGAAGATCACCGTCCTGACCTACCTCGACAGCGAAGACGAGAACTCCAAGGAGTACGACCCGGTCGTGCCCCAGGTGGCGCGCACCCTGCGCAAGCTGGGCCACCGGGTGTCGGTGCTCGGGGTCCACGGGGACGTCAAGCGGCTGATCACGGGGCTCTCGCGCCGTCGCCCGGAGCTGGTGTTCAACCTCATGGAGATGTTCGGCGACAACGTGTTCGGCGACATCCCCGTCACCGGGCTGCTGGAGCTCCTCGGGCTGGACTACACCGGAAGCGGTCCAGGCGAGCTCTATCTGAGTCAGGACAAGGGCCTCACGAAAAAGCTGCTCGCCTTCGAGAACATCCTGTACCCGCGCTTCGCCGTGTTCTCCCGTGACACGGCCTTCGAGACCGGGGGCAATCTCCGGATGCCGCTGTTCGTGAAGCCGCTGCGGTCCGACGCGTCCCTCGGCATCGGCGGCAAGTCCCTGGTGCACGACGCGACGGCGCTGATGGAGCGGGTGAGCGCGATCCGCAAGGAGCTCGACGACGCGGCCCTGGCCGAGGAGTTCATCGAGGGGCGCGAGTTCTACGTCGGCGTGATCGGGAACTCGCAGCCCAAGGCGCTGCCGCCGGTGGAGATCGATTTCACCGGGTTTCCCGAGGGCGTACCCAAGGTGATGGACAGCAAGGCCAAGTGGGACGAGCGGAGCAAGGAGTACAAGGGCACCCGCTCCGTGCTGGCCCAGCTGCCCGACGAGCTGCGCGCCCGGCTCCAGAAGGTGGCGGTCGACGCGTACCGCGCGCTCCGCGTGCGCGACTACGGCCGGGTAGATCTTCGGCTCACCGACACCGGCGAGATCTATGTGCTCGAGGCCATCGCGAACTCGCTTCCCTTCTCCAGGTAGCAGCTCGCGTTGACCTCGAGCACATAGATCTCGCCGGTGTCGGTGAGCCGAAGATCCACCCGGCCGTAGTCGCGCACGCGGAGCGCGCGGTACGCGTCGACCGCCACCTTCTGGAGCCGGGCGCGCAGCTCGTCGG
>DATABZ010000288.1:0-19011 GCA_036259315.1 Gemmatimonadales bacterium | reverse complement strand
AATCGGCGGGAGCCTGCGTCCGCGGGGCCGCGGGCGCGGCCACCGGTGGGAGCTCGCGGCTGGCAATGGAAGCGGGCCGGCCCGGGCCCACGACCGCGCTCGCGGTCCAGCCGAGGCCCACCGCGGCCACGAGGCTCGCGGCCCAGGCCGCGGCGCGGAGCCGGCGGCGGCGTGTGTTCACCCGGGCGTTCGCGAGGTCGCGGAGCGTCTCGAATGCGGGCGGCACTCGACGTGGCGGGGCGAGCGTAGAAAGCAGCGCCGTGGTCCGGTCGCGCAGGGCAGCGATGGCGTCGCGAGTGGCGCGGCAGGACGGGCAGGCAGCCAGGTGGCTCTCGATCTCGACACATTGAGACCGGCTCAGCCCCTGGTCCAGATAGGCGTGCAGCTCGTCTTCAGGAATGTGACGCATTATCCCCGAGCCTCATGCGATTCTGCTGCCGATCGTGTGCGTCCACCAGCCGCCGACGCGCCCGTGCCAGTGTCGTGCCGACCGCCCCGATGGCGAGCCCGGTCTGCGCCGCGATCTCCGGATAGCTCAGCCCCGCGTCCCAGAGCAGGAGGATCTCCCGGTCCCTCGGCGTCAGCGTGCTCAGGGCCTCCTGCACCGACGCCATCTTTTCGTCGTGCTCCACCGTGTCGTCCGCCGAGGGCGACATGGTGGGTTGGGCGATCGGATCGCCCTTGAGCAGGGTGAGGTGCCGCTTGCGCCGCACCGCCGCCCGCGCCTCGTCCCGCGCGAGGTTGGCGGCCACCGCGAAGACCCAGGCCCGCGGCTTGTCGGGCCGGTGGGCGAGCGCACGCACGAATACCTCCTGGGCGAGGTCTTCCGCACGCTCGGCGTCCCATACCTTGCGATAGAGGAACCGCACGACGGCGGTGTACGTGCTCTGGTACAGCTGTTCCAGCTCGTCGCTCACGGCACCTCAGCGGCTGGTCGAGTCGTCCAAGAGGACGGGCAACCTACGCAGCCTTGCACACTTGTAGCGCTTCGAACCTGGGATCGCGGTCAGCCGGTGGCCGGGCGTCCCCGTCTGCGACGCGGTCCGAACACGCAGCCGGGATGCAGGCCCCGATTCTTCGGCGGCCATTCGGTACAGAGATCGGGCTTGGCCGGGCGACCGTCCGCTCTGACTCGGCCGTGAAGGGAGCAGGCGACGCCGTCGTCGCCGAGGTACCCGCAGGCGGAGATCATCTCCACGTCCAAGGAAAATTCCCCACCCCGCTCGATCTTACAGAGATACGGCGACCTGCGGGACCGCACCAGGGCCTCCAGGCTCCGCTCGCCCTCGGTGCACATGATCTCCACCTGCAGGTCCCTGCAGCAGGCGGCCTTCCGCCGGTGGTCGGCCGTGCGGCAGGGCGCCTCCGCGCACGGGTTCGCCGAGTCGAGCACGGGCAACGCGCGGGCAGGGGCGGGTGCCGGCGGAAGCGAGCGGGCCACCATCCGCTTCGCCTCCACGACGCGGAAGCGGCTGCCACCGAGTCGGCGGGGCTGTTCGACCCGGCGAGGCGGCCGGGGCGCCGTGCCGCGAAAGCCGAAGAGCCGGCATTCCGACGCGCCGTTCTCGGTTCGCAGGTGCCGGCAAGGGACGTGAAGGATGGCTTCGACGTAGAGATCGCCCTCGCCCCACCACAGGTCTCCGAAGGTGATCTGCTCGGTGTGGCCGAGGAGCCAGGTGGCCTCGTGATCCAGCGAGGTGTCGCCCTCCTCGAGCGACCCCACCCGGAGCGTCACGCGCAGCGAGCGGCACTGCGATCCCAACCGGCGACAGGGAAGTGCGCTCGCGGCTGCGGGGCTCGGTCGAATGGTGCCGGTCGCTGTCATGGCACTCAATAGTAATCATCCACGCCGCAATCATCCTCACGGATCATCGACCTGGCACGAGTGACTGGATCTCGCGTCTCCCCACTTCCGTTCGGCCCCGGCTCCTCTATCTTTGTGAACGAGTTCACAAAGTCGAGTTCCACCCGGATCTCGATCAATTCATAAGCTTCGGAGGCAGATCGGCGATGCGTGTGACTTCCATGCTGGCGGGGCTGGCGTTCGTTCTGGCGGCCTGCGGCGGCGGCGAGCAGCAGGCAGGGGATCAGCAGACGGCCGCTCCGGATCAGGCGGCGCCCGCGGGTGATGCCGCGGCGGGCGGCGCGGCTCCGTCCGGCGGTGCTGCTCCGGCACCGGGCGGAACGACGCACGACGTGAACATGGTGCTGGAGGGGAGCAGCTACAAGTACGTTCCCGAGCAGCTGACCATCAAGTCGGGCGACGTGGTCCGCTTTCACAATGTGAGCGGTGGCCCGCACAACGTCTCCTTCTGGGCCGACAGCATTCCCGCCGGCGCCGCGGAGGCGCTCAAGGCCGGCATGCCCGACCAGATGGCGCCGCTCGAGGGCTCGCTGGTGACCGAGCCGAATGGCGTCTATACCATCAACTTCGCGAACGCTCCGGCGGGCGAGTACAAGTACTATTGTCTGCCCCACCTGGCCCTCGGGATGAAGGCGAAGCTCACGGTGCAGTAAGGCGACGACGCTGCGGACACAAGGATCGTGCAGGAAGAAGGCGGGACCGGCGCTGCAGGCCGGCCCCGCCTTTTCATTTCGCTCCCGAGGTCGGTTCCGTCACCCTCTTCCAGCCCACCCCCGGTCCAGGCGTTCCACAGTCGCGGTCACGCCCGCCCCGACCAGGAGTCCGGCCACCGCGTCCACGCCGTAGTGCATCTGGCAGTACACCACCGCCACCGTGAGCAGGACAGTGGGAACGGCGAGGGTCCAGCCCAGGGCCTTCGATCCCCGG
The DNA here is from genome assembly GCA_036259315.1 of Gemmatimonadales bacterium. Lineage (GTDB taxonomy): Bacteria > Gemmatimonadota > Gemmatimonadetes > Gemmatimonadales > GWC2-71-9 > CAVVWJ01. The sequence continues at coordinate 16,220 of DATABZ010000288.1, read as the reverse complement.
CCCGCCGAGAGCGTCGCCGCGACGGCGGCCGCGACGTGGGAGCTGGGGAAGGCCGCACCGTAGGAGCTGCCCGTGGCGAGGGTGTCGTACACCGCCCGGGCGAACAGATTGTCGGTGAACCACGGATCGGGGCGGGGGAAGACGTAATAGGGCCCCGCCACCGGGAAGAAGATGAAAATCAGGTAACAGACCACGAACGTGGTCATCACTACCAGCGTGAAGTGACGCAGTGCCGGGAGCTCACGCCGCCACACGAAGTAGAAGGCGGGCGCCACGACGATGAGGTAGTAGCTGAGATAGGCGGCGTGCAGGGCGGCCGACCAGAACCGGCTCGGCATCGCGCGCCACCACTCCGTGCTGAGCTGGACGCCGAAGATCGCCAGCTCCCAGGCCTGGACGGTGGCATCGTGGACATCGGTGCCGGCCGGGCCGTTCAGGACGTCCAGCTCGCTGTAGAGCGGCACCAGGAGGAGCAGAGGGTAAATCTCGCGGATGGTCCGGCCGACCGGCCCGAGCCCGGGCCGGGTGAGGAGATAGAGCAAGACCCCGAAGAGTGCGTGAGCGGCGAGCAGCCACCAGCATCCCGGCAGGCCGGGCGCACGGATGATCGCGACCACCGAGACGACCGCCAGGTACCCGGCCAGCAGGATATCGACGGCGCGGAGCGGCGTCCCGCGCACCGTCTCTACGCGCCCGCGGTCGGCGACCGCTACAGCCACCCCGCGCTCCGATACCACTGGAAGGTGTCCGCGAGCCCGGAGGCCAGATCGTGTGCCGGCTGCCAGCCCGAGTCACGGGTGAGGGGGCCCGGATCCCCGATCCATGCGGCCTGGAAGAACTCGTTCGCCTTGTCTCTCGTGAGGATCGTCACGCGGCCCGTGAGCCGGGCCGAGAGCTCCGTGGCTCCGAGCAGCGCACGCCCGAGACCCGGCGGGATCGGCACCAGGGTGACGTGCCGCCCCATGGCGGACCCTACCGCCCGCACGAAGCCCGCGCTGGTCACGATTTCCGGATGGCAGGCGTAATAGATGTGGCCTGGCGCGGCGGTCGCGGTGCCCACCGCCAGCAGCGCGGCCGCGAGGTCGGCACCGTGCACCGCTGAGAGCTGCTGGCTGCCGTCTCCGAACACCGGGGCCACGCCGAGTCGCGCCATCCGAAACACCTTGAGCACCTCTTTGTCGCGCGGCCCGTAGACGGTGGGAGGCCTCACGATGACCCAGGGGATGTCCGCGGCGCTGACGACGGCCTCCCCCGCAAGCTTGCTCCGTCCGTACGCGGTGACCGGCCTGGCCGGCTCCGCTCCGGTGAGGGGCCGCCCGGGCTCCGCCGGCCCGCCGGCAGCCATCGAGGAAACGTAGACGAACCGGGATACGTTCGCCCGGGTCGCGGCCGCCACCAGGCCGGCCGTTCCAGCGCGGTTGCAGCGCATGAAGTCGCCCTCATCCCTGGCCGCGACGAGGCCGGCGACGTGGAACACGACATCCTGGCCCTCGGCCGCGCGGGCGAGCGAGGCGGTATCATCGAGATCGCCGACGACGACTCGCACCCCGAGCCGTTCCAGGGCCGCCGCCCTTCCTCGAGAGCGCACCAGCGCCGTGATCTCGTCTCCCCGCCGGTGCAGCGCCTCGGCCAGGTGGCTGCCCACGAAGCCGGTGGCCCCGGTGACCAGCGCCCTCATATCGCGCGGTCGTAGAGCCGGTAGGTCTTGTACACCCGGAAGGTCATCTTCTCCAGGCCGGCGTTCATGGCGGGGTTGTCCTCCAGAATCCACCCCGCCTCGCCCCAGCTGAAGCCCAGCTTCTCCGCGCGGGTCCAGATCCAGTGGTAGAGCATCGCGTCCACCGCCTTCCCGCGGTACTCGGGAACTACCCCGAGCAGCAGGATCCTGGCCCGACGAATTTTGCGGCGCTTGAGCGCCCACAGCAGCCGCGGAAGCACCGGCAGGAGATAGCCCGAGCGGTTGGTCCGAAAGACGACGTTGAGGTCGGGCAGGGCGATGCCGAATCCGATTGTCTGGCCGTCCTTCTCCGCGATCGGCACGAACTCCGGGATCACCACGGGGCGGAACTGCTCGGCCAGATGATCGATCTCCCGCTCGGTCATGGGGACGAACCCCCAGTTCTTCTCCCAGGCGGCGTTGTAGATCCGCTTGATCGTGTCGATCTCTTCCTCGAAGCGGGAGAGGTCCAGCGGCCGGATCGTGATGCCGAGCCGCTGGCGGATCAGCTCGGTGCCCCGGGCCAGGCGCTCGGGTACCGGGATGTAGCGCTCCTCGCTTCCACCCTGATAGACCCACAGGTCCTTCGCCTTGGTGAACCCGGCTCGCTCCACCAGCTCCACGTAGTAGGGCGGGTTGTGCGGCATCATGAGCGAGGGCGGATGCCGAAAGCCGTCCACCAGGAGCCCGCACTCGTCGTTCACCGAGAACGAGGCGGGGCCCCGAAGCACGTCGTGGCCCCTGGCCCGGCACCAGTCCGCCGCGGCCGCGAAAAGGGCATCGGCGACCGCCTGGTCGTCGATGCACTCGAAGAAGCCGAAGAACCCCACCCGGTCGTCGTGGGTCTCGTTGTGGAGCCGGTTACTGATGGCCGCGATGCGCCCGACTACGACGCCCTCCCGCTCGGCCAGGAAGTACTCGGCCTCGGCGTGCTCGAAGAAGGGGTTCCTGGTGCGGGAGAGGAGCGCGGCTACGTCCCGACGCAACGGCGGGACCCAGATCGGGTCCCGCGCGTGGAGTCGGTAGGGCAGGTCGATGAAGCGCTTGAGGTCTCGTCGGTCCCGCGCCGCGCGGACGCGCAGCCGTGGGGTCAGATGACCCCCAGGTCCCGGCCGATACGGGCGAACTGCTCCAGGGCGAAGTCCACCTGGTCGAAGGTGTGCGTCGCCATCAGGCTGGTGCGGAGGCGGCACTGCGTGGCGGGCACGGCGGGCGGCGCCACCGGGTTGGTGAACACGCCCGCGTCGAACAGCCGGCGCCACATGAGGAACGTCTTCTCCAGCGGCCCGATCAGGACCGGCACGATCGGCGTCTGGGTCGGCCCGATATCGAAACCGAGGCTCCGGAACCCCTCGTGCAGCCGGCGGGTGTTGGCCCAGAGCTGGTCGCGACGCTCGGGCTCGTCCTGGAGCACCTGGAGTGCCGCGAGCACGCCGGCCGTGTTCGCCGGTGGCAGCGACGCCGTGAAGATCAGCGGGCGGCTGTGGTGCTTCAGGTAGTGAATCACGTTCTCCGAGGCGGCGACGAACCCGCCGATGGAGGCCAGCGACTTGGAGAACGTGCCGGCGATGATGTCCACCTCCTCGGTGCAGCCGAAGTGCGCGGCCGTGCCGTCGCCGTTGGGCCCGAGCACGCCGAGGGCGTGGGCGTCGTCGAGGGCCAGCGCCGCGCCGTATTTCCGGGCCACCCGGATCAACCCGGGCACGTCGGCGATGTTGCCCTCCATGGAATAGACACCGTCCACCACGATCATCGCGCCGCGTCCGGACCCGTTGCGCTCGATTCGCCGCTCCAGGTTGCCCAGATCGCCGTGGTTGAAGCGCTCGGTCTCGCCGTAGGAGAGCTTGGCGCCGTCCACGATCGACGCGTGGTCCAGCTTGTCGAGATAGACCGTCTCGCCCCGGCCGACGAGCCCCGAGATGAGCCCGAGATTGGCCGAGTAGCCGGTCGAGAAGACGAGGCAGGCCTCCTTGCCCAGGAACTCGGCGAGGGACGCCTCCAGCTGCTCATGGAGGTCGAGCGTTCCGTTCAGGAACCGGCTGCCGGTGCAACCCGAGCCGTAGCGATGGAGGGCGCGGGAGGCCGCCTCCAGCACCTTCGGATGGTGAGTGAGGCCCAGGTAATTGTTGGACCCCAGCATGATGCGCTTGTGGCCGTCGATGACGACGACCGTGTCTTCCGACTCCGAGATCGGATTGAAGTAGGGATAGAGGCCGGCGGCCTGGATCTCACGGGCCTTGGTGAACTGCCGGCACTTGTCGAAGAGCGCGACCTGTTGGAGCTCTTGGGTATCCACGTGTCCTCGGAGCAGAAAGGAGGTGACCGTTGCCCCCACATCGCTTTGCGGCTAAATGATTTAAACTTGTAAGCGGCGCAACTTAAACTAGTCAGCGGCGTCGGGTGACACAAGTTGCAGAACCCGGTGGCGAGGGTCCGGAAACGAGTCGGTTGCGGCCCGCAATCCTCGCGCCGCTATTGCCCCAGCCCCGCCGGCTTTCTTCTCGGCGGACCGAAGCGGTTGCGCGCGTTCGGGTTGGAAGATCCGTCGCAGGCACCGATGGATGCGTATGCCGCTCGAGAATTGCTTGACTTCGCCCAGGAAGGGGAAGACTTTTCAACCATGTCCTCACCTCGAGACGAACCCCCCCGCCGTGTCTTTCTCCGGGGCGCCATTCTGGCCGCCGCGGGGCTGGTCGGGTCTGGCTCGATCCTGGAAAACGAGCGCCTGTTCGCCGCCTGGGCCGGCGATCCCGATCCCGAGGTGCCCAACGAGGAAGTCGCCCGGATCCTGAAGGAGATCTCGGGCGGGAAGCCCATCCGGCGGGGACACCTGTCGCTGGACATGCCGGTCGCCGCCGAGGACGGTCGGATCGTGCCGGTGATCATCGAGAGCGATCTCCCGATGACGCCCGAGCGCTGGGTGAAGGCCGTCCACCTCGTCGTAGACCATAATCCCGACGCCCACCTCGCCGCGTTCCACCTGACGCCCGCCATCGGGTCCGTGTCCATCTCGACCCGGATCAAGATGAAGCGCACCACATGGGTGCGGGCGCTCGCGGAGACCAGCGACGGCGAGATCTGGGCCGACTACGCCCGCGTGCAGGTCACGCTCAACGGGTGCGGATGATGGATCCGAAGATCGGTGAGGCTCGCATTCGAGTGCCCGACCGGGTGGCCCAGGGCGAGCTGATCGTGGTGAACGCGATCATCGCTCATCCCATGGACACCGGGTTTTTCCGCGACGCCGACGGACAGCCCATCCCCGCGTATTTCATCCGGGACGTGGTGGTGACGTATGGCGACGAGGAGGTGGCGCGCTTCAAGTGGACCTCGGGCATCAGCCGCGATCCCATCATCAGCTTCACGCTGAAGGCCGATCGGGAAGCCCCGCTCACCATGACCTGGACCGACAACAAGGGCGGCGTGTTCAAGCAGGCCGCCGACATCAAGTTCGCCTCAGCCTGACCCGCATCTCGCTCGCTCTCGTCGCATCCCTGGCAGCAACCTAGGCCGTCGCTCAGGGCGGGGGCCTGCCCGTCCACGAGCTCGCGCCCGGTGTCTACGCGGTGGTGGGCGACACCGGGCGAGGCGTCGAAGGCCGTCCGAATGCGGGGTTCATCGTGACCGAGGCGGGCGTGGTCGTGATCGACGCCTTGGCCAGCCCACGCCAGGGTGAACAGCTTCTCCGGGCGGTTCGCGGCGTTACCGACCAGCCCGTCCGCTGGCTGGTGCTCACTCATCATCATCCCGATCACCATTTCGGGGCCGTGGCGCTGCGGAAGGCGGGCGCGCGGGTTATGGCCCACCCGGACAAGCGGGTGCTCGCCGCGGAAGGGGGAGAGGACGCGCTCATCGCCGATTGGGTGCGCGTCGTCGGCCTCGACGCCATGCGCGGGTTCGAGTTCGCCAACACGCCGGATCGCCGGGTGACCACCTCGGACACGCTTCGCCTCGGAGGTCGAACGATCGTCGTCACCCACCCGGGCGCGGGCCACTCGGCGGGGGACCTGATCGTCTGGCTGCCGAAGGACCGGGTGCTCTTCGCCGGCGATCTGCTGGTGGAGGACGGCGTCAGCATGGTGGTGGACGGGAGCTCGAGCGAGCTGCTCCGCGTCCTGGACGTCGTGGAGAGCCTGGGGGCCGAGGTCATCGTGCCGGGACACGGTGCGATCCCGGAGCGGCCGACGGCGCTGGTGCAGCGCACACGGGACTACCTCACCGGTCTCCAGGGCGAGATGCGCGCTGCCGTCGAGCGCGGAGTGCCGATGCGCCGCGCGCTCGCCTCCCTGCCGCCTGCCGATTCGACCCGTCCCGTGTCGCTGAACTCGCGCCGGCGTCGCAACGCCGCGAGGGTGTACGTCGAGGAGGAGCGCAAGTACATGGGGCTCGACTCGCCGTGACGCACGGGCGCCGCTTCCTGGGCGCGGCCGTTCTCTGGCTGGCAGCGGGCTGTGCTTCGGCGCCCTCGCCCGCCACTGGCGGCGTCGCGGCTCCGGTGCCCGCGCTCCCTAGCATCGTCTCGACCGAGCGGCTCGAGACCTGGTTGGCGGAAGAACCCGTCGTGCTGGTGGACATCCGCACGGACGTGTTCGCCTATCTGCGCGGGCACCTCCCGGGCGCCGTGTACCTCAACACCGAGACCTTGCGCGCCAGCCGCGGCGGGATCCCCAGCCAGCTGCTGGACGCCGGTACCTATGCGGCGCTCTTCTCCCGGATGGGGCTGCCGTTCGACCGCCGCGTGGTCATCTACAGCGCCGGGGAGACCCACAACATCGACGCGACCTTCCTCGCCTGGCTCCTCGCCGGCTTCGGCCATCGTCACGTGTCGGTGCTGGACGGTGGGTTCTTCAAGTGGCAATTGGAGCAGCGCCCGGTCGTGGGTGAGTACCCGCGCCTCGCGGAGACGCGGTTTCCGGCGGAGCCCTTCCGTCCGGAGCAGGCCTCGCTCGAGGACGTCCAGCGTGCCCTCCGGACCGGGGAGGCGATCCTGGTAGATGCGCGGCCCGCGGACCAGTACGCCGGCGAGGCCGGCGCCCAGATGCGTCGCGGCCACATTCCCGGAGCGATCAACCACTACTGGCAGAGCGATCTGGCGCGGGAAGGCTTCGGGTATGTCTGGAAGCCGCTGGAGGAGCTGCGGGCGAGCTACGCGGCGCAGGGCATCACGCCGGACAAGGACATCATCACCTACTGCAACAGCGCGACGGAGGCGAGCCACGTGCACTTCACCCTGAGATACCTGTTGGGGTACCCCAGGGTGCGCGTATACGTCGGGTCGTGGACCGAGTGGGCCGAGCGTCCGGAGCTGCCGCTGGAGACTGGGAGGGGGACCGGACCCATCTAGGACTGCACCGGCCGTGACCTCCTGAACTCAGTTCATGGCGATGCCCGACCTCAGTTGTCCCGGCCGCCACAGCTTGCCGCCGATCATCACCAGCTCCACGTGCTCCAGGTTCGCCACGTCCTCGAGCGGGTTCTTCGAAAGCAGCACCAGGTCCGCGTAGCGGCCCTTCTGGATCGTCCCGATATGGCGTCCGGGCTCGCCGCCGATGGCGCGGGCCGCGTCCCGGGTCGCCGCCAGGAGCGCCGCGGTCGGTGACATCCCGACGGAGTCCACCAGCAGCCGGAGCTCGCCGAACAGAGTAGCCCTGTCGGTGACCGGCCCATAGGAGACGTGATCGCTCCCGGCGCTGATGCGCACCCCACGCCTCACGGCCTGCCGCGCGACTTCCATCCCGAACCGTGACGCTGATCGCACGTACTCTTCCTGGAGCGAGGGGATGTGGCGGAGCTTCGCGTCGTAGGCGGCCACGCTGTGCCGCACGGCGTCGAGCGTCGGCTCGAAGATGGTGCCCCGGTGTGCCATGGTGTCGAGCGCGGCGAGCACCCGGGGGTCGAGCGCGGCGCCGACAGTGCCCACGGCGGCGGTGGCGGCCTGCAGATCACCGTCTCGCAGGAGCGTGTCGCGATCGGCCACGGTGTACAGCTCGCCGGCGAGACCGGCCGCGTGCACGACGCCGTTCTGGCCGGCCAACACCTGCTCCAGCACGCTCGCGGGCTGGACCCAGGCGTGTCCCCACACCGGCATGCCGGCACGGTGGGCGGCCTCGGCTAGTTGACGGACCGAACCCGAGTCGAGGTGGGCGTACAGCTTGAGTCCCATCGCTCCTGCCTCGCGGGCCTCGGCCACGATGGCCTCGGCGTCGTCGCCCGGATCGAACTGAAGCGGCCGCCAACCGAGCTGCTGCATCGCGAGGGCCGGCGGCTGCCGGTAGATGGTGCCTCGCGACGTCCGGGTGCCGTGATACCCGTTGAAGAAGAAGCGCCGGCCCGCCACGAGCTGCATCGCGTGCACCCGGGGTACCCCCGGGAGCGAGCGGACTCGGGAGAGGAGCGCCGCCGGGTCGGTTCCCATGTCCCGCACGGTCGTGATGCCCTGCGCCAGCAGGTTGCGCAGATCCAGTCCGAGCTCCTGGCCCGCGCTGCCGCGCGTGAGGAAAAGGAGGTGGACGTGGCTGTCGATCAGGCCGGGGACCACATACTGCCCACGCCCGTCGATGATGCGCGCGCCTTTCGGAATGGCGCACTCCCCGGCCGAACCTGCACAGAGAATGCGATCGCGACGCACCAGCGTGACCGCGTTCGGAACCGGCGGTCGGCCGGTGCCGTCCCACAGGGTGGCGCCGACGATGGCGATGGACGAGGGCAGGGGGGCGGGCTCCGGCGCACTGGCAGGCGAGCCTCCACACGCTGCCGCCAGCAGGCCGAAGAACGCGAGGACCGGTACGGTGGTGAGCGAAGGGGCCATCTGGCTACCTCATCCTGCTGCGGGCGAAGGCCGTCCTCGTCAGTGGTGCGGAACGCCCGGTTGCTGCCAAAGATGCGACGGTGCTGAACGCAAGGCAGTGATACGGGGTCGTATCAGCTTCGTGACCCGGGGCACCGGTGAGTAGCTCCGGACAGGGAGCCCTAACTCTCGCAGTAAGCTGGGGATCCTTCGCCGGAGCATGGGAGTGCCGACATGTCCGTCCCAGGGTAACAGAAGTCCCGGCGGGGCCGCGACCGAAGTCACGCAGGCCGTCCTCAATAAAAAGCGGCAACGGCCGTGCCGGGTTCCCGTGACGAACGTTTCACGCGGTTGCAATGGGTGCCCGCGCTCTCTAGTCTTACCCTCGTGACCCCCGCCCCCCTACAGCGCCCCCGTCGTCGGCGCCGCACCGAGGCACTGCGTCGCCTGGTGCGCGAGCACGAGCTGACCCCCGGCGATCTCATCCAGCCCATCTTCGTGGTCCACGGCACCGGCGTGGAGCGCGAGATCGCCTCCATGCCCGGCGTGCGCCATCTCTCGGTCGATGCGTCGCTCGATCGCGAGGCCGAGCGGGTCCAGGCGCTCGGCATCCCCGCCGTGATCCTCTTCGGGCTGCCAGCCGAAAAGGACGAGGTCGGGCTGGAGAACTTCGCGGAAGACGGCATCGTCCAGCGCGCGCTCCGGCGGCTCCGCGAGCGCAACCCGGACCTCCTGCTCGTCACCGACGTCTGCTGCTGCGAGTACACCAGCCACGGGCATTGCGGCGTGCTGCGCGACGGCATAGTGGACAACGACGCCACGCTCGAGGTCCTGGGGAAGGTGGCGGTGAGCCACGCCCGAGCGGGTGCCGATATCGTGGCGCCGAGCGGCATGATGGACCGGATGGTGGCCGCCATCCGGTCCGCCCTCGACGCCGACGGGCACCAGGACCGCGCCATCCTGAGCTACGCGGTGAAGTACGCCAGCGGCTTCTACGGCCCCTTTCGGGAGGCGGCGGACAGCACGCCCGCGTTCGGCGACCGGCGGCAGTACCAGATGGACCCCGCGAACCTCCGCGAGGGTCTGCTGGAGGCGGCGCTGGACGAGGCCGAAGGCGCCGATCTCCTGATGGTGAAGCCGGCGCTCGCATACCTGGACGTGGTCCGCGCGGTGCGCGAGCGGACTCACCTGCCGCTCGTCGCCTACAGCGTGAGCGGCGAGTACGCGATGGTCAAGGCCGCCGCCAGGCTGGGATGGGTGGACGAGCGCCGGGTGGTGCTGGAGGCACTGACCGGGATGCGGCGCGCGGGGGCGGACGCGATCATCACGTACCATGCGAAGGAGGCGGCGGCGTGGCTGGCGGAGTGAGGACCTCGCAGGGCACGGTGACCTCCGAGCGGCTCTTCGCCGCATCGCAGCGGCTCATCCCGGGAGGCGTCAACAGCCCGGTCCGGGCCTTCAGAGGAGTCGGCGGCACGCCGCGCTTCATCGAGCGCGGCGAAGGCGCCTGGCTGGTGGATGTGGACGGAAACCGGTACGTGGACCTGGTCCTCTCCTGGGGACCCCTCATTCTCGGTCACGCCCATCCCGAGGTGGTGGAGGCCATCGTCCGGGCCGCGGAATCGGGTACCACCTTCGGCGCGCCCACCGAGCTCGAGCTGCGGCTGGCGGAGCGTGTGGTGGCCACGTTCCCCTCGGTCGACATGGTCCGGTTCGTGAGCTCCGGCACCGAGGCGACGATGAGCGCCGTACGGCTCGCCCGTGCGGCCACCGGCCGCGCCCTGCTGATCAAGTTCGACGGATGCTATCACGGTCACGCCGATCATCTGCTGGCCGCCGTCGGCTCCGGCGTGGCCACGCTGGGGCTGCCCGACTCACCCGGTGTGACCGCGGGCGCCGTGGGCGACACGCTGGTCCTGCCGTTCAACGATCTCGGCGCGGCGGAGGAGCTGTTCGAGTCGCGCGGCGAGGAGATCGCGGCGGTGCTGGTGGAGCCCGTCCCCGGCAACATGGGCGTGGTGCCGCCGGTGGCCGGCTTCCTCCAGGGACTCCGGGCGGTCACGCGGCGGTACGGATCGCTGCTGATCTTCGACGAGGTCATGACCGGGTGGCGGGCGCATCCCCGAGGGGCCCAGGTGCTCTACGGGGTGGAGCCCGATCTCACCTGTGTGGGCAAGGTGGTCGGCGGGGGACTGCCCGCGGCCGGCTACGGCGGCCGGAGAGACCTGATGGAACGCATTGCCCCCTCCGGACCCGTCTATCAGGCGGGGACGTTGTCCGGTAACCCGCTCGCCATGGCGGCCGGGCTGGCCACGCTCGACGTGCTGTCACGTGATGGCACGTGGGAGCGGGCGGAGGCCTTCGCCCGGAGCGTGGCGGCGGCGATCGAGCGCCGCGCCGCCGAAGCGGGAGTGCCGGTGACGGTGCAGCGGGTCGGCACCATGTTCACGCCGTTCTTCAGCGCGGAGCCGGTGCGCGACTTCGCAGCGGCGCGGGGCACCGACCGGGCAGCCTACAACGCCTTCTTTCACACGTTGCTCGAGGGAGGCGTGTATCTCCCGCCCTCGGCGTTCGAGGCGGCGTTCACCTCGGCGGTGCACGGCGAGCCGGAGCTGGCGGCCATCGAGACGGCGCTGGCTTCCGCATGGCGGCGGTAGCGATCGTCGGGGCGGGTGCCGCGGGTCTCACCGCGGCGTACCGCCTCAAGCGGCGCGGCCTGCGGGTAGTGGTGTACGAGGCTTCCGAGCGCGCCGGGGGCGTCATCCGAACCGAGCGGCGGGACGGCTTTCTCGCCGAGCTCGGCCCCAACTCCATGGCCCCGGGCGGCCCGGCGCTCGCCGAGCTGTTCTCGCAGCTCGGGCTCGACGCGTCACTGCTCGAGGCGCAGCGCGAGGCGCGGAAGCGCTACGTCGTGCGCAGGTCGAAGCTGGTCGCGCTTCCCACCTCCCCGTCTCAGCTCCTCACCACCCGGTTGCTCTCGAACGGCGCCAAGCTCGCCGTGTTCGGCGAGCCGATGGTCGAGGTAGGCGACTCACCGATGGAGGAGAGCGTCGCCACCTTCGTACGGCGCCGGTTCAACCAGGAAGTGTTGGATTACCTCGCCAATCCCTTCGTCGCCGGCATCTTCGCGGGCGATCCCGAGCAGCTCTCCGCCCGCCACGCGCTGCCCCGGCTGCACGACCTGGAGCACACCCACGGTTCCGTGATGAAAGGGCTGGGCCAGATGATGCGCGCGGCCAAGGGCTCGGCCGACGCGAGCCCGGCGCTCATCTCCTTCGTCGGGGGTCTCCAGGAGATTCCCGACGCCTACATCCGGGAGCTGCGGTCGGAGATACGGTTCAAGGCGCCCGTGACCCAGGTGCGCCGCGCGCCGAATGGCTGGACCGTGAGCGCCGCGTTCCAGGCAGCGGAGCTGTACGACGGGGTGATCTACGCCGCGCCGGCGCACTGCGCCGATGACGTGGACCTCGCCTTCGAGGGCGGCGACAAGGTGAAGACGATCGCCAGCATCTCCCACCCGCCGGTCGCGGTGCTCGCGCTCGGCTTCCGCCGGGAGGACGTGTCCCACCGGCTGGACGGCTTCGGCTTCCTCGTGCCCGAGGTAGAGCGCCGCAACGTGCTCGGCGTGATCTTCTCGTCCACCGTGTTCGCCGGCCGCGCGCCCGAGGGCCACGTCCTCCTCACGGCCTTCGTGGGCGGCGTGCGCCATCCCGACCTGGCGAACGCGGACCTCAACACCCTGACCGCGCGCGTGCTGGACGATCTCCGGCTGCTGCTCGGCGTGCGCGGGGAGCCGACGTTCCGCGCGTTCCATCTGTGGCCCAGGGCGATCCCCCAGTACGCGCTGAGCTACGGCCGCTTCAAGGAGATCATGGACGACGCCGAGCGGCGGAACCCGGGCTTCGCGCTGGTCGGCTCATACCGCGACGGCGTCGCGTTGCCGGAGGTGATGGCGGCGGCGGGCCAGGCCGCCGAGCGCCTGGCGGCTCACCTCGGCGCGAGCGAGGGGGCGGCAGGCCGGTGACCGGCCGAGCCGCGCTCCGCATCGGCACCCGCGGCAGCGCGCTGGCGCTGTGGCAGACCGAGCACATCCGTGAGCTCCTCACCCGCAACGGCTGTCTCACCGAACGGGTCGAGATCCGCACTACAGGCGACATGGTGCAGGACGTGCCGCTGGCCCGCATCGGGTCGGCCGCGCTCTTCACCCGCCAGATCGACGAGGCGATGCTCGCAGGCCGGATCGATCTCGCGGTGCACTCGCTCAAGGACCTGCCGACGGAGCTGCCGACCGGCCTCGTCCTCGCCGCCGTGGGCGAGCGCGAGGACCCGAGCGATGCGCTGGTGGGGCGCGGGCCCATGCGGTGGAGCGACATTCCCGAGGGCGGCGCCGTGGCCACCAGCAGCCTTCGACGTAAGGCGCAGCTCCTGCACGCGAGGCCCGATCTCCAGGTCCGCGACGTACGAGGAAACGTGGACACCAGGCTCGCCAAGCTCGACGCCGCGTCGGACTGGTCCGCCATCCTGCTCGCCGCGGCCGGGCTGCTGCGGCTGGGCCGGGCCGACCGCATCGGCGAGCGCCTGGCACCGGAGGTGATGCTGTCGGCACCCGGCCAGGGGGCGCTCGCCGTTACGGCGCGCGCGGACGACGAGCGGGCCATCACCGCCGCCTACAACGCGGTGCACCACCAGGTGAGCGCGATCGCAGTGGCCGCGGAGCGTGCGTTCCTCAGGCGCATGGAGGGCGGGTGCCAGGTGCCGGTGGCCGCGCTCGCCCGACTCGACGCCGATGGGACGCTCCGGCTCCATGGCAGGGTGATCGCGCTGGACGGCAAACGGATGGCCGAGGGCCGCGAGGCCGGCCCCGCTCGGGACGTCGACGCGGCCGGGCGGCTGGGTACCGTACTGGCGGAGCGCCTCCTGCACGATGGCGCGGACGAGATCCTGGCCTCGATCCGCGCGCGGGCCGCGCCCGCCGTGCCCGAGCCGTGACACCGAGCCCTTTCGCTACGCCTGGCCCCGTAGTGATCACTGCCGCTACCGGGTCCTTTCCCGGGCTGGCCGACCGCCTGCGTGAGTTACCTGCCGCAGTCGAAGAAATTCCGCTCCTCGCTTTCGCTCCCCCCGCGGACTGGGCTCCGGTGGATGAGGCCGTCCGCGAGCTCGGCCGCTACCAGGCCATCGCGTTCACCTCGCCACGGGCGGCGGCAGCGTTCGCCGGGCGGCTCGGCGAGGCGGACCGCCACGCGCTCCCGCCCACCTGGGCCGGCGGGCGAGGCACCGCGGCCGCGCTCGCCTCGGTCGTGCCGACGGTCCGCACGGCAGCGGAGGATGAGACCGGCCGCCTCGGAGCCGCCGCGGCGCTCGCCGCGGCGATGCTGGACGCGCGGGTCGTGGGGCCGGTGCTCTTTCCCTGCGGGGAGATCCGGCGAGACGAGCTGCCGACCCGGCTCCGGCAGGAGGGGATCGAGGTGGACGAAGTCGTCTGCTACCGCGCGGTCATCGCGGACGACGAGGCCGCTCGCAGCGCGCTGCGCCACGCGGCCATCCTCGTGGTGGCGAGCCCGAGCGTGGCGGAGCTGGTGGCGAGAGTGTCCGCTCCGACCCCCCGGCCGCTGTTGCTGGCGGTAGGGCCCACGACCGCCGCCGCGGCTCGCGCGGCCGGATGGGCGCCGGCCGCCGTCGCGCCTCGTCCGGATGTCGAGTCACTGCTGGACACGGTGCGCTCGATGCTGACGGCCGTCGGGGCGATGCGGTGAACGATCTCTTCCTGCGGGCCTGCCGGCGTGAAGCCGTGGAGCGGCCACCGGTGTGGATGATGCGCCAGGCCGGCCGCTATCTCCCCGAATACCGCGCGGTCCGCGCGCGCGCCGATTTCCTGACGATGGTGCGGACCCCGGAGCTGGCCACGGAGGTGACGCTCCAGCCCGTGGACATCCTCGGCGTGGACGCCGCGATCATCTTCAGCGACATCCTGGTCGTACCCCAGGCCATGGGCCTGTCCCTCACGGTGGAGGAGGGCACCGGCCCTCGCTTCCACGATCCCGTGACCGCTCCGCGCGACCTCGGCAGGCTGCGCGAGGTGAGCGTCGAGGACGAGCTGGGTTACGTGCTCGATGCGATCCGGCTCGCGCGCGCCGAGCTGAACGGGCGCGTTCCGCTGATCGGGTTCGCGGGGGCCCCGTGGACCCTGATGAGCTATATGGTGGAGGGATCCGGCACTCGCACGTTCAGCAGGGCGAAGCGCTTCCTGGCGGAGGAGCCGCGCAGCGCGCACGCGCTGCTGGAGCGGCTGGCCGGTACGGTCGGCCGCTTCCTGGCGGCGCAGCTCCAGGCCGGCGCGCAGGCGCTGCAGCTCTTCGATTCGTGGGCCGCCGCGCTGGGTCCGCGCGACTTCCGGGAGTTCGCATTGCCCTACCTCGCGGAGTCGGTGCGCCTCGCACGGGAGGGTGGGGCGCCGGTCATCGCCTTCGCGCCGGGGGCGGGCTGGGCGCTGGAAGAGATCGCAAGGGCCACCGGTGCGGATGTGATCGGCGTGGACTGGCAGACCGATGCCGGTGAGGCGCGCCGGCGGCTTGCAGGGTCGGACGTCGCGCTGCAGGGCAACCTGGATCCCACCTGGCTCTACGCCAAGCCCGCCGAGATTCGGGAGCGCACCCACGCGATGCTCGCCGCCTTCGGAGGCACCGGCCATGTGGCGAACCTCGGCCATGGCATTCTGCCGGATGTCCCGGTGGCGCATGCCGCCGCGTTCGTGGACGCAGTGAAGGAGTGGAGGTCGCCATGAGCGCTGTCCTCACCCGCGCCGAGATCGCAGCGACCATCGAGTCGCTGCACGACGACGCCACCCGGTTCTTCAGCGAGGCGGACGACGGGCGGCCGTTCCGCGAGGACGTGTGGCAGCGTCCCGGCGGGGGCGGCGGCGTGTCGCGCGTGCTCGCGGGCGGCGCGGTGTTCGAGAAGTGCGGCGTCAACCGCTCGGTCGTCGAGGGCGTCATGCCGGCGCAGCTCGCCCGGCGGGTGGGCGCACAGGCCGCGAGCGAAGGGGAGTCCGCGTTCTTCGTGGCCGGGGTGAGCATCGTGGCCCATCCGCGCAGCCCCAAGGTGCCGACCGTCCACCTCAACGTGCGCTACTTCGAGATCGCGACGCCCGACGGCGCGGTGGCGGATGCCTGGTTCGGGGGCGGAACCGACCTCACCCCGACTTACCCGTACGCGGAGGACGCGACCCACTTCCACCGAGCGCTCAAGGCGATGGCCGACCGGCATCACCCCTCCTTCTATTCCCGGTTCAAGACCTGGTGCGACAACTATTTCGTCAACCTGCACCGGGGTGAGGAGCGGCGGGGTGTCGGCGGGATTTTCTTCGACCATCTCCGGCCGGGAGACAGCGGGCTCGACGCCCGGCGGCTGCTCGACTTCCTGGTGGACGTCGGGCGCGCCCTGCCGGCCGCGTACGGACCCATCGTCCGGCGGCGGCGCGACGAGCCCTACGGGGAGCGCGAGCGCCGATTCCAGCTCGCTCGGCGGGGGCGGTACGTCGAGTTCAACCTGGTGCACGACCGCGGCACGCTCTTCGGGCTCCAGACCAACGCCAGGATCGAGAGCGTGCTGATGAGCCTGCCGCCGCTGGCGGCCTGGGAGTACTCGCCGACCTACGAGCCCGGCTCCTTCGAGGCCGAGCTGCTCGCGATGCTGGAGCCGCGCGACTGGATCGCC
>DATABZ010000287.1:0-10200 GCA_036259315.1 Gemmatimonadales bacterium | reverse complement strand
GGCGCGGATGCCGCCGCGGTGGAGCCTTTCCTCCACAACTATCTCGTGGAGCGCGTGCTCGGCACCGCGCGGCTCAACCCGAAGGAGGCGACGCCCGCGCGGGTGCACGAGGCGACGCTCGCCGTGCGCGAGGTGTGGGAGCGCGACGCCGAGCGGGCGCTCGTGCGCGAGATGCAGGAGGCGCTGGGGAGCGGGTGGTCGGTGAATGGAATGACGCCGACCCTCCGGGCGCTTTCGCGCGGCCAGGTCCGTGCCCTCCTGGTGCATGCGGACGCGGGGGAGCCCGGCTTCCGCTGCGCGGAGACGGGCCGCCTGGCCCTCAACGAGCGCGACTGCCGCGTCGAAGGCGAGCCGATCCCGGTGCTCGACGTGGTGGACGACGCCATCGAGGAGGCGCTCCGCCAGGGCGTGGACGTCAACGTGGTGTACGAGCCCGAGGCGCGCGACGCGATCGAGGGGCTCGCCGGCCTGCTGCGCTTCCGCTGAGCGCCTCCCCTCGCTCGCCGGCGTCGCTGAGAGCCGTCCTCTTCGACGCCGGCAATACGCTCCTCTTTCTCGATCACGAGCGCATGGCCTCGGCGGTCGGCGCCGCGCTCGGCATGCCGATCACCGGGGCCGCGCTGGACCGGTCGAGGGACGCCGCGACCCGGGCGGTCGAGGGCGCCGGTGGCCTGGCCGCCGGGCGCACCGATCGTGAGCGGGCGCGGGTCTACCTCGAGGCGCTCTTCACCGGGGCCGGCGTCCCCCGGGAACGGATGGACGAGGTGGCCCGCACCCTCCAGCGGCTTCACGAGGAGTGGCACCTCTGGTGCCGCACGGCCCCCGGCACCCGCGAAGCGCTGGACCGCTTACGCGGCGCGGGCCTCCGGCTCGGTGTCGTGTCGAACAGCGATGGGAGAGTGGAGGAGGCGCTCACGGCGGCCGGAATCCGCGACCGGTTCGACGTGGTGCTCGACTCCGCCCTGGTAGGTGTGGAGAAGCCGGATCCGGCTATCTTCCGTGCCGCGCTCAGCGCCCTCGGCGTCGAACCGGCGGAGGCGCTCTACGTGGGAGACCTGTACGAGGTGGACGTGGTGGGTGCCAGGGCCGCCGGGATCGACGCGATTCTCCTCGTGCCCGACGCCGCGGCGCCCGGACCCGAGTGTCGGCGGATCGAATCCCTCGTCGCGCTGGCCGACGAACTGTTGACCGGAGGACGCCCCTGACGATGCCCGCCGCCCGACGCGCGCTCCCCCGGCCCATCCGCGTGCTGGTCGCCAAGCCCGGTCTCGACGGGCACGATCGGGGTGCCAAGGTCGTGGCCGCCGCCCTCCGGGACGCCGGGATGGAGGTGGTGTACACCGGGCTTCACCAGACGCCCGAGATGATCGCCACCGCCGCCGTCCAGGAAGACGTGGACGTGGTGGGCCTCTCGATCCTGTCGGGTGCGCACATGACGCTCTTCCCTCGTGTGCGCCGACTGCTGGTCGAGGCCGGAAGGCCCGACATCCTGGTGACCGGCGGCGGAATCATCCCGGCGGAGGACGTGGGGGCCCTGCAGCGGCAGGGAATCGGCCGCCTTTTCGGGCCCGGCACCCCCACCTCCGAGCTGATCGAGTACATCGAGGCATGGGCGGTCGAGCACCTCGAGCGGTGAGGCGAGTTCCGTGACCGCATCCCCCCAGGCCAAGGCGAGCCGGCTCCGCCAGTTGAGCGAGGAGTTCCGGCTCCTGGCCGCCAGGCTTCGCGCGGGCGGTGGCGCCGACCGCGTGGCCAGGATGCACCAGCAGGGCAAGCTCTCACCGCGGGAGCGGGTCGAGGGGCTGCTCGATCCCGGGACGCCCTGGCTGGAGCTCGGTCTGCTTATCGCGCACGACCAGTACGACGGCCAGGCGCCGGGTGCCGGTGTCATCACCGGGGTCGGCGTGATCGAGGGAAGGGAAGCCGTGGTAGTGGCGAACGACGCCACGGTGAAGGCGGGCTCCTGGTGGCCGGAGACGATTCGGAAGATCCTGCGCGCCCAGGAGGTGGCGATGCGGCAGCGGGTGCCCATCGTCTATCTGGTGGACAGCGCGGGCGTGAACCTGCCCTATCAGGGCGGTGTGTTCCCGGGCCAGTACGGCGCGGCCCGCATCTTCTACTACAACTCGATCATGCGCCGCTACCTCCACGTGCCCCAGATCAGCGCGGTCATGGGCAGCTGCGTGGCGGGCGGCGCGTACCTCCCCGCGCTCTCCGACGTGATCTTCATGGTGGAGGGGACGAGCTTCATGGGGCTCGGCGGCCCCAATCTGGTGAAGGGCGCCACCGGTCAGACGATCGATGCCGAATCGCTCGGCGGCGCACGCACCCACACCGTGGTGAGTGCGGTCGCCCACTACCGCGCGGCGGACGATCGGGAGTGTCTCAGGCGAGTCCGCGAGTACGTGGGTCGCCTGCCGCGGACGGATGGGATGAGCCATCGGATGACCGCCGCCCGTCCTCCGGCCCGAGCCGTCACCGAGCTCTACGACATCCTGCCGCACGACCACCGGCTCTCCTACGACATGCGCCATGTGCTCGACTGCCTGCTCGACGCCGGCGCGCTGGACGAGTTCCAGCCGGACCTCGCGAAGGAGATGATCTGCGGGCACGCGCACATCGGCGGCTGGCCCATCGCGGTCATCGCCAATCAACGCGGGGTCATCAAGGGCCAGCCGGGCGAGCGGCCGCGCTTCGGGGGCATTCTCTACACCGGCAGCGCCGAAAAGGTCGCCTACTTCATCGAGACCGCGAGCCGCGAGCGGCTCCCGCTCCTGTTCATCCAGGACGTGAGCGGATTCATGGTCGGTCCCGAGGCCGAGCAGTCCGGCATCATCCGAGCCGGCGCGCGCTTCGTGGAGGCGATGGCCACGGCGGTCGTGCCCAAGCTCGTGCTGACGGTGAACCACGCCTCGGGCGCGGGGTACTATGCGATGGCGGGCCAGGGCTTCGATCCGGACTTCATTCTCTCCTGGCCCACCGGCCGAATGGGGGTGATGGAGGGGGAGTCGGCGGTCATGGCGGTCCACGGGCCCGAGATCGAGCGGGCACAGCGGGAAAAGCGGGAGCTCGCCCCCGATGTCCAGCGCTCGATCGAGTCCATGCGCGCGGACTACGAGGCCCAGCTCGACGCCCGCCACGCGGCCGCGCGGGGGCACGTGGATGCGATCGTCACCCCGGAAGACACCCGCGACACGCTCGCCTTCGCGCTCCGGGTCTGCGCCAACTACGCTGGGCCCCACCTCGGGCCTTTCGTGCTCCCGCCGCTCGACGCGGTCCCCGCCCGGTAGTCACGATGCGACGCACCGCGAGGTTGGCCGCGCTCCTCGTGCTGGCCTGCGCGCCGTCGTCGAGCGACCCGCCGGCCACGACACCCCGGCCACAGATCGATCCCGCGGCGACCCAGCGGCCGGCCGTGCGCGTTCCCCCGCGGGAGGAGCCGGTGGAGCGGCTGGCCCCGCCCGAGGTCGCGCACGCGCACGGCTGGATGCCGCGCTCGAGCACGGGGGCGGACCGCTTCGTCCGGGCGCATCCCACCTACGACGGGCGTGGCGTACTCATCGCCATTCTCGATACCGGAGTGGACCCCGGGGTGCCCGGCCTTCGCACCACCTCCACCGGCGAGCCGAAAGTGCTGGACGTACGCGATTTCTCCGGAGAGGGAGAGGTGCCGCTCACAGCGCTCACCCCCCGCGGAGACACGGCCGTCATTGCCGGGCGGGCGCTCGGCGGTTTCGGCAGAGTGGTGGCGCTCGGCACCGCGGGACCGTACTTCGGCGGCGTGCTCCCCGAGCCGGCCCTCGGCGCGCTGCCCTCCTCCGACCTCAACGGCGACGGGGACGCGGCCGATTCCCTGGCGCTTGTCGTCGTGCGAGCCACCGACGGCTGGGCCGTCCTCGCGGACACCGACGGGGACGGCTCGCTCGCCGGCGAGCGACCGGTGCGCGATTATCTCGTGAGCCGCGAGACCTTCGGCTGGGCGCCTCGCGGGCGCGCGCCCCGGGTCAACCTGGCGCCCAACCTCGTCGAGCGGGACGGCCGGCCGGCGCTGGAGCTGGTCTTCGCGCTGGACGCACACGGCACGCACGTGGCCGGCATCGCCGCCGCGAACGACCTGTACGGCGTGAGCGGGTTCGACGGGGTGGCCCCCGGCGCGCAGCTGCTCGCCCTCAAGATCTCCAACCGCGCGAATGGCAGCGTCTCCGGCCGCGGATCCATCCTCGCGGCGGTGGACCATGCCGTCCGGTTCGCCGCGGAACGCCGCCGGCCGCTCGTCATCAATCTCAGTTTCGGCGTCGGCAACGAGCGGGAAGGCGCCGCCCGCATCGACCGGCTGATCGATTCGGTGCTCGCCCGGCATCCCGAGCTCCCGCTCGTTGTGAGCGCGGGGAACGACGGCCCGGGCCTTTCGACGATCGGGTTTCCCGGCTCCGCCACGCGCGCGATCTCGGTGGGCGGCACCATACCGGCCGCGTTCCTGCCACCGGATCAGGGTGAGGTCGCCGCGGATATCATGGCGGACTTCAGTGCCCGTGGCGGCGAGCTGGCCAAGCCCGATATCGTCGCGCCCGCCGTGGCCTACAGCAGCGTGCCTCTGTGGAATGCGGGTGACGAGGTGAAGCAGGGCACCAGCATGGCCGCGCCGCACGTCGCCGGGCTCACGGCGCTCCTGCTCTCCGCGATGACGCAGGAGCGGCGGGCCGTGGACGCGCGCAGCATCCGGCAGGCGCTCATGGTGACGGCACGGCCCGCACGATACGGCGACTACCTGGACGAGGGGCGGGGGCTGCCCGACGTGGGGGCCGCATACGACTGGCTGGCCGGCGGAGGCAGGGCGCCGGCGATCGAGGTGCGCGAGGCGGGTGAGCGCACCACGGCCGCCTGGGTGGTGGCCGACGAGCCCGGCGAGATGCGCGGCAGTCTCGCGTTCGAGATCAGCCGTCCCGCCGACGCGCCGTCCGCGACCTACATCCTTCGCAGCGACGTCCCATGGCTCACGGCGCCGAAGAGCGTCACGCTTACCGCTCCGCTCACGAGGCTCGAGCTTCGGTACACCGCGAACGACCTCGCCCGGCCCGGCGCCTACACGGCTGTGGTCTCGGCGTGGCCGTCCGACACCCTCGCCGGCCCGGCCTTTCGGCTGGTGAGCACGATCCTGCGCCCGGCGGCGGTCGCCGACAGCGTCGTCCTGCTCCGGCGTGACGTGCCGGTCGAAGCTGGCGGGGCGCTCCGGTCCTTCTTCCGCGCCGACAGCGCGCGACCGTTCGAGCTTCGCGTCGCGACGCTCGCAGGGCAGCAGGGGATCGCCTACCTGCACGAGCCCGGCGGTGCCCCGTTCCGCGAGAACCGGGCCCGGCCACTCGGCTCGGGCGAGCAGCAGGCGGTCTACCGGGTGGATGCGCGGGACGTCGTCCCTGGTGCGTACCAGGCCGTGGCGATCCCCGCGCCCAGCGGACGCCTCGCGGTGACCGTCGCGGTCGCGCACGCCCCCGTCACGGTGCACGCGCACGGCGAACGCGAGGTCGCCGTGGCGGAGCTGCGGAACCTGACGGCCGGGGAGGTCGGCGCCGTCGTCGAGCTTCGCCTGCGCGGCGCGCAGCGGGTCGACACGGTCTATGCGAGCGGTTCCGCGATCCAGCGGGTGCCGTTCACTATTCCCGCGTGGGCCGTGGGCCTCGAGGTGGACGTCCGGATGGATCCCGCGCAGTGGACCCGTTTCACCGATTTCGGCGTGACGGTGCTCGACTCCCTCGGTCGCCAGGTCGCGCAGGATCCGATGGAGTACGCGTTCGGGCGGCTCAGCACCGTGCTGCCGTCGGGACACGGCGGGACCGATGCGATGCTCACGCTCTATCCCGGCTTTGCCGAGGCGGGAGACGAGCGGGAATGGAGCGTCACGACCACCATCCGGCTGTACGGCGATTCCGCCGTCACTGCCGACCCGCTCGACGCGAGTGGGGAGCTGACCCTCGCCGCGCGGAGCAGCGGGTCGTCGCGGTTTCGGCTGCCGCCCTCGCCCTGGCCGTTGCCCGCCGGGTTCGCCCCGCTCGGCGTGGTTCTCGTGCGCCAGGGCGACCGGGTGTGGACCAGGGAGAGCGGCTTCGCGGAAGGGACCGGGCAATGAGCGACCGGATCGTACGCATCGCCGCCGGGCAGGGATTCTGGGGCGACTGGCTGGAGGCGCCGGTCCGCCAGGTGCGCGGTGGACCGATCGACTACCTCATGATGGACTACCTCGCCGAGGTGACGATGTCCATCATGCAGAAGCAGAAGTCGCGCGACCCGCGGGCGGGGTACGCCCGCGACTTCGTGCCGCTGATGGAGCGGATCCTCCCGGACATCGTGGAGCACGGCATTCGGGTGACCTCCAACGCGGGCGGGGTCAATCCCCGTGGCTGCGCCGAGGCGGTGCTCGAGGCGGCCCGGAAGCTCGGCCTGGGCGGCAGGGTCCGGATGGGACTGGTCACCGGCGACGACATCCTGGACCGGCTCGATGAGCTGATCGAGCGGGGACATGCCCTGGCGGACATGGAGACGGGCCGTCCGCTGGCCGAGATCCGCGACCGCGTGCTGTCGGCCAACGCCTATCTCGGCATGGCGCCGATCGTCGACGCGCTGCGCGGCGGCGCGGACGTGGTCGTCACCGGCCGCGTGACCGACACCGGACTGACGCTGGGTCCCATCTTTCACGAGTTCGGCTGGTCACCGGACGACTGGGACAAGGTGGCTGCCGGCACCGTCGCCGGGCACATCATCGAGTGCGGGGCCCAGGCCTCGGGTGGGAACCTCCTCAAGGGTTGGCGGTCGGTTAAGGGCCTGGCCGACCCGGGATT
Organism: Gemmatimonadales bacterium; assembly: GCA_036259315.1. GTDB lineage: Bacteria > Gemmatimonadota > Gemmatimonadetes > Gemmatimonadales > GWC2-71-9 > CAVVWJ01. The sequence goes on along the minus strand of DATABZ010000287.1, from coordinate 3,367 downwards.
CCCGATCGTCGAGGCCTCGCCCGACGGCAGCTTCGTGATCACCAAGCACCCCGGCACGGGCGGCGTCGTGTCGGTCGCATCGGTCACCGAGCAGCTGGTCTACGAGATGGGAGATCCGCGGAGCTACATCACCCCCGACGGAGTGGCGGACTTCACCACCATCCGGCTGCGGCAGGCCGGGCGCGACCGCGTGCGGGTCACGGGCATCAGGGGCGGGCCGCGCACGCCGATGCTGAAGGTGTCGATCGCCTACTTCTACGGGTACAAGGCGGTGGGCACCCTGGTCTACGCCTGGCCCGAGGCGTACGACAAGGCGCGCGCGGCGGATCGTATCCTCCGACAGCGGCTCGGCGATCTCGGTCTGGAGTTCGAGCAGATCCTCACCGAATTTGTCGGGGTCGACGCGACCCACGGCCGGCTGAGCGGAGCGCCGGACCCCGATGCACCGGAGGTGCAGCTGAGGGTGGGGGTGCGAGCGCGGGAGAAGGCGCCGGTCGAGCGTTTCACTCGCGAGCTGGCGCCGCTGGTGCTGACGGGGCCGCCCAGCGTCACGGGGTTCGCGGGCGGACGCCCGGCGGTCGAGGAGGTCGTGGCGTACTGGCCGGCACTGATCGATCGAGAGGAGATCGAGCGGCACGTGAAGGTGGAGATTCTGCAGGCTTGAGGAGGTACTCCATGCCGACCACGCGGTCCCCGAAGTCTGCAAAGCGCCCGCGGGGCTCCACGCGCGGGCGCCGCATGGTCCAGCTCCGCTGGCTCGCCCACGCGCGCTCGGGCGACAAGGGGAACACCGCCAACGTCGGGCTCATCGCGCTGGAGCCGGACCTTTATCCGATCCTGGTGCGCGAGGTGACGACCGCGCGAGTGGCGCGGCACTTCAAGGGCATGGTGAGCGGTGTGGAGCGGTTCGAGCTCCCCAATCTCGCCGCCCTCAACTTCCTGCTGCATGACGCTCTGGACGGCGGCGGCACCATCTCGCTCAAGACCGACGCACAGGGCAAGGTGTACTCCACGGCGCTCCTCCGCATGGAGGTCCCGGTGCCGCCCGCGATCGCCCGCCGGGTCGCGAGAGCATGACCGGTCCTCCCAGAGTCCTCGAGACCAGGCATGTAGGAGGTGTGCTCACCCTCACCCTGAACCGTCCCGAGAAGCGGAACGCGCTGAATGGCGCGCTGGTGGAGGCCTTGCACGCGGCGCTGGAGGCGGCGGACCTCGACCCGGACGTCCGGGTGGTCCTCCTGACCGCGGCGGGGAAGGACTTCTGCGCCGGGGCCGATCTCGAGGAGCTGCTCGCCTCGGCGGACGCCACCTCCGAGGTGAACGAAGCGGCGGCACTCAGGCTCGGCGCGCTGTTCGGCCGAATGCGCGCGCTTCCCAAGCCGGTGGTGGCCGTCGTCCATGGGCGCGCGCTCGCCGGCGGAGCCGGACTCGCGACCGCGTGCGACGTCGTCCTCGCGGGCGAAAGCGCGCAGGTCGGTTATCCCGAAGTCGTCCGGGGCTTCGTGCCCGCCATGGTCATGACCATGCTGCGCCGGCTCGCCGGGGAGAAGACGGCCCTCGATCTCGTGCTCACCGGGCGATTGCTGCGCGCCGAGGATGCCCGAGCGGCGGGCCTGGTCTCGCGCATTGTCCCCGACGATGCGCTGGAGCGCGAGGCCGGCGAGCTCGCCCGCTCGCTCGCGTCCGCTCCTCCGTCCGCGGTCGCGCTCACCAAGCAGCTCTTCCATCAGCTCGACGGCCTCTCGTTCGACCAGGGCATAGCCCTGGGCGCTCGCGTCAACGCGGTGGCCCGGCAGACGCCGGACTTCCGCGATGCGATCGGCCGGTTCCTGAGCCGCACATGAATCTCGGCCGGGTGAGACTCGCGCTGTCGCTGGGCGGCATGTTGGTCGCCGTCATCGCGATCATGCTGGACGACCGGCGGATCGTCTGGGGCGCGATCGCCCTCCTCGCCGCCTCGCTGCTGTTGCGGCTGCTGGGTCGCCGCGGTCGGCCCGGGGGCGACGACCAGGGACTGTGACACGGATCACACGAGCGGGTGAGGCGCTGCGCTAGTTTCCCGTCGCAACGCAGGACCACGTACCGAACACACACGAGTGACAGGAGAGGTTATGCGCGCGATCAAGAGTGTGGTGCTGGGCGCGGTTCTCATGGCTACCGCGGGTGCGGCGCCGGCGGCCGCCCAGGCGAGCTTCTCGCTTGGCGGTGGCGTGACGCTGCCGCTTGGCGACTTCGGTGACGCGGCCGGGACGGGGTTCCACGGCTTGGCCGCGGTATCCTTCGTGCCGACCGGCTCCCCGGTCGGGATCCAGGTGGACGGGATGTACCAACGCCTGGGCGTCGATGACGATCCCGTGTTTGGTGAGGTCGATGCCGATTTCCAGATCATTCAGGGCACGGCCAACGCGGTGTACACGTTCACGACTGCGGAGGAGAGCACCTTTCATCCGTATCTCATCGGCGGTGTCGGCCTCTACAACATGAAGCTGACCGGCGACGACGTGCCCGATGGCGTCGGCTCGGAGACGGATTTCGGCATCAACGCCGGCGCCGGGTTCGACTTCCGAGCCGGCGCAGTCGGCCTCTTCGTCGAGGGCCGGTTCCACAACGTCTTCACCGAAGACGAGAGCACGAACTTCATCCCGATCACCGTTGGTGTGCGACTCGGCGGCGGCGGCAGCTGAGCCCCGCAAGAGTTTAGGCAGCCGAGCGGCGTACCGAACGGTGCGCCGCTCTTTCTTTGCGCCCCTGTCCGGCGTCGCGAGCGGATCCGATCCGGAGCGCGCGTCAAGGGTCCGCACTGTTCCATTTTCCGGGCCATCGTGCGGCATGCGCCCTACGATGGAGGAAGCCCGCCTCCTGCTCCAGCGGCACTTCGGGTACGCCGACTTCCGACCAGCGCAGGCGCCGGTCGTGCAGTCCATCCTCTCTGGGGTCGATACGCTGGCCGTGCTGCCCACCGGCGCCGGCAAGTCGGTCTGCTTCCAGGTGCCCGCGGTGGCCCTCGGCGGGTTGACGGTGGTGGTGAGCCCGCTCATCTCACTGATGCAGGACCAGGTGGCGGCCGCGCTGGGACGGGGCATCCCCGCGGCGTGTCTCACCAGCGGGCTGACCGCCGATGAGCAGGAGGTGGTGCGTCGAGGAGTGCTGGACGGCCGCCTGCGCCTGCTCTACCTCTCACCCGAGCGGCTCGAGCGGTTCGCCCCCGAGCTGCGCGCCGCCGGCATCCGCCCCGCGCTCCTTGCCATCGACGAGGCTCACTGCATCGCGGAATGGGGTCATGATTTCCGGCCGAGCTACCGCGGCCTGCTCGCGGCGCGATACCGCCTCGGTCGTCCACCGGCGGTGGCGCTGACCGGCAGCGCCA
>DATABZ010000286.1:0-4171 GCA_036259315.1 Gemmatimonadales bacterium | reverse complement strand
CGGAATTCCCGCCGCGGCGCTCTCCTCGAGCGCGCGGTCGATCGCCTCCTTGCACATCCGATGGGTGCCGTGCGGATCGGACAGGTCGCCTGCGACGAAGATCAGGTCGGGCCCGACCGCGTCGAGCAGCTCGCGCACGATCGCGACGTCGGCCGGACCGATGGGGTCCTTGCGCACCTTGCCGGTCTGGTAGAAGGGCAGGTCGAGGAACCGGGCCGCGCCCTCCTCCAGCCCCAGAGTCCGGAGCCCGGCCACGGCCTCGGACTCGCGGATCATCCGCTTGATGTCCCGCACCTCCTCGGTGTCCACGTCCCCTGGACGCTTGGCGGCGAGGAACTCCTCCATCCGGTGCACCATCCGGGTGACGGCCCCTTCGGCGAGCCCGCGCTCTCCGGCAACCCGGGATAGGAAGTCCAGGTGACGCCGGACGTCGTGGTCGAACACGGCCAGGTTGCCGCTGGTCATGTAGGCCACGGTGATCGCGTTCTCGTTCTCGACCAGCTTCCGGAGAATGCCTCCCATCGAGATCACATCGTCGTCGGGGTGGGGCGAGAAGCAGATGATCCGCTGCCCGCGCGGCAGCTTCGACCGCCCCCGGATCTTCGCGCCGAGCGCGTTGAAGACCAGCCCGTTCAGCACACCAGGGCTCCCGTGCGCCGCCACGAGCGACGAGAGCTGGTGCTCCGCGTAGTCGCGCTGGGTCAGCTTGAGAATGGCCTTCTTGGTCTGGCGGGAAAGCCAGGTCACGGCACTCACCGTGAGCGGCGTGGTCCACTCCACCGGTCCCAGCAGCCACGGGGTGGCGATCCGGGTGAGATAGGCGGCCGCGGCGGTGTCCAGATAGAACGTCGTCGCGCCGTGCTGCTGGAGAAAGGTCGCGGCGACCTCGTGGTCCACCTCGCCTTCGACGGCGCGGCGCACGATGTGGGCCTTGTGCTCGCCGGTCGCGAGAATGATGATCTCGCGCGCCTCCAGGATCGTGCCCACCCCCATGGTGACCGCCTCGCGCGGCACGTTGTCCTCGCCGAAGAAGTCCGCCGCCGCATCCTTGCGGGTGACCAGGTCGAGCGTGATGAGCCGGGTCCGGCTCTCGAGGCCCGAGCCCGGCTCGTTGAAGCCGATGTGCCCGGTGCGGCCGATGCCGAGGAGCTGGAGGTCGATCCCGCCGGCGGCCCGGATCGCCTCCTCGTAGCGCCGGCACTCCGTGTCCACCCGCTCCCGGGGCACGTCGCCCCGGGGGATGTGCACGTTCTCGGCGGGAATGTCGAGCTCGGAGAACAGGTTCTCCCACATGAACCGGTGGTAGGAGTGCAGGCTCCCCGGATCCATGGGGTAGTACTCGTCCAGGTTGAAGGTGATGACGTGGGCGAAGCTGAGCCCCTCCTCCCGGTGCAGCCGGACGAGCTCGCGATAGATGCCGATCGGGGTGGAGCCGGTCGCGAGGCCCAGCACGGCGGGCCTGCCTGCCTCTGCCCGAGCGCGAACCAGCTCGGCGATGCGGGCCGCGACGAGGCGGCCGAGGTCGTCGTGATTGCCCACGATGACCGTGGGGATGCGCTCGCGGGAGGTGGCGTGGGCGGACATCGGTGTGTGCGAAGGGTATGAGGGGCCTGGCGGGCCGGCAACTCTCCGCCTTCGCACCGGCGTGACTTGGCTCACTCCCGTGGATGTCGGAGGCCCGCATGTTCGGTCTACTTCCACAAGTGACGGTCCACCTCCAGCAGTGACGGGACGCATGGGAGCTCGGCCAGAGGTTCGGCAGGGGGCTGGCGCCGGGGTCATACCCGCCTACGTGAACGCCCGGAGCGGAACGGCGAAGGCGGCAATGGAGGCGCTGGAGCGGCATCCCGGGTTCGCCGTCCGGGTCATCGAGCCGGAGCGCTACCCGGTTGCGCTGCGCCAGGCCGTGCAGGCCGGCGTACCGAAAGTGGTGGTCGCGGGAGGCGACGGGACGATCGCCTCGGCGGCGGCGGTCCTGGCCGGCACCTCCACCGCACTCGCGATTCTCCCCGGCGGCACGCTCAACCACTTCGCGCGCGATCACCGCATCCCGCTCGACCCCGGCGAGGCCCTCCAGGTGGCGGAGCACGGCCGGATTCTGCCGGTGGACGTGGGTTACCTGAACGACCAGCTCTTCCTCAGCACCAGTTCCGTGGGTGTGTACGTGCGATTCGTGGAGACTCGGGATCGCCTGGAGCGCCATCTCGGCTACTGGATCGCGAGCCTGGCCGCCGGGGTGCGGATCCTCCGCATGCTGCGGAACATCCGCGTAACGGTCGAGGGCGAAGGGGAGACCCGCGTCTACCAGGCGCCCCTCGTGTTCGTCGGCGTCGGCGAGCGCGTGCTGGCGCCACCCGGCTTGGGGCGACTCGCCGGAGGCCCGGGCGGCACGCTCCACGTCGTGGTGCCGCGCGGGCGGCGTCAGGCGAGACGGTTCGCCCGCGCGTACGCGCGCACGGGCCGCGGGCTCGCGGTGGAAGCCAGGCCGCTCGGGCTGGACAGCGCGCTGGTGCAGCGGCTCAGGCTCGATCTGCCGAGGGCGGTGGTGAAAGTGGCGATGGACGGGGAGATCAGGCGGCAGCGGACGCCACTCGAGTATCGGCTGGAGCGTGGGGCACTGAACCTGGTCGTGCCTGCGCCGGAGGCGTCGGCGCGCTGACGGCATCGGGCCGCCCGCCTCAAGTGATGGTGGAGTAGGTCTTTCCTCTGATCAACCGCCAGTGCAGCAGCCCGCAGACCAGCGTGCCGGCCAGTACCGCAAGCTCCGTCCGCTTCATCATGGAGGCCAGGGCCACGGTGAACCCGAGCCCGAGCGCTGCCACCAGCGGCCCCGCCGGGACGCGGAACCAAGCGGGCTCCACGTCGCCCCTCTCGCGCTCTCGCTTTCTCAGCACGACCAGTGCGACGCACACCATGCCGTAGGTCAGGAGCCGCGAAACGGCGGAGAGCGACAGGTTCTGCAGAAAGCTGCCGGCGGCGGCGAGAGCCCAGACGGCGCCTGCGAATACCACGATGGACACGTGTGGCGTGCGGAACTTCGGGTGGACCATCGCGAGCCGAGGCGGCAGGTCGCCCTCGGCGGCCACGGCGTAGGTGAGACGGGGGACGTTGACCATCGAGGCGGCGAGATAGCCGTAGACCGAGACCAGCGCGCCGGCGGCCATGAGCCACCCGCCCAGGGGGCCGAGAAAGGCGTGCGCGGCGGTGGCGAGCGGCCGGTCGGTCGAGGCGGGATCCGCCACCATCGCGAGCACGACCAGCTGCACCAGCGTGTAGAGCAGCGCGCAGAGGCCCAGTGCGGTGAACAGCGCCACCGGCGCATCACGCCGGGGATTCTTGGCCTCGCCGAGCGGCAGCAGCGCCGACTCGAAGCCGCCATAGGCGAACACCAGGAGGAGAATCGCCTCCAGCCAGGTCCCGGCATCCGCCGCCGTCTCCCGCGCCGGTACCGTCGCCCCGCCCTCGGTCGCCATGACGAACAGCCCGGCGACCACGAATACGGCGAGCGGGGCGAGCTTCGCCACGGCGAAGACGTTGCTGGTGCCGACGCCACCCCGGACGCCGCGGTAGTTGGCCGTCGCCAGCGGCAGGAGCACGAGCGCGAGCAGCACGCGCGACTCGACCGGCCTGGTCGCGGCGGGCCAGAACTCGGCGAGGTAGATGATGAAGAGGTTCGCGTTGGTCGCCGCGGCGGTGAGACGCACCAGGTACGTGAGCCAGGCCATCTCGATGCCGGCCAGACGACCGAACGCCACCCTGGCGTAGAGGTAGGTGCCGCCCGCACGGTTGAGCCGGCTGGCGATCTCGGCGAACGAGGCCACCACCAGCGCCATGCCGAGGGCCGCGGCGGCCCAGGCCCATGGGCTCGCGGATCCCAGCTGCACGGCGATGACGGCGGGGAGGCCGAAGACACTGCTGCCGATGACCGAGTTGAGGACCAGCCCGGTGAGGGCGAGCCGGCCGATGGCCCTGGGAAGCGCCTGGTCGGGGCGCGGCGGCTCGCGGAGCGCCGGATCCGGAGAGGCCGCGCCGGCGGTCGTCAGCGGGTCAGCAGTCCGGCGTCGAGGATCAGCGGCGCGCCGGTGACGTAGCGCGCCCGGTCCGAGGCGAGGAAGAGCACCGCGGCGGCGACGTCCTCCGGCTCGATCCAGGGCACCGGGAGCAGGTTCCC
>DATABZ010000285.1:0-2515 GCA_036259315.1 Gemmatimonadales bacterium | reverse complement strand
ACGGTACATTCCACGTCGATTCTGATGGGGTAAGCGTTCAGCGGGGTGCCAGCAGGAGGGGTGTAGGTAGACCAGAGCGGTGGGCCACCACGGCGCGCGTCATGTAGTCGAGCATGCCGCAGCCTCGCTGGCGGCACGTCTGTGGGTTCTCTGAAGTTTGTCGCGGTTTCTCTCAAAACTTTGTCGCCCCGGGACAAGACTACGCGGCGTCTTCGGCGGACGAGATCACCTCCTCGGGATGGTGGCGGGTGCGGTAGGAGCGGCCCCGGAGCACGAAGTGCGTGCCGCGCTCCAGGAGCCGGTCGAGGATGGCCTCGGCCAGATCTGCATCATGGAGCACCTGACCGAGTGCCGCCAGGGGCTTGTTGGTGGTGACCACGATGGGGCGCCTGCGCAGGTGGCGCAGGCTGACGACGCGGAAGAGCACGTTGGCGGCATCGGCGGCGTAGCTCTGGTAGCCGAGTTCGTCGATGACCAGCACGTGCGGATGCACGTAGGGTTCGAGTGCCTCCTCCAGGCGGCCCACTCGCGCGGCGTGGGAGAGCTCGCCGATGAGCTCGTCGGCGCTGGTGAAGCGGGCCTCGAAGCCGTTCTGGATGGCGCGGTAGGCGATGGCCACGGCCAGGTGCGTCTTGCCCCTGCCGGGCGGGCCGGAGAGCAGGGCGCAGCGGCCCTCGCTGACCAGCTCAGGTCCCAACAGGGTGCCCAGCATCTGCAGGCGTACACTGGTCTGGAAGGTGAAGTCGAATTCCTCGATGCTGCGCAGGAAGGGAAACTTCGCCTTGCGCACGGAGCGCTGGATGCGCGTCTGCGCCCGGTGGGCGATCTCCTCGCTAGTGAGGATCTCCAGGTAGGTGCGGTAGCTCATCCCCTCGGCCTCGGCCCGCAGGGCGAGCTCGGCGTGCAGCCGGCGCACGGTGGGCAGGTGGAGGCGCTTGAGCATGGCGTCGAGGTCCTCCTGCACGTGCTGTACGTGGGGGGCACTCACGAGGCCACCTCCGCGCCGAGGCGCACCACGTACTCCGCCCCGTAGAGGCGCTGGAAGAGGGCGCGCTGCAGCAGGCGCAGGAAGCGCTCGTCCCCGAGTTCCTCCAGCAGGGCGAAGAGCCGCTCCACGTCGGCCTTCCAGGTGAAGGGGCGGGCGTGGATCAGCTCCGTCAGGTAGGCCTCGCCCACGGGGCCCAGCTCCAGGAGGCGCTCGCGCATGAAGTAGAGCCGCGTGCGGGCGCCGGCCACCGCGGCGAGCTGCTCGGCGCGCTGACCCGGCAGGTAGCTGGTGCGGCCCTGCCGGGGGAAGCGCGGGTGCGTGGCCTCGAAGCGCCCTCCCGCGGTGGTGATCTTCACCCGGTCGGGGTAGAGGTGCAGCGTGGCCGGCAGCCCGCACGCCCCGGCGGGCATGGCGTAGCGGATCCCCTGAAACTCCACCAGTGCGGTGGGACCGACCTGCACGGGGAAGCGCAGCGCATACTTGGACGGGGGGAGGGAGAGCGGCTTCATGCGCTCGCGCTCGGCGGCCAGCCGCTGGGCCGGGATCTGCCCCGTCGCACGCGAGGGCCGCTCCTCGTTGGCCGAGAGGAGCCACTCGGTGAGCTGCCGCGGCAGGTCGTGCTTCACGTCGGCGAAGCGGCGCGCTCGGAAGAAGCTCTTCTTCACCCAGCCGACCAGGTTCTCCACCGCGCCCTTCTGCTGGGGGCTGCGCGGCGTGCACAACTCGATGGTGAAGCCGTAGTCGATCGCTGTCTGCGCCAGCGTCTCGTTCCAGATGGGACGGCCGTGGACGTCGCGCCCCAGCACGACCGTCTTGGGGTTGTCGAAGACCACGCGCAGCGGCACCCCGCCCGAGTGCTCGAAGGCCGCCAGCAGCGCGCGCACCAGCGACTCCACGCGCTCGTCGGGGACCAGCACCACCCACACCCAGCGCGAGTACTTCAGCCGGTAGGCCGCGAAGTGGATGCGCTGCGTGCGCCCGTCCAGGAGCCGCACCTCCGTCTGCCCGAAGTCGAACTGGGCGAACTCCCCGGCCACGCCCTCGAAGCGCACCATCAGCTCCGCCGGCAGCTGCGCCTTCTCCAGGCGGAAGACCCGGTAGAAGGTGCTCTCCCCCAACTGGGTCCCCTCCTCGCGCAGCTGGCGCAGCACCTCCAGCGGCGGAGCCTCGGGATCGGCCCCCAGCAGCTCCCGCAGGCGCTGGCGCACCGCCGCCGGGACCGGCGGCCGGCCCAGGCCGCGCTGGCGGCGCGCCTCGGCTTCGTCCGCTGCCTCCACCGGCGGCTCCTTGGCGATGCGCTGGATGGTGCGCGGACTGACGCCCATCTGCAGTGCGATGTCCTTCGTGGGCTGCCCCGCCTTCAGCAGGGCGTGTACGGCGTGTCGGTCGATCATCCGAAGCATCCTCCTCCGCCTCCGAGCCCGGGTTCATCCCCCCCTGCGGAACGGCGGAAAGTTACAGGTCAACAGCACCCCGGACGACGACAAAGTTTAGAGAGGATCGGTGACAGAATTTCGGGAACCCACA
>DATABZ010000284.1:0-2759 GCA_036259315.1 Gemmatimonadales bacterium | reverse complement strand
GGAGGAGGAAGCCGCTCTCCCCGACCGGCGCGATGCGCTGCTCCGGCTCGCCGCCCACCACCGGGAACGTGGTGCGGAGCGCATCGTGGCGCGCCACGATGCGCTCCAGCGCGCGGCGCAGCGCCTCCCGGTCCAGCTCGCATCGCAGCCGGCACCGCCAGGCGATGGGGTGCCCCGGGGCGGGGCCTCCCGGCTGCTCCAGCGACCAGAGCCGCTGCTGCGCGAAGGACAGCGGCAGACCCCCGCCCCGGCCCGCGGGCTCGATCGCCGGCAGCTCCGCCCGGACCGCGCTCACCGTCACCGACAGTGATGTGGAGGATGTCCGACCAGCAAGCACGCCCATAGCCTGTTTCCTCGCAGAAAACTCGCCTAAGCCGTGAAACCGTGGGGCCCATGTGCCCCACGGGATCCCTTGTCTTGCCATCTCGCGTGATTCCCGACACTCGCTGATCGGCCCGGCCTGAGAGGGAAACAGCCTCCTACATCACCGCCTCGGAGATTGAGGCGGGGAGGTGGGGGAGGCGGGGAGGCGGTCCAACTACCTCTACGCCTGACCGTACAGCCGTTGATCTGGGGATTACGCGATGTCCAAAAACTTGCGAAACACACGATATCCTGGCGCTTGTCTGGTGTCAACGGATGACTTCCTGTCCGATTAGGGGCTTGTGAGGAACGACCGAACTTGATGACACAGGTAGGCGTTCGCAGTCCGATGCGGAGGCGGGGCCGGCGCACGACGCCTTCACGTGCTTGCTGCACCGGTGGGAGCGGGAGAGCCGGACGCGGTGTGGCGGCAGATTGGCCGGCGTCGCGGGGTGCCGGTGCTGGACGACACCCAGAGCAGCGGGGAGTGACATAGCCGGTTGACATACCTGGCAGCACAATGTATAGTGCTGCCAGGTAGACCCGGATCCGGGCTCGTTGGCCCCGCGCGACGCGTGAGAACATGGAGATCAACAAGGACCTGATCGCCGCCTCCTCGACCCCGATCGTCCTGGCGATCCTGGCCGAGGAGGACAGCTACGGCTACGCCATCCTCCAGCGAGTGCGGGAGCTGTCCGGAGGGCGCATGGAGTGGACGGACGGGATGCTCTACCCCGTCCTGCATCGGCTCGAGCGGCTCGGCCACGTGGAGGCGCGCTGGGTGGTCGCGGAGACCGGCCGCCGTCGCAAGTACTACCGGATCACGCCGCAGGGCCGGGCTCAGCTCGGTGAGGACCGCAAACAGTGGGAAGCGGTGGACGCTACGCTGCGGGGCATCTGGCAGGCGCTCTCCCTTTCCGTCCCGGCCGGCCACCCGGCGTCGGCCGCGCCGCTGCCACAGGGAGCCTGAGCGATGCCGACCCGAGGTGACGCTGTATCGCTCGAGGAGCAGATCGACCAGTGGCGGAGCTACCTCCGTCGTCGGCAGGCGATCCACTCCCTGGACGTAGCGGAGCTGGAGGACCACCTGCGCGACCAGATCGAAACCCTCGTGGATGCCGGTCTGTCGCCGGACGAGGCGTTCCTGGTGGCGGTCAAGCGGATGGGCGCGCAGGACGCGATCGCGAACGAGTTCGCGCGCGAGCACTCGGAGCGCCTCTGGAAGCAGCTGATCGTCGCGCCCGACGCCGCCGACGGGGCCGGGGGCGGGGCGCGCCGCGAGATGCTCGTCGTGCTCGCGCTCGCCGTGGCCGCGGCGCTGGCCATCAAGGCGCCGGCGCTGTTCGGGCTCGGGCTCTCGGACGAGAATGCAGGCTTCTACGCGCGCAACGTCAGCCTCTTCGTCCTTCCGCTGCTGACGGGCTACTTCGTCTGGAAGCGCCGCGTCGGCTCCGTGGCCCGGGGGTGGCTGGCGCTGGCGTTCGCCGGCGCCGCCGTGGTCGCCAACGTCTTTCCGTTCGCCGCGGGCAGCGATACCGAGGGACTCCTCGCGCTGCACCTGCCCATCGCGCTCTGGCTGGTCGTGGGCGTCGCCTACGCGGGGGGACGCTGGCGCGACGGCGCCGCGCGCATGGACTTCGTCCGCTTCTCCGGCGAGCTGTTCATCTACTACGTGCTCATCGCGCTCGGCGGCGGGGTGCTCACGGGGTTCACGGCGATCATCTTCCAGTCCATCGGGATCGACATCGACCCCTTCTTCGAGTCGTGGCTGCTGCCCTGCGGCGCGCTCGCCGGGGTGATCGTCGGCTCCTGGCTGGTCGAGGCCAAGCAGAGCGTCATCGAGAACATGGCGCCGGTGCTGACGCGCCTCTTCACCCCTCTCTTCGCGGCGACGCTCCTCGTCTTCCTGGCGACCATGGCGTGGTCGGGTCGCGGCATCGACATCGAGCGCGAGGTCCTGATCGCCTTCGACCTGCTGCTGGTGCTCGTCCTGGGGCTGCTGCTCTACTCCGTCTCCGCCCGCGACCCGTACGCCCCCCGCGACGCCTTCGACCTGCTGCTCGTCGCGCTCGTGGTCAGCGCGCTCGTGGCCGACGGCGTCGCGCTGGCGGCCATCGCCGCCCGCATCACGGAGTACGGCTCCACGCCCAACCGGCTGGCCGCGCTCGGCATGAACGTCGTGCTGCTCGTCAACCTCGGGTGGTCGGCCTGGCTCTACCTCCGCTTCCTGCGGGGCCGCGCCTCGTTCGCCCCCGTCGAGCGCTGGCAGACCGCCTACCTGCCCGTGTACGGCGCCTGGGCGGCGATCGTGGTCCTCGTGTTCCCGCCGCTGTTCGGCTACCGGTGACCGTTCCGACCGGGCGAGGCCATCTCCCGAACGCCGCCGGCTCGACCTG
>DATABZ010000283.1:0-4247 GCA_036259315.1 Gemmatimonadales bacterium | reverse complement strand
CCCCCCCGCGCCGCTTCCGGAGACCGCCCGGACGATGGCGCGGGCGGCGGTCCTGGGAGCCCGCGGCAACTCCGGCATGATGCTGGCGCACTTCCTCCTCGGCTTCAGCGAGTCTCTCGGCGACCGGTCCAGCGCCGCCGCGACGGACGTGGCCGCGGCGGTGCGCTCGGGCTCCGACCGGCTGTACGCCTCCCTCGACGATCCCCGGGAGGGCACCATCCTGACGGTCGCGCGGGAGGCCGCCGCGGCGGCCGAACGGGCCGCGGCCGACTCGCCCGACATCGCGGAGTTCATGCGCCGGCTGCTCGAGGAGGGCGAGGCCGCCCTGGCCCGCACGCCGGAGCTGATGGCGGTGCTCCGGGAGGCCGGGGTCGTGGACGCGGGCGGCAAGGGGTTCGTCCGGATGCTCGAAGGGGTGGTCCGCTACATCGAAGGCGATCCGATCCTCGCCGTCGCGGAGCCGATGGCGGATGCGGCCGCCGTGCCCGCCGCCCATGTGGAGGTCGCCGCCGAGCGGGACTTCCAATTCTGCACCGAGGTGCTGGTTCGAGGGGAGCAGCTGCCGCCGGCGAACGAGGTCCGCGCCGCGATGCACGGCTTCGGCGGCTCGGTCGTCGTGGCGGCCGCGGGCGACATCCTCAAGATCCATGTGCACACCGACAGCCCCGAGGCCGTCTTTAGCTATGCGGCGCGCTGGGGACGCGTGGAGACCACCAAGGCCGACGACATGCGGGCCCAGCACCGCCGTCTGGCTCACGCCGGGCGCCGGGCCGTGGCGGTCGTGGCCGACACCTCGGCCGACCTGCCCGACCCCGTGCTCGACCGTCACCACATCGCGCTGGTCCCGCTGCAGGTGGTCTTCGGCCAGGAGACGTTCCGCGACCGGGTCGAGCTCAAGCCGGAGGAGTTCTACCAACGCCTGCGCACCTCGCGAGAGCTGCCCACCACCTCGCAACCCACCCCGGCGGATTTCGTGCGGGTGCTCCGCGACGCCCGGGCCGAGGCCGACGAGGTCGTCGCGGTGCTGCTGTCGGCGGCGCTGTCCGGCACCTTCGCCTCCGCCCAGGCGGCCGTCAGAGCCGCGGGAATCGGCGGGGTGCACTTGGTGGACAGCCGCTCCGCTTCGCTGGGCCTGGGGATGCTGGCGCTCCGTGGCGCGGAGCTCGCCGAGGCGGGGTGGCGCGCCGCCGAGATCGCACGGGAGCTGGAGAGGGTGCGGGGCCAGGCCGGCATGCTGCTCACGGTGGATCGGTACGACAACCTGCTCCGGTCCGGGCGAGTGTCCCGCGGCAAGGCGTGGCTCGCCGGCATGCTGGACGTGAAGCCCATCCTGTCACTGGACGCCTCCGGGCGAGTCATTCCAGTAGACCGGGTCCGCGGCCGGGATCAGGTGGTGCCGAGGGTGCTCGCGCTGGTGGACAAGCGGCTCACGCCACGGCCGAAGGTGGTACGATTCGGGGTGGCCCACGCCGAGGCCCCCGAGACGGCGGAGCGGGTGCGGAACGCCCTCGTGGCGGCGTATCAGCCGCGGGAGTGCTTCGTCACGCTCGCCACCGGCGTGCTGGCCACGCACGTGGGGCCCGGGGCCTGGGCAATCTTCTACCAGGTCGAAGACGGCCCCGCCGAGTGGTCGGGCGGCGTGGCCGAAGGAACGCGGGAATGACGCAAACACCTGAGGCGCTCCGCCTCGCCTTGAACGCCATCCAGGACCTGAAGGCCAACGATCTCGTGGTACTCGATTTGCGGGGGCTGACCGATGCCACCGACTATTTCGTGATCGCGTCGGGCACCTCTGATGCCCACGTCCGCGGGATCGCCGAGTCGGTGATCGAGAAGCTCGGCCGTGGGGGGCATCGCACCCACCACGTCGAAGGACTCAACGGCGGACGCTGGGTGCTCCTCGATTTCGTGGATTTCGTGATCCATCTCTTCCATCCCGAGACGCGCTCGTTCTACCAGCTCGAGCGCCTGTGGGACGATGCCCCGGAGCTGTTGATCAGCTCCACCTAGCTGAGGTCGCCATGCTTCGACGCACCGCTCCGGCGCTGCTGCTCCTCCTGCTGTCGCTCGGCCTGCCCGGCGTGCTCTCCGCCCAGTACTTTGGGCGGAACAAGGTCCAGTACACCAACTTCGATTTCAAGGTCATCCAGACCGAGCACTTCGACGTCTACTTCTACGAGCGCGAGCGAGTCGCGGCGATGGACGCGGCCCGGATGGCGGAGCGGTCCTACGCCCGGCTCTCCAACGTGCTGAACCACGAGTTCCGGGAGCGGAAGCCGATCATCCTCTACGCCTCGCACTCGGACTTCATGCAGACGAATGCGACGTACGTGGGAGGCGAGGGCACGGGCGGGGTGACCGACTTCGCCCGCAACCGGGCCGTGATGCCTTTCACCGGATCGTACTCCGATTTCGAGCACGTGCTGATGCACGAGATGGTGCACCAGTTCCAGTACGACGTCTGGTCGCGGGGACGCGCCGGGGCCGGGTTCGCCACGCTGGTGGCGATCGCCCCGCCGCTTTGGTTCGCGGAAGGCATGGCCGAGTACCTGTCCACCGGTCCGATCAACGCCGAAACCGCCATGTGGCTGCGCGACGCGTCGCTCGAGGGCAAGCTCCCCACCATCGAGCAGATGACGGTGGATCCCTACGAGTTCTTCCCGTACCGCTTCGGCCACGCGCTCTGGTCCTACATCGCCGAACGTTGGGGTGACGAAGCCGTCGGGGCCATCCTCAAGGCCACCCTCGCGGGCGGCGTCGAGCCCGCGTTCCGGCGCACCATCGGGCTCACCCTGGAGCAGCTCTCCGAGCAGTGGCGCGACGCCGTGCAGAAGCGCTACCTGCCGGAGATCGGCGCCCGCGCACGGGCTCGCGCGGTGGCGGACGAGCTGCTCACCGAGAAGCGGTCGGAGGGCACGCTCCACCTCGCCCCCGCCCTCTCCCCCGACGGGTCCCGGGTCGCGTACTTCAGCGAGAAGGACTTCTACTCGGTGGATCTGTACCTCGCCGACGGCGTCACCGGGGAGGTCAAGCGGCGAATCCTCAAGTCCGGGATCAGCAGCAACTACGAGACCTATCGGTTCATCAACTCCCAGGCGAACTGGTCGCCCGACGGGAAGTTCCTGGCGTTCGCCGCCAAGCGCGGGCCCCGCGACGAGATCCTCGTCGTGGACGTGGAGCGCAACAAGGCCGTCGAGCGCATCGAGGTGAAGCTGAGCGGCGTCACCACGCCGGCGTGGAGCCCCGACGGCGAGCAGCTGGTCTTCACCGGCTACGAGGGCGGACTCAGCGATCTGTACGTGGTGAACCGCGACGGGAGCGGGCTCCGCCAGCTCACGCAGGACAAGTTCGCCGATCTCCACCCGGTCTGGTCGCCGGATGGCAAGACCATCGCCTTCGCGACCGACCGGGGACCGGAGACCGACTTCCGGAGCCTGGCGTTCGGGAACTACCGCATCGCGCTCTATGACCTCGCGAGCGGCTCGGTGCGGGTCCTGGATCGCATGGACCACGGCAAGAACGTGAGCCCGCAGTGGAGCCCGGACGGGCGCTCCCTCGCGTTCGTGTCCGACCGGAACGGCGTCAGCAACATCTTCCTGTACGACCTGGAAGCGAACGACGTCTTCCAGCTCACGGACTTCTACACCGGCGCGCAGGGCATCACGCCGCTGTCACCCGTGCTCTCCTGGGCGCAGGGGGCCGACCGGCTCGCCTTCGTGTATTTCGAGGAGAGCGAGTACGACGTCTACAGCATCACCGACCCGCGGGCGCTCAAGCGTCAGCCGTACCGTCATCAGGGACAGGACAGCGTGGCCATCCTCGCCCGGGCGGTCACGCCGCCGCTCGATACCACTCGCTCGCTGCAGGTGAAGGAGGACGTGCGCCCGCAGGTCGGCGAGGGTGGATCGATCTACCGGACCCCGACGGGCTTCCGCTCCTCCAACGAGGTCCTGCGGTCGAGCGACACCACGCGACCGGTCGAGCCGCTCTCCATCGTGGCGCTGCTCGACTCGGCCGACTACAGCCTGCCGGACACCAGCGAGTTCACCCTCAAGCCGTACCGCACCAAGTTCACGCCGGACTACATCGCGCGGCCGTCCATCGGCTACGCGCGCGACAACTTCGGCCGCGGGTTCTTCGGGGGCTCCGCCATCTCGCTGAGCGACATCCTGGGCAACCAGCAGCTGATCTTCGCCGGCTACGTGAACGGTCGGATCAGCGAGGCCCAGGTCCTCGCGGCGTACGCC
>DATABZ010000282.1:0-3297 GCA_036259315.1 Gemmatimonadales bacterium | reverse complement strand
GGCACGCCGCAGTGCATCGTCAAGCTCGGCTGCTGGGGACCGGTGGTCCAGTGCAACGTGGGCAAGCGGGGGTGGATGGCGGGGATCGGCGGGTGTCCGAACGTCGGCGGCGTATGCATCGGCTGCACCATGCCGGGATTTCCCGACAAGTTCATGTCCTTCATGGACCAGCCGCCCGGCTCGCACCTCTCGTCGGCGGCGGTGATGACGTACGGCAAGACCATCAAGGCGCTGCGCAACTTCACCCAGGCGTCGCTCAACGTCGAGCCCGTCTGGCGGAAGCGCGGAGAGCCCCAGTGACCGACCCGACGCCGCCGGCGCCCGCCCCGGCCCCGGCGCTGGTCGACATGTCGTGGGATCCCATCACGCGGATCATCGGGAGCCTCGGGATCCACACGCGCATCGACTTCTCCAACCGGCGCATCGCCGACTGCCGCAGCACCTCCTCGATCTTCCGCGGCTACAGCGTCTTCATGAAGGGCAAGGATCCGCGGGACGCCCACTTCATCACCAGCCGGATCTGCGGCATCTGCGGGGACAACCACGCGACCTGCGCGCTCTACGCCCAGCACATGGCCTTCGGGATCAGGCCGCCCGACCTCGCGGAGTGGATCATCAACCTGGGCGAGGCGGCGGAGTACATGTTCGACCACAACCTCTTCCAGGACAACCTGGTGGGGGTGGACTTCTGCGAGCGCATGGTGCGGGAGACCAACCCCGGCGTCTGGGCGCGCGCCGAGCGGACGGAAGCGCCGCACGCGGCGCTGCACGGGTACCGCACGGTCGCCGACATCATGCGGGCGCTGAATCCGTTCGACGGGGTGTACTACCGGGAAGCCCTGCACATGAGCCGGGTCACCCGGGAGATGTTCTGCCTGATGGAGGGCCGGCACGTCCACCCCTCGACCCTGTACCCCGGCGGCGTGGGCACGGTGCCGAACGTCCAGCTTTTCCACGACTACCTCGTGCGGCTCATGAAGTACGTGGAGTTCATGAAGCGCGCCGTGCCGCTGCACGACGACCTCTTCGACTTCTTCTACGCGGCCCTGCCGGGCTACGAAGCCGTGGGCCGGCGGCGTGTTCTCCTCGGCTGTTGGGGAGGATTCCAGAATCCCAAGACCTGCGACTACCGCTACGAGAACATGGCGAGCTGGGGCCGGGACATGTACGTGACTCCCGGGATCGTGGTGGACGGCCGGCTCATCACCACCGACCTGGTGGAGATCAACCTGGGAATACGGATCCTCCTTGGCAGCTCGTTCTACCGCGACTGGGTGTCCGAGGAGACGTTCGTCAAGGCGGACCCGCTCGGCAACCCGGTGGACCAGCGGCACCCCTGGAACCAGACCACCATACCCAAGCCCCAGAAGCGCGATTTCGGGGGGAACTACACCTGGGTGATGTCCCCCCGCTGGTTCGACAAGACCACGGGCGAGCACCTGGCGCTCGACACCGGTGGGGGACCGCTGGCGAGGCTGTGGGTGACGGCGCTCGCCGGGTTGGTTGACATCGGCTCGGTGAAGGCCACCGGTCGGAGCGTGCTCATCCGGCTGCCCAGGTCGGCCACGCTCCCGGAGATGGAGTTCGAGTGGAAGATCCCGGCGTGGAGCAACACCATCGAGCGCAATCGGGCCCGGACCTACTTCCAGGCCTACGCGGCCGCCGCCGCGCTGCACTTCGTCGAGAGGGCACTGGCCGAGGTGCACGCCGGTCGGCTGGACACGTGGACGCCGTTCACGGTGCCGGACGAGGCGATCGGCTGCGGGTTCCATGAGGCGGTGCGCGGCGCGCTGTCGCACCACATGGTGATCCGCGAGGGCAGGATCGCCAACTACCACCCGTATCCGCCGACGCCGTGGAACGCGAGCCCCCGCGACCACTACGGCACCCCGGGTCCATACGAGGACGCCATCATGAACACGCCGATCTTCGAGGAGAACGGTCCAGCGTCGTTCAAGGGCATCGACATCATGCGGACGGTCCGGAGCTTCGATCCCTGCATGCCCTGCGGCGTCCACCTCTACGACGGCGAGGCGAAGCTGCTGGAGCTCCGGCATTCACCGGTGTTCGGGATCGACCGTGAGTAGCTGCGACCTCTGCGCGGCGCCACTGGCGAACGTCCACTCGCACCTGGTCCATGTAGCCGACGGGCGGCTGGTGTGCGCCTGCGCCGCCTGCGCCCTGCTGCTCGGCTACGGCTCCGGCGAGCGGTATCGCGTCGTGCCCGACCGGGTGCGGCCGCTCGCCGACGCCCGCATGACGGACGCCCAGTGGGAGGCGCTCGGCGTGCCGGTGGACCTCGCGTTCTTCCACCGGAGCACTCCTCGCGGAAAGCCGGTGGCGTTCTACCCCAGCCCGCTCGGCGCTACGGAGTGCCTCCTGCCGCTGGACGCTTGGGCCGAGCTCGCCGCGGCGAACCCGGGACTGGACACCATGGAGCCGGACGTGGAGGCCCTCCTGGTGAACCGCACCCGAGGAAGGCGCGAGGCCTACATCGTCCCGATCGACGCATGCTACCAGCTGGTGGGGCTGGTACGGCTCCGGTGGCGCGGATTCACCGGCGGCGACGTCTGGGAGGCGGTGGACCGCTTCTTCGACGAGCTGCGGTCGCGCGGCGAGGTCGCCGCATGAACTGGAGCCACGCGGAGCGGATCGCCGACGCGGTGCTGTACGAGGGCTATCTCCTCTATCCCTACCGCCCCGCGGCGCTCAAGAACCGGCGGCGCTGGACCTTCGGCGTCCTGTGCCCGCCGGCGTTCTGCCGGCGGGCGTCCACCGGCGATCGATCCGACAGCCGGACGGAATGCCTGGTGGAAGGCGACGGGGCTACGTCCCTCGCCGCCAGAGTGAGATTCCTCCAGCTCCTCGAGCCCTCCGCGGCCGAGCGCGAGATCACGCTGGACGAGCTGTCGCTGGAGCGGCTCAGCGAGCGCCCCGAGGAACGCTCGTTTCGCTTTCCCCCGCTGGAGGGCGTCGTCCGGATGGATGCCATCGCGGTGGAGGACGGCCTCTACAGGCTGCGACTGAGCGTCGCCAATTTGACTCCGTTCGCGGCCGGGGAGCGGGAAGACGCGATGGCTTCGTCGCTGCTGTCCTGCCACTCGGTGCTCGGCGCGCGGGGAGGACGGTTCGTCTCCCTCACCGACCCGCCGCAGGCGTGGGTGGTCCACGCCGAACGCTGCGAGAACGTCGGCACCTGGCCGGTTCTGGTCGGCGATCAGGAGAGGTCGTTGTTGCTCTCCTCCCCGATCATCCTGCCGGATTTTCCGCAGGTGGCCCCCGAGAGTCCCGGCGATC
>DATABZ010000281.1:0-1928 GCA_036259315.1 Gemmatimonadales bacterium | reverse complement strand
CATGATGTGCGCCAGCACGCGCCGTTGCGCGTTGCGCGCCCCTTGGCCCGGCGTGCTGGGCAGGTCGATCACGTCGCTCTCCGGCACCAGCGGCTCGAAGCCGGCGCCGTGCCGCTCCTTGAGCCGCTCCGCGTCGAGCTGGGTCACCTGGAGACCGTGCACGATGTCGGCAGTGACGTGGCCGCCGGCGCAGAGCAACGAGCCGGTGTGGCGGATCTTCCCGTTGTGGAAGATCGAGACGTTGGTGGACCCGCCGCCCAGCTCCACGATGGTGCAGCCCAGCTCGATTTCGTCGGGCGTCAGCACCGCGAGGGACGCGGCCAGCGGCTCCAGCACGAATTCGGCGACGTGATAGCCCGCCCGCTCCACGCACTTGCGCAGGTTCTGCAGGACGCTGGAGAGCACCGTGACGAGGTACACCTCGGCCTCCAGCCTCGAGCCGGTCATCCCGATCGGCTCGTTGATCCCGCCCTGCTGATCGATCAGATAGTCCTGCGGGATCGCGTGCAGCAGCTCGTGGTCGCGCCCGAAGCTGATGTTGCTCGCCATGTCGTTGACCCGGGCCACGTCGCTGGTCCGGATCTCGTCGCCGGTCACGGAGACCATCCCGTGGGAGCTGCGGCCGGCCACGTGCTCCCCGGCGATGCCGCAGTACACCGAGCCGACCTGCACGCCCGCCATCCGCTGAGCGCTCTTCATCGCCTTGTCGATGGCCCGGGTGGTCTCCTCGATGTCCCGCACCACGCCGCGGCGGATGCCCGCGCTCCGCTCGACTCCGAGCCCCAGGATCCGGCATCCCACCTCGCGCTGGTCGCCGGTCACCTCCGCGATCAGGGCCACGGCCTTCGTCGAGCCGAGGTCGAGCGCCGATATCAGGCGCTGCGGTTGAGCGCTCATCCGCGCTCCTGCCGCACGACGACCTGACCGGCGAATCGCCCGTCGAGCTCCCGGTATTCGCGCCCCTGTCGGGCGAGGGCCTGCTCTACCGCCGTCACCGCTCGAATGTCCTCCGCCGAAAGCCCGGGGCCGAACCAAAACCAGCGACCGTCCACCTCGAAGACCACGTCGGGGCCCACCCGCCACGCGGCGTCGATCCGCGCGAACAGACCCGGGTCGAACTCCTTGGCCCGTGCCAGCGCGCCCGCCACCAGCGCGCCCCCTCCGATCAAGACCGGCAGATCCGGCGCCGAGCCCAGTGGATCGAACGGCAGCACCTTCGCCCGTGCGTCCACCATGGCGAGCCGATCGCCCTTGGGCGTGAGCGCCACCGGCTCCACCTCGTCGAGCTCGATGCGCAACGTGCCCGGGGCGCGGTGCCCCACCTGCGCGTGGACTACACCGGGCAGCTGCCGGAGCCGGGCCTGGACCGGCGCGTGGTCGTCGAAGATGCTCGCGTGCGGGGGTATCTTCGCCGCACCCACCACACGAGCCGCATCAAGATACTGCAATCCGACGATCTCCACCCGCCTGATCCGGAAGAATTCCAGATGCCGGAGACCGTAGGGCAGCAGAGCCCAGAGCGCCGCGACCGCGAGGCCCGCGCCGAGCAGCCGGCGCGTGTGCCTCAGGCGGCGCTCAGCCACCGCACCAGCTCCGGCGCCACGCGGGTGATGTCGCCCGCGCCCATCGTCAGCACGACGTCACCGGGCCTCAGTGCCTCCCGCACGGTCCGGCCGACTTCGGCCCGAACCGCGGCGAAGTGCGCGTCAGCCCCCGCGCGCACCGCCGCCTCGGCCACCTGACGGCCACTCACGCCCGCGACGGGCTGCTCCCGCGCGGCGTAGATTTCGGTGACGAACACCAGGTCGGCCGCGGCCAGTGCCCGACCCATCGCCTCGCCATGCGCGATGGTGCGCGAGTACAGATGGGGCTGGAACACCGCCACCAGCCTGCGGCCCGGGAACGCCTGGCGGGCGGCCGCGAGCGTG
>DATABZ010000280.1:0-7771 GCA_036259315.1 Gemmatimonadales bacterium | reverse complement strand
CGGCGCAACAGCGGTGCGTTCCGCCGGCCGGAGATACTCCCCATGGACCCGCGCGCGGAGCGGACCTCGGCGCTCATCGACTCCCATTTCTCCCAGATCACCTCGCTCGTCGCTCCGGGGGACCTCCTCGTCCTCAACACGACGAAGGTGCGCCATGCGCGGCTGCTCGGCACCCGCCCGTCCGGGGCTCCGGCGGAAGTCCTGCTGATCCATCCCGGTGTCGGCGGGAACTGGGTCGCGATGGGGAAACCCGGCAGTGCGCTCCAGCCCGGCAAGCGCGTCGAGCTGGGCGAGGGAGCCGCCGTGGAGACCGTGGAGGTGTTGCCGGATGGCCATCGGCTGGTCCGCTTCCTGGGCACCACGGCCGGCGAGGCGATCGCCCGGTTCGGGCGGCTGCCACTGCCGCCCTACATCACGCGCGAACCGACCGGCGTGGACGAGGAGCGCTACCAGACCGTGTACGCCCGCACGGAAGGGAGCGTGGCCGCCCCCACCGCGGGCCTGCATTTCACGCCTCAAATCCTGGATGCGCTCTCCGCCAAGGGCGTGCTGATCTCCGGCCTCGACCTCCAGGTCGGGCCGGA
Organism: Gemmatimonadales bacterium; assembly: GCA_036259315.1. Classification (GTDB taxonomy): domain Bacteria; phylum Gemmatimonadota; class Gemmatimonadetes; order Gemmatimonadales; family GWC2-71-9; genus CAVVWJ01. Next base: position 7,187 of record DATABZ010000280.1, on the reverse strand, counting down.
GATGAGCACGCCCTTGGCGGAGAGCGCATCCAGGATCTGGGGCGTGAAGTGCAGGCCCGCGGTCGGCGCGGCGACGCTTCCTTCGGTGCGGGCGTAGACGGTCTGGTAGCGCTCTTCGTCCACGCCGGTGGGATCGCGGGTGATGTAGGGCGGCAGCGGGAGCCGGCCGAACCGGGCGATCGCCTCGCCGGCCGTCGCGCCCACGAACCGAACCAGGCGGTGACCATCCGGCAGCACCTCGACGGTCTCCACGGCCGCCCCGTCGCCCAGCTCGATCCGCTTCCCGGGCTGGAGTGCGCTGCCGGGCTTGCCCATCGCGACCCAGCTCCCGTCGGTGCCTGGATGGATCAGCAGCACCTCCGCCGGAGCGCCGGAGGGGCGGGTGCCGATCAGCCGCGCATGACGCACCTTCGTCGTGTTGAGGACGAGGAGATCGCCCGGGGCGATGAGCGAGGTGATCTGGGAGAAGTGGGAGTCGATGAGCACCGAGTCCTGGACCGCGCGCGCGTCGCCCGGGAGCATCACCGGGCGGCGGAACGAGCCGCTGTTGCGCCGCAGGGCTTGCCCCTCGCGCTGCTCCGCGCGGCGGTCGTCGGCGCTCGAGTCCCGCCGGTCGGCCCGGAGCACGACCAGCATGCGGCTCGCGGACCTCTCCGGCAGCGGCTCCTGGGCGACGAGCTCGGGCGGGAGGTCGTAGTCGAAATCGGCGGTACGGAGCGGGAGGTCAGGCGTCAAAGATCGTGGTCTGCCGGGCGGGTGGTGTGAGACCGAAGCGCCGGTAGGCGAGCTGGGTGGCGCAGCGGCCGCGCGGCGTCCGCTCCAGAAAGCCCTGCTGGATCAGGTAAGGCTCGTAGACGTCCTCCAGCGTGCCGGCGTCCTCGCCCACGGCCACCGCGACCGTGCCGAGGCCGACCGGGCCGCCCGCGAACTTCTCGATGATGGTGGTGAGGATCCGCGCATCCATGTCGTCGAGGCCGAACTCGTCCACGTTGAGGCGGGCCAGCGCCGCGTCGGCGACGGCGGCGGTGATGTGGCCGTCGGCCCGCACCTGGGCATAGTCCCGCACCCGGCGCAGCAGCCGGTTGGCGACGCGGGGCGTGCCCCGGCTCCGGCGCGCCACCTCGGCGGCCCCGGCGGGGTCGATCGGCACCTGGAGGATCGCGGCGGAGCGGGTGACGATCTGCTCCAGCTCCTCCGGTGGATAGAAGCCGAGCCGCTCGACGAGGCCGAACCGCGCCCTCATCGGCGGCGTGAGCAGCCCGAAGCGGGTGGTGGCTCCGATCAGGGTGAACCGCTCGAGCGCCATGGGAATCGTCTGCGCGTGGGGCCCTTCCGCGATGCGGACGTCCACCCGGTAGTCCTCCATCGCGGGATAGAGGAACTCCTCGAGTGCGGGCTTGAGCCGGTGGATCTCGTCGATGAAGAGCATGTCGCCCGGGCCGAGCGACGTCAGGAGCCCGACCAGGTCGCCGGGCTTCTCCAGCACGGGGCCCGACGTCGTGCGGAGCTGCACGCCCATCTCCCGCGCCATCAGCATCGCGAGCGTGGTCTTCCCCAGTCCCGGTGGGCCGAAGAACAGCGTGTGGTCGAGCGTCTCGCCCCGCTGCTTCGCCGCGTCGATCGCGATCTGGAGCGACGTCTTCACCTGCGCCTGGCCCACGAACTCGTCCAGGCGCGAGGGCCGGAGCGCGGCGTCGGCGCCGGACTCTTCGGGGAGCGCTTCGGGAGTGGTGACCTGGAGTTTATCCATCACTTTGCTCTTTTCACTGCCGACCTTCGTAAAGGTTCACCACGGAGGCACGGAGTGTACCGAGCCACCCCACCCCAACTGATTCACCACGAAGGCACGAAGGACACGAATGAAAACAAAACAAACAATAGCAAAAACAAATCCTTTGGGTGTCTCGGAGTGAACGGGCGCCACCTGGCTGGGGCAAGCTCCGCGGGTGGACTAGTCGAGCCTCGCCACCCAGCGCACCAGGCGCGTGTCGGGCTCGATGGTGTGCCGCGCGCCGCAGTGGGTACAGCGGTCGGTGGTGCGCTCGTCGGCGATCGGGACGAGCTTCCGGTTGGTAGTGCCGCAGCGGGTGCAATTCCACTCGGCGGTCGAGGCGGCCACGGGCATCGGGGGTCAGCTTCCTCCACGGGTGGCGAGGCGCTGGAGCGCCCGCCGGATGAGTTGGGGTGTCTCCTCCGAGGGCGTGCCGGCCAGCACCGCCCGGACCGCGTCCTCGGCGGCACCCGCAGCATAGCCGAGGCCGATCAGCGCACGCACGGCCTCCTCGCTCCCCGGCGTGCGCTCGGCCTCGGGCTCCAGGGGGAGATCGTCGAAACGATCGCGCAACTCGAGCACCAGGCGCTCGGCTTTCTTGCGGCCGATGCCCCCGACGGAGCTGAGCGCCGCCAGGTCGCGCCCCCGGATGCTCCGCACCGTGCGCTCCGGGCCCAGGGCCGAGAGCAGGGCCAACGCGAGCTTGGGGCCGAACCCGCTGGCGGCGAGGAGCCGCTGGAAGATCTGCCGCTCCGCCGCACGGTCGAAGCCGAAGAGCGACCAGCCGTCTTCCTTCACCACCAGCTCGGTATGGAGACTCACCCGACCGCCGGCGGGCGGCAGCCGTCCCGCGACGCCGGCCGGCACCGTGACCTCGTACCCGACGCCGCCGTCGGTCTGGACCACGATGGTCTCACCCTCGCGGGCCGCGAGCACCCCGGTCACCAGCGCGATCATGGCGCGCCGGTGACCTGGCGGAAGAACGCCGCCTGGCGCGTCGCGACGATCAGGTGCGCCAGCGCGACCGCCACGCCGTCGGCCGCGTCCGCCGGCTCGGGCGCCGACTTGAGCCGGAGCAGCTGCGCCACCATGTAGCCCACCTGCGGCTTGAGCGCCGCGCCGCGCCCCACGATCGTCTTCTTCACCTGGGCGGGCGAATACTCCGCTATGGGCACACCGTGCTGCTCGGCCGCGAGCAGGATGACGCCGCGCGCGTGGCTCAGCACGACCGTTGTTCTGACGTTCTTGCCGTAGAACGCGCTCTCCACCGCCACCGCGTCCGGCAGGTGACGCGCGAGCAGCGCGGTGGTGCCCTCATGAATCACGCGCAATCGGGTGGGGAGCGGATCCCGCGGCGGAGTCGTAAGGGTACCGCACTCGAGCAGTCGCGGATGCAGGCCGGCGCCGGTCTCGACGACTCCGAACCCGAGGACCGCCGTCCCCGGGTCGATGCCGAGCACTCTCACCGGCCCGCTCTCAGGCCTCGGCCTCGGCCAGCTGCGCGGCGTCGATATCGAAGTTGGAGAACACCTTGGAGACGTCGTCCAACTCTTCCAGGACCTCGACCAGCCGCAGGATGCGTTCGGCGTCGGCCCCCTCCACCTTCACCGTGTTCCTCGGCACCATGGCCAGCTCGGCCGAATCCACCTCGATCCCGCGGGCCCGGAGGGCGTCCTGCACCGCGTGGAAGGTGCCGGGCGTGGTGGTGACCACGTACTGCTCACCCTCGCGCGCGAAGTCCTCCGCGCCGGCCTCGAGGGCGGCCTCGAGGGTGGTGTCCTCGTCGTGGCGTCCGGCGTCGAGGTAGATCTGGCCCTTGCGGTCGAACATCCAGGCGACCGAGTTCGACGCGCCGAGGTTGCCGCCGTTGCGGCTGAACGCATGGCGGATCTCCGCCACGGTCCGGTTGGCGTTGTCGGTGGTGGCCTCGATGAAGATCGCCGCACCACCCGGCCCGTACCCCTCGTAGGTCAGCTCCTCGTAGACGCTGCCCTCGAGCTCGCCGGTGCCCTTCTTGATGGCGCGCTCGATGTTCTCGTTCGGCATGTTGACGGCCTTCGCCGCGTCGATCGCGGTGCGGAGCCGAGGGTTGCCGCCCGGGTCGCCGCCCCCGCTCTTGGCGGCGACGGTGATCTCACGAATGACCTTGGTCCAGGAGGAGGCGCGGCGGGCGTCGGTGACGGCCTTCTTGCGCTTGATCTGCTTCCATTTGCTGTGGCCGGCCATGGCCGAACTCCTTCACGCGGACGAGGTTTGGGCGGCGGGGAGGCCGGGGCGCAGGACCTGCTGATGCAGGCGGAAACATAAGCGCGACAGCCGTTTGCGGCAATCGGTCGAGCCGTGCGCGCCCTTGACCCCACCGGGCCCGACCCTTAGTCTCCCCGCTCTATGAACCCCACTCACATCCGGGTCTGCCTTGCGCTCCTGGCCCTGGCCGCGTGCAAGGACGACGAGCCGCCTCCACCGGCGATGGCCGAAGCGTCCAAGGTCTTTCCCAACCTGCCGCTGCCGCCCCAGGCGAGCCTGGTCTCGCGCGACGGGAGCGCCGACGCGCTCAAGATCACGCTGATGTCGACGGCGAAGGTCAAGGACATCGAGGCGTACTACCGCGAGGTGCTGAGCGAGGACGGTTGGCGCCTGGTGAACGATGCCCGCGACCATGCGGGCGCGACGGTGCTCCTGGCCGAGCGCGACGGGCCGCCGCTCTGGGTTCGAATCCGGAGCACCGACGACAGCGCCGCCACAATGGTGGAGCTGGCGGGAGCCATCGTCCCCGGCAAGGACGAGCCCGCCCCGGACGAGCCGCCCAAGCCGACGTCCTGAGGCGCGCTAGGAAGGATCCAGCATGTCCTCGAACCGCAGCCACTGCGGGTAGAAGTACAGGTCCACGAATCCAGTCGCGCCGTTGCGGTTCTTCGCCACGATCAGCTCGGTCGCGCCTTCCACGCCCTGCCCGGGGCGGTACATCTCCTCCCGATAGAGAGCCAGCACCACGTCGGCGTTCTGCTTGATGGCGCCGAGTCCGCCCAGATCGTCGAGCGTGGGCCGGGGATCCGGCCGACTCGCGCGGTGACGCGGGAGCTGCGCCGTGGCGAGGACGGCGACCTCGCGGTCCACGGCCAGCGCCTTGAGAGCCCGCACCGCGAGAGCGACACGCTCCTCCAGCCTCCCGGCGGGCCGCGGTGAGGGTGTGAGCTGGAGCGAGTCCACGACGAGCAGGCCACGCGGCGGCAGCACGTCGAGCGCGTCGCGCACTTCGGCGAAGCTCTCGCCCAGAAGGGGACGGAGCAGCAGCGGCACGTCGCGCAGCCGGTGGGCGGCGCCGCCGACCGCGGCACGAGCCGTCGCGTCGAGCCGGTTCTGCCGCAGGTCGTCGATCGGCACCTTCCCCTCCAGGGCCAGCGCGCGCTCCATCACCCGGTCCGGCCCCATCTCACCGCTCAGGTGCAGGACCGGGACTCCGGCGAGCGCCGCCCGGATGGCGATCCCGAGTGCGAGGGCGGACTTGCCGCTGCCCACGTCGCCGCACAGGATCGCGAGGTCCTGCCGGCGGAAGCCGCCGGCCAGCATCCGATCGAGCGATGGAAAGCCGCTGGCCACCGTATCAGGTGCGAGACCGCCGGGAGGGATCGCGTCGATCCGGGTCACGACCGTCTCCGGCGAGGCGCCGCCGTCCCCCGCGCCGCGCCTCCTCATCGTCCCGCCCTGAGCTGGGCTCGCGCCGACCGGACCGCGTGCGCCACGGCCTCCCCCGCCTCGGCCCCGCCGCTCTCGCGGGCCGGGGCGACCAATTGACTGAGCACCTGCACGGCGGTCTCCGATCTCGCGTCGCGAAGCTGGTTGATCGCCGCCGCCAGCGCGCGACGCAGCGGCGGCGGCAACGTGAGGCTGGACAGCCGGTGCTCCAGGGCCTGGAGCCGCCGGCGGTGGGTCCGCTCGGTCGGCGGCTCGCGCACGAGATCCTGGGCGACGCGGATGGTGAGCCACAGCGCGAAGATGCCCTCTCGCCGGGGCCCGCGGCCGGTCTGAGGCAGGAGCTGGAGCAGCGCGGTCGAGGCCGGGTCCCAGGTGCTCATGCCAGCGCCTTGGCGAGGGCGGCGTGGACCCGATCGGGCAGCATCTGCCGCAGACAGCGGTGATGGCCGAGCGGACAGCGGCGGGTACCATGCGCGCTGCACGGGCGGCAGGGGAGGGCCAGCTCCACCACCTCCGCGGGGGCACGGTAGGGAAAGAACCCGAACTGCCGCACCGTGGGCCCGAAGAGCGCCACGACCGGAGTCCCCACCCCCGTCGCCATATGCATCACGCCCGTGTCGCCCGAGACGAGCGCCTCGGCGCGGCGTATCACGGCTCCGGTCTCCTGGAGCCCCAGTGCTCCCGCGAAGCTCGCGGCCTTCGTTCCCGACACCCGCGCGATGCCCGCGGTGACCTCCGCGTCGTCGGGTCCCCCCAGGATGGCGACGTCGGCCCCGCTGTCATCGATCCGCCGCACGAGCTCCACCCAGTGTTCCGCCGGCCATCGCTTGGTCGCGTGCGCCGCGCCCGGCGCGATCGCCACGATCGGCCGATCGCGGCCGAGGCCCGCCGCCTCGATCCGTTCGGCCGCGCGCCGGTCCGCCTCCTCGCCCAGGAAGAAGTCGGGCGGCCCGCCGTCGGGCGTCACATCCAGCTCCCTGGCGGCCTCGAAATAGCGCTCGGCCACCGGCACTTCGGGACCGTAGATATCCCGTCGCATGCCGATGAGTGCAGCGCGCTCGAGCCGGCGCTTGCCGTAGGAGCGCCAGCGCCCGGGCGCGAGCCGCCGGAGCGCGTGGCTCCGCAGGTTGCCGTGGAGGTCGAGCAGGTGGCTGTAGCGGACCCCGCGCACCCGCTCCGCGACCGCTCGGATCCCCTCGTCCGGCGCGATGGTCAGCACCTCACTGACGTGTGGATTGTGGCTCAGGAGCGGGGCGTACTTGTCCTTGGTGAGCACGGCGACCCGCGCCCCGGGATGCCGGGCGCGAATGGCGCGGAGGAGCGGCGTGATGAGGAGAATGTCCCCGATGGCGCTGAAGCGGACGACGAGCACGTCGGGAGCGAGGCTCTGGGTCACGCGACAGAATGTATCATCGGTGGGGCGGACGGGCGGAACCGCTCCCGGCCACTCCACGCCCTGGCGGAACCGCCCCCGGCCCCGCACCCCGCCGGCGGAACCCCTCCCGGCCCCGCACCGCACCGGCGGAACCCCTCCCCTCCGCGACCACCCCGCCGGCGGAACGGCGGAACGGCGGTAGGTGAACGCGACAGCTTGGGGTAATGCAGGGCTGAACACGAAGCGAGGGATCGTCTCGGCGGCGCTCGACACCGGGTGAGCGGATCCCTTGCTTTCTTCGTGAGGCGGCGCCAGCGCCGTTCCGCCGTTCCGCTATCTTTTCCC
>DATABZ010000279.1:0-3574 GCA_036259315.1 Gemmatimonadales bacterium | reverse complement strand
GCCCGTGAGGGCTTGCGCACGGACATTCCTGCATTCGACCCGGGGGACACCGTCCGCGTGATGGTACGCGTGCGTGAGGGCGACAAGGAGCGGCTCCAGGCGTTCGAAGGCCTCGTGATCGCCCGCAGAGGCGGGGGAATCAGCGAGACCTTCACGGTGCGGAAGGTCTCCGCCGGCGTGGGAGTGGAGCGGCTCTTCCCCATGCACAGCCCGACGATCGCCTCTGTGGAGCTGGTGCGCCGCGGCCGGGTGCGCCGCGCGAAGCTCTACTACCTGCGCGCGCTGAGCGGCAAGGCGGCCAGGATCCGGGAGAAGCGCGAGGGCTGACTGATGGCCGTACGCCCCTCGCTGAAACGGGAGCGGGCGGCGTGGGCCGACGAGCGGCTGCTCGTCGGTGTGGACGAGGCGGGCCGCGGCCCACTGGCAGGACCGGTGGTCGCCGCGGCCGTCGTGTTCCCGGCCCGGTGCACGGCGGTCCGGGGTCTTCGCGACAGCAAGGTGCTTCCCGCCAAGGTCCGGCTCCGGCTGGCCCAGCGAATCCGGCAGCGCGCCCTGGGCTTCGCGGTCGGAGCGGCCTCTACCCGGGAAATCGACCGGCTCAATATCCGGGTGGCCACCGCCCTCGCCATGCGGAGGGCCATCCGCCGGTTGGTGACCCGCGGTCCCCTCGCTCCAGGCGTCCCCCACCGCATCCTGATCGACGGCCTGCCGCTTCCCGAAATCGGCTACGAGCACGAGGCGCTGGTGGACGGCGATGCCCGGTGCCACTCCATCGCCGCGGCCGCCGTGCTCGCCAAGACCGTGCGCGATCTCCTCATGCAGCGCCTCGCACCTCGCCACCCGGGCTACGGCTGGGACACCAACGTCGGCTACGGCACGGAGCAGCATCAGATCGGCATCCGGCTCTACGGACCCACCCGCCATCACCGGCTCACCTTCGAGCCGCTCGCACAGTTCTCCCTGTTCTGAGTCTCAGGCGGGGCGGCGAAGCACCGTCGCCGCGCAGCGTCCTCCGAAGCTCTCCGCCAGGAGGAGCGCCGCGGGCCGTCGATCCTCGCGGACCGGGGTCGCGGCGGCGCAACGCGGCAGCTCGGGATCGAGACCACGGGTGCCGACCGTCGCCGGGACGAGCCCGTCCGCCAGCGCCAGTCCGGTCGCGACCGTCTCCACTGCCGCGCTCGCGCCCAGGTAGTGTCCCATCGGCGGCTTCAGCGAGGTGAGCCAGGCGCGCTCCAGCACCGGGCCCAGCGCTGCCGCGAGCCTGCGACACTCGGCGACGTCGTTCAGTCGGGTGCCGGTGCCGTGCGCCTTGATCCAGCCGAGGTCCCTGACGTCCGTGTCCCGGAGCGCGGCCAGGGACGCCCGGGTCACGCCGACGCCGGAAGGATCGGGCGACACGACGCGAACGCTGCCGACACGCTGCCGGCCGACAGCGCGAACACCGAACCCGAGAAGCCGTAGTGCTGGGCGAACGCGGCACCGCCCGCCCCGCTCATGAACCGGTTGAGGTGCCCCGCCCGCACCGCGGCTCCGCGCCGGGAGACCGCGCGATGCTCCGCGAGCAAGTCCCGTCCAGCGATGCCAGCGGCTGAATTGCGGAGCCGGCGCGGTGGAGCAGGGATCGCAACGGATCGAGCCCGATGCCTGCGCCGGTCACCGCGCCGATGCCGCCGGTCACCCAGACGTCGCCCGCTTCGCTCACCGGGCCGCCTCCAGGCGCCCAGGGCGCCGTTCAGCCGTGCGGCCGCCATGCGCGCGACGCCCGGTCGGGCGTTCCAGGACGGCCGCGAGCACCGAGGTGTCGGGCTCACCTTCGGCGGCGGTGTGGATGCGGTACCAGCCATGGGTGCGGAGCAGGCGGTCAAGCTGCGGTCAAGGATCGGCCGGGCGTGCACCGGCCGCCGCTATCTTCCGGAATGCCTCTGCCAACCCGCATCGCCCGCACGACGGCCCTCGGCGCGCTCGCCGGCGCAGCGCTCGCGCTCGCGCGGCCCGCGGTCGCCCAGTCGAACCTCGAGCGGGTCGTGAACGGCGCCTTCACGTCCTCGCACGATTACGACCTGGTCCACCAGCGCATCGAAGTGAAGAACTTCGACTGGGATTCGACCTCGTTCGACGGGCGCGTCACCACGACCGTGGTATCGCGTCGACCCGGGCTCGAGGCCGTGGTACTCGACATGGAGCGGCGCATGGAGGTGCGCTCGGTGTCGGCATCCGGCAAGGCGATGGCTTACGATCGGCCGCCCGACTCCCTGGTGGTGCGGCTCGCGCGCCCGGCAGGGTTCGGCGACACCGTGCGATTCACCGTGGACTACCACGCGCCGATCGTGCAGGGCAGGGGGCTGTACTTCTTCGAGGAGGAGCCCGGCCGTCCCCATCGGCCGCAGCAGGTGTACAGCGGCGGCGGCACCGACGGGAATCCCCGCTGGATTCCGACCCTCGCCGCCCCGCACGACAAGGCGACCTGGGAGATGATCGCCACCGTGCCCGCCCGGCTCACCGTCGTGTCCAACGGCCGCCTCGTGAGCGACCGGACCTCGCGCGGGCTCCGCACGACACACTGGCGGCAGGAGAAGCCGGCCTCCACCTATCTCATCTCCCTGGTGGCCGCCCCGCTGGTCAGGATCACCGGTCGATGGCGCGACGTGCCGCTGTCCTACTACGTCTATCCCGAGGACACCGCGCTCGCCCGTCCGCTCTTCGGGATCACGCCCGACGTCATGGAGACGTTCGTCCGTCTTACCGGCGTTCCCTACCCCTGGAACAAGTACGCCCAGGTGACCGCCGCCGATTTCATAGGCGGCATGGAGAACGTCGGTGCCACGACGCTGGTGGACTGGCTGCCCGACCCGCGCGCCTATCGCGACCGGCCCTGGTACCGGCACACCCTCATCCCCCACGAACTGGCCCACCAATGGTTCGGCAACCTCGTCACCGCGGAGAACTGGGCCAACTACTGGCTGCACGAAGGTTTCGCCCAGTTCATGCCGGGGCAGTACTGGGGGGTGAAGCAGGGCCCCCACGCGGAGCAGGATTTCTATCTGGAAGAGTACCGGCAATACCTGGCACGCGACGCGCGCCGCCGAACGCCGCTCGCCACGTACAACTCCAGCGTGGTCTATCCCAAGGGCGCGCTGGTCTTGCAGATGCTGAAGCAGCACCTGGGACCCGAGCGGTTCTGGGCGGCGATCAATCGCTATCTCACGCGGCACGCCTACGGCACCGCCACGAGCGACGATCTGCGCCAGGCGGTCCTTCACGCCACCGGCGAAAGCCTGCCGTGGTTCTGGTCGCAGTGGATCTATCAGGCCGGCCATCCGGAGTTCCAGGTGGCCGCTGCCTACGACTCCGCGTCTCGGGCGCTGACGCTCACGGTGCGACAGACCCAGGCGGACACGACATCGGCCGACACCGGAGGGGTGCGGTTCACCACGCCGGCCGTCTTCCGCGCGCCCGTGGCGATCAGGGTGGGGACCTCGCAGGGCGACATCGTCGCGCGCGCGCTGATCGACTCCCGCGAGCAGACGGTCCGGATCGAGCAGGTGCCCGAGCCGCCGACCATGGTGGTGTTCGA
>DATABZ010000278.1:0-3369 GCA_036259315.1 Gemmatimonadales bacterium | reverse complement strand
TCCGGCCGACTCCGTCGGCCTCCGCCCCGCAACGGAAACTACAACAACCACAGCACGTCAACCCCGCAGAGCCACTTCTTTGCTGAAGACTCTCGTTACCCGTGGTACAAACCTTGGGAGCAGGTCACGAGCGCCATGCCGATAGCAGTACCAAGGACGCCCCATGAAGCGAGTCAACGCCCCTCGCGTTCCAGGCTTCGTACCGGGGAGTACCCTACACACCAGCAATTGGTTCTATAGGATTCCCCGATGAGAAATCTAAGCCTGGGCTTCACCGTAGTTCTCTTGGCGCTCGCGTGCACGACGAGTTCTCATGATGACGTCGCTCTTCCCGAGACTCTCGGAACCCTGGCCAGAGCGACGACCTAAAAGGGCTTTGCAGACCCTGTTGCTCGCTCATCGTCGATGTGAGTTCACGGAGGACGTACGAAGCCGCATACCAGAACCTCCTGTATCATGGAGTAAGATTCTATTGGCGCCTGAGACCGACTGCTTGCAAGACTTGAAGATCTCAGGGTTCAAGCGAGATGCGATGCAATTGTGTCCGTGGAACTCGTGGCCGTTCACTACCCGGATAAGGACGCGGACGAAGTCTACGTCGTCTTTGCAAAACTAATCAGAGATCGTTGGCTTCTGTCATGGCCCGTTCCGTTAGGGCCTCCTCTTCACTGATCCGGCCTTCATCGATCAACTCGGGCAGAGTTCTGCCTGTTCGATGGCGGAACTTGATTGGCAGCGCGATAGCGACTTGAGCTAACGGTGGCCGAACTCTCAATAGGCACAGTACTCGTTGGCCGCCTCCTCGATGGACGAAGCATCGGAGGGTTCGGAGCCGAACCAATCGCTTTGCGAGTAGCGTCGACACCAAGTGGGTCGAGAACGATCGCCTACTGAGCGGCCGAAAGGAGCCATTGGCGCAGTCTCTCGATAGCTGTCAGTGCCTCCGCGAACTCGCTATGTGCGCGATAAGCTCTCGGCCGCGATTTCTGACGCGCGACGGTGCTCGCTCGCTGCCGAATCAGCATGCCCACGGTCCGGCGCGCCGGGACCAGCTGCAGCCCCAAGACCTCCTGCACTTGCGGCGATTCTGTCGGGGCGTCCCTGCCAAACGCTCTCAGCGGTAAAGGGCTCGTGTTCGCCGGTAGGAGTCGAGTTTCACGTGCTCTCCAGCGGCGTGCCGCTCGGCACGGCGCCGTACTCAGTAGCCGCCGGTGCTGGCGGTTGGTCCGCCGGTGCCAGGATCAGGGTCGCGCCCGGCCCCAGGAAACCCGTGGCGCAGTCGAGATCGCCGAGGCTGCCGGTTTCGAGCACCTGGCGGGCCGCGGTATCGGCTCGGCCGACGCAAAACCGATACGGCCCGGGGGCGACGTTCGGGATTCGCAACGGCTCCTCCCCAGGCCTCCAGTGAACGCCGTGTCCTCGCGCCCAGCCCGAGAGCTCCGCCATCGACAGCCGCACCCCGTCGCGGTAGAGCGCGACGAAGTCATGACCGGCGTCCTCGGGCGGTAGCTCCAAGAGCAGTGTGCCGCCGTCGCCGGCCACCTGAAGCCGCATCGGGTCGGCCGTCACAGGCGCGCTCAGCACGGTCAGCGCATGGCCGGGCGGCCGCACGACCGCATGTACGGTCGCGGCGTCCTCGCTCATCCGAGCCGTGAAGCTGCCGTCCGGACCGGAGGTGGCCGTGTCGGCGAAGGGCACGCCGGCGGGATCGGCGTTGCGCAAGGACACCACGGCTCCCGGCACCGACCCGCGCTCGGAGACCACGACACCGCGAACTGCTCGCGTCGACTCGAGCACCATCTCGAGCGGCCCGGAGGGCACCTTCTCCTGGACATCGAGCACCACCTGGCGACTGGAGTGCCCACGGGCGCCTCGGGCGACCAGCGCCACCGGGCCCGGAGGGAAAGCGCGCAGCCGGAAGCTGCCATCGTCCTGCGTCCTCGCTTGGCTGGAGAGCGTGTCGTAGGAGGCACTGACGACGGCTCCTGGGACCGGCGCGCCCTCCCCGTTCACGACTCTGCCGTGGATCTCCGTGTCCGGGAGACGGATTTCCACCTCGGCGACACCATCCTCGGCGGGCTCGACCTCGGCCCAGAGCCGCGTCGTGAGACCGTCCGGCCCCTCCACATCGACCCGCCAGGTACCGGAATGCGGCAGCACGCCCGCGAAGCGGCCCTGGAGATCGGCAGCCATCTTGACGCGTTGTGCGCCGTGCCTCCCGCCGAAGATCACCTCTCCCGCCACGCCCTCGTCGCGGTGACGGAGGCTACCCTCGACGTACACGATGTCCAACTCCACTCGATACGGCAGATCCTCCGGCCCAGCGATGCGAATGTTCGTCTTGCCGAAGAAAGAGTTGCCCTCGGAGTCGCTCACGTTGAGGAGGTAGATCCCCGGCGCCTGCTCGTGCACCACGACGCGTCCGTCCGCTGAGGCGGTGCCGACGTAGACGGGCGGTCCGTCGAAGTTGTTGCTGTGGTCGGCAGCCCGCTGGACGCGCACCGCCCAGCGCCGCTCGAGCCAATCGAGGGGAGGGTCGATGACCAGCTCCACGTCGAGAGGGCGGCGCAGCACCAACGGGTCGTTCAGCCGAGTCTCCGACTCCGGCCACACCTCGAGCGGGAACGCTCGGGCCGGTGCCCAACCCCGCTGCCGCACCTCGAGCAGATACTCCCCGGGTGGAATGCCCGTGAACTGGACCGCCCCGCGCGCGCTGACGGGCGCCTCGAGCTCCATCTGCTCGAGCCGGCTAGTGACTGCGCTGCTTGCGCCGGCCGCAGCCATCGGCCGGAGCACGGCGGCAGCCTTCTCCGGCTGGAGCTCTCCGTCCTCCACCTCCGCGAAAGCGAGGAGGGACGCCCCCGGTTCGAGCTTCAGCTTGCCCAGCTGCCGAGCGCTCCCGGCGGTGATCTCGACGCTCCACCAGTAGTGGGGCACGTGGCGGGGCACGCGCAGCGCGAGATCAAGCGGCAGCGCCGGCACCTCGCATGAGATCTCCCCCTCGGAGCTGACAGGGCACTTCGTCGTCGTCTCGGGGATGGTCCGGGCCCGCCCGGGCAACGGCGGGGAGCGCAGCTCGATCTCGACCTCCTTCGGCAGCGCTCGTTCCGGGCTGGCCGGGACGAGACTCGCCTGGATGCGGGCGACCGGCCACAGGCGGAGCCGATGCTCGGTCCCCTGACTCTCGGCGGCGACGACCTCGCAGGCAGCCCATGCCCGCGACACGTCGGGGCACACCCGCCACCGCGAGCCGGCAGGCAGCGTCACTTGGCCCCGCCAGCTCTCGCCGATGAGGAGGACGTGTTGACCCTCCGGCCCGTCCACCCTCGACAACACGAGCCTTCCCGGACCCGGCGGCACGCCGGGGGC
>DATABZ010000277.1:0-5046 GCA_036259315.1 Gemmatimonadales bacterium | reverse complement strand
ACTGACCGCGTTGCGACGGTAGGCATCGATCTCCTTGGCACAGTCCGGGGCCAGCTTCTCCGCCCGGGTGAGCGCGGAGTCGGCGCCGTAGAGGTCGCCGCGCTGCAGGTAGATCCGGCCGAGATAGTACCACGCCGCCGGGTTGTCGGCCTGATCGTTCTGCCGCATTGCTTCGAGCAGCACCCGCTCTCCATTCTCGAGCGCGCGCTCCTGGTTCTCGGGGACGTCGGTCTCGACGCCAGTCTTCAGATAGGTCGCGCCGCTGCTGACCTTGAAGTGGCCCGACTTGAGGCCGCATTCGGGCGCCTGATACGTGGTGGGCATCGACTTCGCCACCCGCTGGCTGAGCACCCGCTGCTGCTGAGATTCGGCGGTGGTGGCGGCGAGAGGCACCAGCAGCACGGCCGTCGCGAATATGGCTTTCACTCGTCACGACTCCTTGTTCGAGGTCACCACCTCGGCGGCTCCATCGGAACTCACCAGGCGGAGCGCCCGCTGGTGCAAGTCCCTTGCCACCTCGTGAGCGGGGCGGCCCGTCCGACGGGCAACCGCCGCCACATCATCGTATTCCGGCTTCACGCGCGGGCCGTCGGGAGCGTCCAAGACCTTCACCCGCACATTCATCCCCTCACCGGCGTCCACCTCCAGCTCTCGGCGCGCGAGCGTGTGCCGCTCGACGGTCTGGCGCCGGACGCCTGCGGTCGTGCTGTGCCGGACCAGGGCCTCGGAGACCCGATCGGCCTCCGCAGGGGCCACTATGGCCTCCACCCGAAAGCCGATTCGGCCCTTCTTCATCTGGGTGGTCCACATCTGCACGTCGAGCGCCCCTGCCCCGAAGAGCGCCGTGCGGAGCGGCTCGAGGTACTCCGGGCTCAGGTCGTCGATGTCGGTGGACAGGACGACGACCTCGCCGGCCTCGTGCGCCGGCTCGGCCAGGATGAGCCTGAGCGCGTTGGGGTAATCCTCGGGATCGCGGCCGCCGGCACCCCACGCACCCGCGCTCACCACGCGCCAGCGAACCGGCGGCGGCCCCGACGAGAGCACGCGCAGTAGCGCCGCGCCGGTCGGCGTGGTCGCCTCTCCGGTAACGGGTCCAGCCGTGACGATCTCCATGCCCTCGAGCAGCAGGCTCGTCGCCGGTGCTGGGATCGGGAGAGCTCCGTGTGCCGCGCGCACCCACCCACTGCCGATCGCTACCGGGCGGTGATGAATGCGGGTGACGCCGAGCCGCTCGAAGCCCTCGATCCCCGCGACGATGTCCACCAGGGCATCCATCGCGCCGACCTCGTGGAGCGCCACCTGGTCGGCCGACATGCCGTGGACCCTGCCCTCCGCTTCACCCAGCAGCCGGAACGCACGCACGGCGCGCTCGCGGACCCACGGCGAGAGCGGCGCCCGCTCCAGGATCCCGATCAGCTCGCCGACGTGGCGATGCGGCGCGTGCCGGAGATCCGGGGCGGCGTGGTGATGATCGTGTGAGTCGTGGTGATGATCGTGCGAGTCGTGGTGATGAGCGTGGGAATGCGGGTGGGAATGCGGCTCGTGGATCAGCGGGCTGGGTGCCTCGTGGCGGCCATCGCCGAGAAGAACGTTGACCTTGACCGCACGGAGCCCGCAGCGGTCCACCTGCTCGATCTCCATCCGGACTTCGGGGAGCCCGAGCCGCTCGGGTACACCGAGCAGCCAATCGGCTGGGGCGCCGGCCGCCACCAGCGCGCCCAACAGCATGTCGCCGCTGATGCCCGCGGCCGGGTCCAGGATGGCAAAGCGTCCATCTGACATAGACTTATAAATATGGCCCGAGTCCCGGCGTCAGGCAAATGCCGGGAGGGATCAGGACCTGAGCCGCTCCTCCAGCTCCTCGAGGCTGCGGGGCCAGTCCTCCCGAAGCAGCCGCGAGAGTCCACGGTCCGCCAGGAGACGGCCCTCGGTCTGACAGGACGGACAATAGTTCGTCTCGTTCTCCGCATACCGGATGCGCTGGACCGGCGTGCCGCAGGCGGGGCACGGCTCACGGTAGCGGCCGTGCACCGCCATGCCCTCCCGGAACGCGGTGACCTTCTCCGGGAACCCGTCACCCGTCTCCCGGCGAAGCCGCTCGACCCACTCGGTGAGCAGGGAGCGTGTGGCCTCGTAAAGCAGGGCCGCCTCCGCGTCGGTGAGGCGGCTCGTGAGTCGGAGCGGTGAGAGCCCGGCCCGGTGCAGGATCTCGTCGGAGTACGCGTTGCCGATGCCGCTGAACAGGCGCGGATCGGTGAGGGCCCGCTTGAGCGTGTGATTCTCCTGCCGGAGGCGGGCCATGAACGCCTCGCGGCTCGCCTCGAGTGGCTCGAGCCCGCCGCGGTCGAACTGCGCCAGCGCGGCCGCGCCGGCCGCCAGGTGCAATGATGCGCGGCGCTTCGTGCCGGCCTCCGTCAGGAGGAGCGTGCCCTCATCGAAGTCGAAGGCCGCGAGCCCGATCTTCCCCGGTGGCTTGGCGCCGATGGCAGCCCAGCGCAGGCGTCCCGCGATCATCAGGTGGATGACGACGAAGAGCTTCTCCTCCAGCTCCAGCACGATGCGCTTGCCCATGCGGCGGAGGCCGAGCACATGCCGTCCCTCGACCGCGGCGAGCGGCGGCTCCACGCTGCGCAGCACGAAGGGACTGAGCACGCGGACCGCCGAGAGGCGGCGGTCCAGAATGCGGCGTTCCAACGCCTCCAGGTACACCACCAAATCCGGCAGCTCGGGCAACGCTCAGGCCCGGGTCTGAAGGTGCTCAAGGACCCGCTCCGCCAATCGGGTCGAGAATCCGGGCACGGTGGCGAGCTCGGAGACGGAGGCCGACTTCACTCCCGCGAGGCTGCCGAACCGCTCCAGCAGGAGCCGTCGCCGCAGGGGTCCGACGCCCGGGATGTTGAGCAGCTCCGAGGTGATGGTTCGCTGGGTGCGGCGCTTCCGGTTGTAGGCCAGGCCGAACCGGTGGGCCTCGTCGCGGACGCGCTGGAGCAGTTTCAGTGACGGGCTGCGGCGCGAGAGACGCAGGGGGTCGGGCCGGCCCGGCAGGAACACCTCCTCCTCACGCTTGGCCAAGCTCGCGAGCTGAAGCCCGGTGAACCCAAGTTGCTCGGCCGCCTCCAGTGCCGCGTTGAGCTGGCCCTTGCCCCCGTCGATCAGGAAGAGATCCGGCAGCGGCAGCTGCTCGTCGCGCCGCCGCGTCAGGTAGCGGGAGAGGACCTCCTGGATGGCAGCGAAGTCGTCCTGCTGCCCCAAACCCTGGATCTTGAACTTGCGGTACTCGCTCTTCCGTGGGCGCCCCGCCTCGAACCAGACGAGCGAGCCCACCGTGTCCTTGCCCTGATTGTGGGAGATGTCGATGCAGACCAGGCTCCGCGGCACCGAGCTGAGCCCGAGGTCACGTCCCAGCGCATACACCGGGTCCTCGGCCCGTTCCTCGGTCTCGAAGGACTCGATGCGCAGGCTCTCCAGCAGGTGACGGGCATTGTGGTCGGCCAGCTCCAGCCAGCGGTGTGCCGTGCCTCGCTGCGGGATGACCCACTCGGAGTCGGGGAGAAGCTCGCGCAGCGCATCCCAGTCGTCCGGCGGAAACGGGAGCACGACCCGGCGGGCACGCGCCTCGGCAGGCACGTAGTAGCGCACCAGGAACGCGCTCAGAATCGCCGGATCGCTTTCCTCCTCGACTCCCTCGAGAAAGCGGTGCTCCCGGCCCACCACCCTGCCCTCGCGCACGCGGATGAGCACGGCCGCGGCATCGTCGCCGTCCCGCGCGAAGCCGATCGCGTCCGCATCGCCCGTACCGATGACTTCGACGGCGACCGGCTCCTCCAGCTTCTCCAGCCAGCGGAGTGCATCCCGCAGCTCCTTGGCCCGCTCGTAGTTCTCCGCCTCGCTGGCTGCCAGCATGGCTTCGCGCACCCTGGCGCGCAGGTCACCGGTCTTCCCCTCGAGGAACTGGACCACGTCCTCGACCATGCGCCGATAATCGGCCTCGGCCTGCCAGCCCATGCAGGGGCCCTGGCAGCGGCCGATGTGATAGTCGAGGCAGGGGCGGTCGCGCCGCTCCTCGGGCAGTGCGTCGTGACAGCTCCGCACCGTGTACAGCCGCCGGATGATGGCCAGCGTCCGGCGCAGCTGGCCGACGTCGGTATAGGGTCCGAAGTAGCGAGCACCGGGAATGTTCCGCCGGCGCGTGACCAGCACCCGGGGGAACGCCTCGCCCAGCGTCACGGCGATCGAGGGATAGCTCTTATCGTCCTTCAGCCGCACGTTGAAACGCGGCCGGTACTCCTTGATGAGATTGTTCTCGAGGATCAGCGACTGCGCCTCGCTCGGCACCACGATCGTCTCGACGTCGGCGATCAGTCGCTGGAGGAGCTGGTTCCGCGGGCTGGTGGGAAAATCCGTCGCGAAGTAGCTCCGTACCCGGCTGCGGAGGCGCTTCGCCTTGCCGACGTACAGCACCTCGCCCCGGGCATCCTTCCAGAGGTAGACCCCGGGGCCCTCGGGAAGGGTGTCGAGCTTGCGCTGCAGCTGGTCGGGAAGGTTTGGAGCAGACATACCAGGGAAACCTAACGAGGCCCCGGGTCACGCAGCTCAGTGCGACGGCTCAGACTGGCGCCCACAGATCAGGGCGTCGCCCACGGGTCAAGGCGGAGCCCACAGGTCGGGGCGTCGCCTACGGGTCAGGACGGCGCCAATCGGAGGATACGTCGCGCCTGGGGCACGCCCAGCACCGCGGCAGCTCCGAGGTAGAGCCCCCCGAACGCGCCGAGGACGAGAATCGCGGCCGGGATGGGATGCAGGGCCGGCAGTGCAAGGCGGACCAGCCATCCGGCTACCGCGCCGGCTAGGGCCGCGGTCCACAGGCGCGCCAGCAGCCCGCCGTCGAGCCGGGTCGGCCCGATACGCCCGGTCAGGGCGCCACGGAGGAGGAGGTACTCCACGCCGGCTGCCAGCCCGGAGGCGAGAGTGATGCCCGCTGCACCCCACGCGGCCCCTACCCCGAGCGCGCGAGGGATGTGCAGGGCCAGCACGTAACCGAGCGCG
>DATABZ010000276.1:0-3791 GCA_036259315.1 Gemmatimonadales bacterium | reverse complement strand
CTACGCCGAGCGGATCCTTTCGATCAGCGCGACATGCCAGCAGCAGCGGACGCATCCGCTCGACTTCGTCGCCCTCTCCATCGCCGCTCTGCGCTCCGGCAATCCCGCGCCCAAGCTCCTGCCGGCCACCTGAACGGTTACACCCGGGCGACGACGGATCCAGAGATCGCTGAGCATCTGCTCGTACAGAGGATGAGCGATCTGCTGGAACGGCGGCGCGCCAAGGTGCTGCTGGGTCTAGACCCTGATGCAGACCTGGCTGAATTCGCCGATCACCACCTCAGAGCAAAAGCCAAGTCCGGAGAGTACCTGCAACAGTGGCTGACTATCTCGCGAACGTACCTGGACCGAGCGATCGCCTACTTCACTCAACACCAGTACGCGACGGAAACCAACGCCGAGCCGGAAGCACGTCCGCGGAACCTCGCTACCATAAGCGTCGTGGATGTGCGGGGATTCGTCGACTGGCTCGCGACGCAGCCCAACGGCCGGGGCGGCGTGCTCGGGCAGGCGTCCAGGCGACTCCACATCAGCGCCCTTAGTGGCCTGTTTCGAAGAGCCATCAGCGAGGGCAAGCTGCCGATCGGCAGCAATCCGGTTTCTGCACTGATCGATAAACCTAGAGCCCCCAGAAGTCAGACATCATGGCTTGAGGTTGGCGAGTTGGCGCTGCTGCTTGAAAGCGCCAGAACCCTCACCGACCATTGGAGCGCCACAGGCCAGAAGGGACTGCCGACGTTCGCGTACGAGTTCCTGGCGACCTTCATCCTTACAGGTGCCAGAGAAGGCGAAATCCGCCGACTACTGGTGACCCAACTAGACTTCGACTCGCTCTCGGTCTACATCCCGGGAACGAAGACCGATGGTTCAGAGCGCACGATGCCGATGCACCCTCAACTCGCGGAAATCCTACTCCCGCACGTGCAGCGACTCGGACGACCCGATGGGCTCGTCTTCACTACCGCATCGGGCGCACCCATCGGCGACTGGCGGAAGATCCTGGACGCGATCGCCACGCGCGCCGGCTTTCCCAAGGGCCAGATCAGAACGCGCGTGTTCCGGACTTCCTAAATCACTCACCGGCTCGCCTGCATCGATCGGGGAGCACCGATCGACCCGTACCAGGTGGCTCGGGAGGTCGGGCACTCGTCGCTCGCCATGATCATGAGGGTATACGGGCGCGTTCAGCGCCGTCGAGTGAGGATGGAGGAACTCGCGTTCCGAACGGAGGTGATCGCCCGTCACCTCCATTCGCGGCTGCAGGCGTTGTACTCCCCGCCGCCTCCAGTAGAACGGAAAGGGGCGGCTGAGGCGGCTAAGTTGGTCCAGCGATTCCTTGCTGCCACCGCCCGAATGACAACTGGGGAGATCTGTACCGCTACTGACATCCCGAGGGCTACGGTGAATCGAATTCGAGCGGGCAGGTGTGGGTTCTCTGAAATCTGTCGCGGTTCTTCTCTAAACTTTGGCGCGCCAGGGGGAGCTACGCTGCGTCCGCGGTGGCGTCTTGTGTGAGTTCCTCCCTGAGGTTGCGGGTCCGGTAGGAGCGGCCGCGGAGCACGTAGTGTGTACCGCGTTCCAGGAGCCGGTCGAGGATGGCCTCGGCGAGATCGGCATCATGCAGCACCTGTCCGAGCGCCGCCAGAGGCTTGTTGGTGGTGACCAGGGTGGAGCGGCGCTTGAGGTGTCGGATGCTGACGACGCGGAAGAGCACGTTGGCGGCGTCGGCGGCGTAGCTCTGGTAGCCGAGCTCGTCGATGACGAGGACGTGCGGGTGCACGTAGGGCTCAAGCGCCGCCTCCAGCCGTCCCTCACGCGCGGCGAGGGAGAGAGCACCGATCAGCTCGTCGGCCGAAGTGAAGAAGGCCTCGAAGCCGTTCTGGATGGCGCGGTAGGCTACGGCGACCGCGAGGTGCGTCTTGCCGCGTCCGGGCGGGCCGGAGAAGATGGCGGAACGCCCCTCGCTGACAAGCTCGGGACCCAGCAGCGTGCCCAGCATCTGCATGCGGATCGAGGTCTGGAAGGTGAAGTCGAATTCCTCGATGGTGCGCAGGAAGGGGAAGCGCGCCCGGCGCACGGAGCGGGTGACGCGGGTCTGGGCGCGGTGGGCGATCTCCTCGGCGGCGAGCGTCTCGAGGAATTCGCGGTAGCTCATCCCCTCTGCCTCGGCGCGCAGGGCGAGCTCGGGGTAGAGGCGGCGGATGGTTGGGAGGTGGAGCCGCTTGAGCATGGCGTCCAGGTCGCCCGTGCCGAGCGCCACGCTCACGAGGCCACCTCCGCGGCGAAGCGCACGACGTACTCGGCGCCGTAGAGGCGCTGGAAGAGCGCGCGCTGCAGGAGGCGGAGGAAGCGCTCCTCACCGACCTCCTCCAGGAGCGCGAAGAGACGCTCGACGTCGGCCTTCCAGGTGTGCGGGCGGGCGTGGATCAGCTCGGTCAGGAAGCCCTCGCCCACGGGTCCCAGCTCCAGGATGCGCTCGCGCATGAAGTACAGCCGCTTGCGGGCGCCGGCGACCGCGGCGAGCTGCTCGGCCCGCTGGCCGGCCAGGTAGCTGGTCCTGCCGCGCGCGGGGAAGCGCGGGTGCGTGGCCTCGAAGCGGCCACCCGTGGTCGTGATCCGCACCCGGTCGGGGTAGAGGTGGAGCGTGGCGGGGATGCCGCACGCGCCGGCCGGCATCGCGTAGCGGACGCCAAGGAACTCCACCATGGCGGTGGGGCCCACCTGCACGGGGAAGCGCAGGGCGTACTCGGCGGGAGCGACCGCGAGCGGCTTCATCCGCCTCCGCTCCACGGCCAGGCGCTCGGCGGGGACGGCACCGGTGGCGCGGGAGGGGCGCTCCTCGTTTCCGGCGGTGAGCCACTCCACGAGCTGGCGCGGCAGGTCGTGCTCCACGTCGGCGAAGCGGCGGGCGCGGAAGAAGCCCTTCTTCACCCACCCCACCAGGTTCTCGACCGAGCCCTTCTGCTCGGGGCTGCGCGGCGTGCACAGCTCGATGGTGAAGCCGTAGTCGATGGCGACCTGCGCCAGCGTCGGGTTCCAGCGCGGGCGGCCGTTCTCGTCGCGGCCGAGCACCACCGTCTTCGGGTTGTCGAAGACCACGCGCAGCGGCACGCCGCCGGACGCCGCGAAGCAGGCCAGCAACGCGCGCACCAGCGACTCCACCCGCTCGTCGGGGACGACGACCACCCACACCCAGCGCGAGTGCTTGAGCCGGTAGGCCGCAAAGTGGATGCGCTTCGTGCGCCCGTCCAGCAGCCGCACGTCGGCCACCCCGAAGTCGAACTGCGCGAACTCGCCGGGCACGCCCTCAAAGCGCACCATCAGTTCGGACGGAAGCTGCTCCTTCTCCAGGCGCAGGACGCGGTAGAACGTGCTCTCGCCCACCGTCGCGCCTTCTTCGCGCAGTTGGCGGAGCAACTCCAGCGGCGGCGCCTGCGGGTCCTCGGCAAGGAGCCCGCGCAGCCGCCGGCGCACGGTCTCGGGAAGCGGTGGCCGGCCCACGCGGCGGGCGCTCCGGGCCCGGGCGTCGTCGGCATCGGTCACGGGCGGCTCCTTCGCGATCCGCTGCACGGAGCGGATCGAGATGCCCGTCTGCGCTGCGATCTCCTTCGTGGAGAGGCCCGACTGCACCAGGGCCTGTACGGCGTGTCTGTCGATCATCCGGATCATCCTCCCTCGCCTGCCGGCGGTGGGCGTCAGCCCTGCACGGAACGGCGAAAAAGATAGGGGCAGTGATCCTGGATCGCGCCAGAGTTTAGAGGGGATCAGCGACAGAGTTTGGGGAACTCACA
>DATABZ010000275.1:0-4764 GCA_036259315.1 Gemmatimonadales bacterium | reverse complement strand
GCTCCGTCGAGGGCCGCGAGCAGACCCGCGATCTCCTCCAGCGGCATCACCAGACTCGCGCCGCCGCGCCGCACCGCCGCGCGCGGCATGCCGTACACCACACAGCTCGCCTCGCTCTCGGCGATCGTGAAGCCGCCGCCGGCACGGATCGTCGCCATGCCTTCGGCGCCGTCCTCGCCCATGCCGGTCAGCAGCACGCCCAGCACGCGCCCCGGACGGGAGCGAGCGGCGGACCGCATGGTCACGTCGACGCTCGGGATGTGCCGCGCCGTGGCGGGCTCCGGCGTGAGCAGTACCGCCAGCCCCGGGCTCACCCGGAGATGCCGGCCGCCGGGCGCGACCACCACCCGGCCCGGCGCGAGACGCTGCCCCTCTACCGCCTCACTGACGCGGACCCGGCTCAGCGCGTCGAGCCGGCGGGCGAACGCCTGGGTGAACCCGGGCGGCATGTGCTGCACCACCACGATGGGCAGGGGAAATCGCGCCGGCAGCCGCTCGAGGATCCGCTGGATGGCCGGGGGTCCGCCCGTCGAGGCTCCGATGACGCACAGCTCGCATCCGCGCAGGTCGGCGAGCGCGGCGTGATCCACCGGCGTGGATCGCTGCGCGCCGTTGGCGCGCTCGGCCCGTGCGCTCGGTGCCAGGGCCGCCAGCCGGTCCACTACCTCGCGCCGCATCAGCTCGAGATCCATGACGTTGAACGCGCTCTTGTCGATGAAATCCACCGCGCCCGCGGCCAGCGCGGTCACCGTGGCCGCGGCGCCGTCGTGCGTGTGCGCGGAGAGCATCACGACGCGAAGCGACGGCTTCCAGCGCAGCAGGGCCGGGAGGACCTGGAGGCCATCCATACCGGGCATCGCCACGTCGAGGGTGACGAAATCGGGGTCGGCGGCGGGCACTTTCGCCAGCGCCTCGGCGCCGGACTCGGCCTCACCCACCACGCGGAACCCGGACTGTCCCGCGAGCACCCGCGTGAGGGCCCGCCGGACGAACGCCGAGTCGTCCACGATGAAGACCCGGATCACGCCCGGGGCTTCCGGTAGACGATTGAGCCGCCCACCACCACCGGCTCCAGCTTGGTGGAACGGTCGAAGAGCGACTCGGAGTGGCCCAGGAACAGGTAGCCTCCCGGTGCGAGCGACCGGGCGAGCAGCCCGATCAGCCGGTCGAACGCGGCGTCGCAGAAGTAGATGAGGAGGTTCCGGCAGAGGATGGCGTCGTGCACCCCGTGGTCCAGGGCGAAGCCCGGCGCGAGCAGGTTCGCCTGGAAGAAGCGGACGCCCGCGCGGTACCGGTCCTTCAGCCGAAACCGCTGGCGCTCCGCGATGAAGTACCGCTGCCGGGTCTCGACATCGCAGGCGCGCAGGGAACCCTCGTCGTAGACCGCCTCCTTCGCCCGCGCGATCCGCTCGGGATTGAGGTCGCATCCCTCCATCATCCACGCCCTGCCCGGCGCGAGCCCCGCGTTCTGGAGCGCGATGCCCACCGAATACGGCTCCTCGCCCGAGCTGCATCCGGCCGAGAGGAACCTGAGCGGTCGCCCTGGCGCCGCCGCGCGACGCTCGGGCACGACGTGGTCCACCAGGATCTCGAACTGGCGGGTCTCGCGGAAGAAATAGGTCTCGTTGTTGGTGACGAGCGCGGGCAGGCGATCGTACTCGGCGTCCCGCTGAGGGTGAAAGCGGAGGTATTCGTAGTAGGCCCGGGGGGAGTCCAGCCGCAGCTCCCGCAGGCGGGGGCCGAGTCGCGCGGCCAGGATCTCCTGTCGCACGCCCTCGAAGGTGAGGCCGAACCGCTCCTGGATCAGGTCGCCCAGGAGCTTGAGATCGGCGGCAGGAAACGCGGTCACGCCGCGCTGGGGACTGCGTCCGGCGGCTGCTCCAGCGCGGCACGCGCCGCATCTGCGACCACGGACTCCACGTCGCGCACCAGCGTGAGCAGGGCGCGCTGGGTCGCCTCGGTCCTCACCCTGCCTAAGCCGCGCGCGGCCGAGTGGCGGATGTCCCAGTCGGGGTCCTCGGCGAGCGCCAGCAGCACCGGCACGTCCTCGCAGCCGGCAGTCTCCGCGAGTCCCTGCGCGGCCGCCCGCCGCATGTCGAGGCCCGGCGACTCGAGCCGCCGACGCAGGAACTCGGGAAGCCAGGCGGGCTCGATCCGGGTGAGCGACGCCACGATCTGGAGCTGCTCGTGCGGGCCGCACTCCGGGAACAGGTCTCTGAGGCGGGCGGCCGCCGCCCGTGCGCGGCACTGACCCAGCGCACGGATGACATGGAAGCGCAGCGAGTCCGCCGTCCCCAGCATCGCGACGAGCGTCGCGATGGACCGCTCGCCGCCCCGACGCACCATCAGCTCGAGCGCTTCGGCTTGGATCGACGGGTGCCGGTCGGCGAGAGCACGAAGCAGGGCGACTTCGGGCCTCGGTCCCGGCACGCGCGATGCGGCCCGCAGCGCCGCCAGCCGGACGCCCGCGCTCGGCGAGTCGGTGAGCTGAAGCACGCGGGTCTCGAGGACGGGGACCGGGGTCCGCGCGAGCACGCCCAGCGCCTCGACCACGACCGGCTCCGCCGTGCCGGGCGCCAGGCAGGCCTCGAGCTCGACCAGCACCTCGGGTGAGAGCCGCGCGAGCCCCTGCGCGGCGGCGGCCTGCTCCGGCGGCTCGCCGTTCCGGAGCCGTTCTAGCAGGAGCGGAGCGACGGCGTCGAGTCCGATGCGCCCGAGCGCCAGGCAGGCGGCGGTGCGCACGGGCAGGTGGGCGTCGCTCAGGTGTCCCACGACGGCCGACAGGTCGGCGGGGCCGAAGGCACCCACGCGGAGCGCGCCGCAGCGCACGTCCGGATCCGGATGCTCGAGGAGCGCCGGAATGCGCGAGGCGATCCGTTCGGGGAACCGCGCCAGCAGCCCCTCGATCCACTGCGCCAGTCCGTCGCGGGCCAGGCGCGCCAGGAGCACGGGCTGGAGCTCCACGAGGCCGGCGGCCGCCACGAGTGTCGCCGCCGCCCGGAGCAGGCTCTCCGCCTCGTCGTCGTCGCTGCCGCCGGACGGCGTCTCCAGCAGGTGCGAGAGGTAGGTCACGAGATTCCCCCCGTCCACCACGACGTCGCGCTGCAGTCGGCGCACCGGCGATTCGGGGTCGGGGTGCAGCTCGATCACCACCGCCACCGCGAGCAGCAGCGGATCGCGCAGCGGCCGCTCGCGGACGGCGAGCAGCAGTGGGAGGAGGGGCTCCAGGGACTCCGGCGCCGCGATCCGGCGGAGCGCCTGGACCGCGGGCTCCGCGAGAATCGAGTCCGGTACCAGAGCCATGAGCGGCCCGACCGCGTCCGGATGCCCGATTTCGCCCAGTGCTGCGATGGCCGCGAGCTGCAGCCACAGATCCCGGCCGAGCAGGCCACAGAGCGCCGGCACGGCCTCGCGCACGCGCAGCTTGCCGGCGGCCTCGATCGCGGCCTGCGCGACGTTAGGGTCCGGGTGCTCGAGCAGCGGCAGGATGGCCGGACCGGCCGACGCGACGCCGATGCGGGCGAGGCTCTGGAGCGCGAAGAGCAGCAGCTCCGCGTCCTCGCCGCCCAGCATGGCGACCAGGTGCGGGACCGCGTAGGGACCCTGGCGCTCCAGGGCGCTGAGCCCGGCGTTCCGACGGACGGCGTTCTCCCCGTCCGCCACCAGCACGCCCAGGGTCGCCGGCTCGATGTAGCGGGCCGCCAGGCGGATGGCCCGCTCGCGAACGCCCGGCGCCGGGTCCTCGAGCGCGGCCAGAATGCGGCCTTCGGCGCCGGGCGCGTGGGCGGCGGCCTCCAGCTCCGCGATCCGCTGCGCCGGCGAGAGCGTCTGGGTGCTCATACCTGGAGCAGGGCGACGCGCTGCCGCAGGGCGTCGGACTCGCCGCTGAGGCTCTTGGCCGCGCCGTTCATCTGCTCGACCGCCACCAGGTTCTGTCGCGACACCACCGCGATCGCCTCGACCGCCTTCACCACCATCTCGCCCCCGTGCTTCTGCTCGGTCACCGCCTCGGACATCTGGTGGGTGAGCTGATTCATCTTCTGGGCCGCCGCGCTGATCTCCTGCGCACCCGCCGCGTTTTCCGAAATCGAGCTGGCGATCTGCCGCGCGAGCGCCGACATCTTGCCCACGGTCGCCAGCACCTCGCGCGCGTCGGCCGCCTGCTCGTCCGCCGCGGTCGCCGCCTCGGCGACGAGCCCGGAGGTCTTGCTGATGGACTCCACGATCCCGGCCAGCACGTGCTCGATCAGCGTCACCGCGCGCTTGGTGTCCTTCTGCACGGTCTCGATCACCGTGCCGATCTCCTGGGTGGCGGTCACCGACCGCTCGGCCAGGCGCCGCACCTCGTCGGCCACCACCGCGAAGCCCTTGCCGGCCTCGCCGGCACGCGCGGCCTCGATGGCGGCGTTGAGCGCGAGCAGGTTGGTCTGGTCCGCGATGCCTTCGATGACCTTCACGATCTTCCCGATCTCGTCCGACCGCTGACCGATCGAGGCGATCGACTCCTGGAGCCGCTCGCCGTTGCCCCGGGTATCGGTGACCGACTGCTGGCTCACCTGGTCCACCTGGTGGATCCGCGCGGCGATCGCCGCGACGTTCTCGATCATCGTGCCCAGGGTCGCGGTGGCCTCCTCGACCGCGCCGATGAGGACCTCGCCGTTCTCCGCGGTCTGGGTGAGCGTCGCGCTCATCTCCTGGATCGAGGCGGAGGTCTGGTCCACGTTCGCGGCGAGCGCCTCGGCGCTGCGGGCCAGGTTCTGCATC
>DATABZ010000274.1:0-3888 GCA_036259315.1 Gemmatimonadales bacterium | reverse complement strand
GAGATTGCGGTCTCGGGCGTCAATCGATCGATCCGGCGGTCTCGTCTCGGTGGAACTCATGCTTGTCCATCAGGCGGTAGAGCGTGGTCCGGTCGATGCTCGCGAGCCGGGCCGCCTTGGACATGTTGCCTCCCGCCCTGCCGATCAGGCGGGTGAGGTACTCCTTCTCGAACTGGGCCACCACACGGTCCTTCGCCGGGTGGTAGGCCTCGTCCATCACCCCGGAAGGCACCGGGCTCTCCGCGGGCCACTCGGCCCCGTCGTCATAGACCGGAATGTCGTTCGGCTGGATGACCTGGTCCGGCTCGGCGAGCACGGCGACGTGCTCGATCACGTTCTGCAACTCCCGAACGTTGCCGCGCCACGGCCGTGAGCGCAAGAAGCCGATGCTCGCCTCGCTGAGCCGCGGCGACCGGTCGCCCATCTGGCGGTGACGCTGCCAGTAGTAGGTCAGGAAATGGTTCGCGAGAAGCGGGATGTCCTCCAGCCGCTTGCGCAGCGGCGGCAGCTTGATGGGTACCACCCGCAGCCGGTAGAACAGGTCGCCCCGGAGAAGCCCCGCGTCCACCGCCTCCTGCGGCTCGCGATTGGTGGCGGAGACGAACCGGACGTCGACGACGGCGTCCTGCTGCTCGCTTCCGACCCGGCGCACTACGCCGTCCTGGATGACGCGGAGCAGCTTCGCCTGAAGCGGCATGGTCATCTCGGTCAGCTCGTCCAGGAAAAGGGTCCCGCCGTTCGCCGTCTCGAGCAGGCCGGGCTTGTCGCGGTCCGCGCCGGTGAAGGCTCCCTTGCGGTGGCCGAACATCTCGCTCTCGAGGAGCGGCTCCGGCAACGCCGCGCAGTTGATCGGCACCAGAGGCCGGCCGGCGCGACGGCTGTTCTGGTGGATGAACTGGGCGATGACCTCCTTACCGGTGCCGCTCTCTCCACTGATGAAGACCGAGGCGTCGGTGGGGGCCACCTTGCGCGCGAGCTCGACCGCCTTGCGGAACAGCGGTGAGATCCCGATGAGGGCGATCTTGTCGCTGTGGCCGTGCTGCTTCATCAACTGGATACGGAGATCCTGGGCCTCGCGCGCCATCATGACCGCGTGCGACGCCCGCCCGATCAGGACCTGAAGGTGCGTGGCGGAGAACGGCTTCGGCAGGTAATCCCAGGCGCCGGCGCGGAGCGCCTCGATGCTGCTGGTGACGCTCGGGTTGCCGGTCATGACGACGACGATGGTGTCCTTGTACGCCCCCAGCGCAGCCTGGAGGATCTCCAGGCCGGAGACCTGGGACATGTAGAGGTCCACCAGGATGATGTCGAACTTCCGCCGCTTGACCGTGTCGAGCGCCTCCTCACCGCGCCCGATCAGGGTCACGTTGTAGCCATCCATCTGTAGCACGCTCGCGCAACTTTCGCGCAGGGTGCGCTCGTCGTCCACGACGAGCACCCGGATGCTCGCCTTGACTTCGCTGGGAATGGATAGGGGATCGCGGGGTGCGTCCGACGGCTGCGCGCTTCCGCGCTCCGGCTGAGCCAGCGGGTGGGCCATCCGGCACTCCTGGGTCAGGTGGACATACACTGGCCACTCTCCACCAGGAGGTGGCCTCGCTGCTACCGGAGCGGGCCCACCGAGCGCCCGCCTGCTGCTTTCGTGGGGGGTGTCTTTATACCACACAGTGCGGCGTTTGTCAAGCACGTGTGCGGGGGCGCCGCCACAGGGCGACGTCCGGAAGGGACCTACATCGTTGTGCCGTTCCTACACTTACCGGAGCTAGTTCATGAACTTCGTGGGAACCTGGTCGAAGGCCCGGATGCGCTCCCCTGCCTGACCCTCGCGCTTGAGGTCGCGCAGGGCGGTCGTGGCCCGAAGGAGCAGCTCCACCGCGTCCACCGAGGACTCCGCGAAGTCGGGAACCGCGCAGTACCCTGCCCGTAGCCGAAGCGTCCGCTCGCCGCCCCGAACAGGAACGGGGGAAGACTCTATGGCACCGCCGAGCCGGCGGGCCAGCCGGACGGCGGCCTCGGGGCCGGTGGCCGGCGCGATGACGCCGTACTCGGATACGCCCAACCGGCCGATCGCGTCCGACGCCCGGCCCGACTGGCGGAAGAGCAATGCCACCTGATCGGCCATGCGCCGGGTCTCCTCGTCGTCCTCCGACTCGGCCTCCTCTTCGAAGTCGGGTGAGAACACGACGCAGGCCACCGGATCACGCCGGCGGAAAGCCTCGGCGCCGATCTCACGGGCCCGTCGCGAGAGGCCGCGCATGTTGTACAAGCCGCTGCCGGAGTCGAGGAGGTTCTCCTCCCGCAGCCCGTCCACCTCACGCTTGGACTGGAGGTAAGTGTTCAGCTTGAGGAGCAGCGCCTCGCCGTCGAGCGGCTGGCCCAGGAACTCCCAGGCGCCGGCGCGGTACGCCTCCAGGCGCTGGGTGCGACCCGAGGGCCCCGACGTGGTGATGACGATCGGGGTGGTGGCGCTGAACCTGGGATCGCTTCGGAGCGCCCGACACACCTCGAACCCGTGCAGGTCCGGCATCTGGGCGTCGAGGATGATCAGGTCCGGCTGGGACGTGCGGGCGCGCTCCAGCGCCTGCTGCCCCGTATACGCCCGGACGACGGCGTAGCCATTGGGACCGAGGATGCTCTCCAGCGAACGCGCCGACCACTCCTGATCGTTGGCGATCAGCACGAGCGGCGCGTCGGAAGCCTTATCTCGATGTGCCATGTGGAGAGCCGGGGTGGAGGGACGGCGGATGGGATGGACGGGCAGTTGACAGCAGAACTCGTGCGGAGTCGGTCGGAATTCGCAAAGTTATGTCTCCACGACACTTGTTCATTGACGGCAGGCTTGGCGAGGCGGGAATAGCGGGACAGGTGCAACAGTTTGGATGCCGATATGCCACGCCGGGACTTCCCTGGGCGTGATGGAGCCGCGCACCTTCCCTGTGGTCCCCGAGCAACGACCCGTGCGGACGATGCGCCGCACAACGGCCCCTGGCATTGAACGGTAACATTGTATAAGATAGGCGCTTAGATATCCAGATCTACGACGGGTTGTCAGATGGTCGCTTGCACGGCGCTCGCGGCGTCAATATTGAACTGTGCTCGGGTCACGCCGACCGGTAGTGCCAAACCCTGCATCAATGGTTCAGCATGGCCCAGCGACCAGCCCCGGATGGTACCGCGCTCTCGGCGTTGCAGGAGAGCGCGCAAGAAAACCACCCCGTTCTTCCCTCTTCGCCCGAGCTTCGCCTCGAGCAGTCGCGGTTCAGCCGCCTGCTCGCCCGATTCGGTCTCGGCGAGTTGACCAACCCGATTCTCCGTCCGAACAAGCAGCCCGCCGACCGCGACCGCGCCGGCTGAGGAGCACAGTGAGACGCATCACAGGGTTTCTCGCCGCGTGTCGTTAGCGTGGTCGAACGCGCCCGGAGAACGGACCGTGACCGACGCCCTTCGGGCGTGACAAGGACGACAGGAATGGGCATTGCCACCTCGGGGCCTCGGCGACAGCCATCCCCCCAACTGCTTACGGGTTCGATGGCGCCGAGTCCAGCGCGAGTGCGCGTCTCGGGGGCGCAAGCCGTCGTCGAGCTGGCGAAGGATGTCGCGGCGCACCGGGCGATGAACATCATCGTCGCCGCCATCGCGCTCTTCGTGGCATTGCCGCTGCTGCTGCTGATCGCGCTCGCCATCAAGCTGACCTCGCGGGGTCCCGTGCTCTACACCCAGGAGCGGGTGGGACTGGATCGCCGCCTGGCGGGCTCCCGCCCGAATTCCCGGCGCACCCGCGACCTCGGCGGGCAGCCGTTCACGATCTACAAGTTCCGCACGATGCGGGTCGATGCCGAGCGCGAGAGCGGCGCGGTCTGGGCCACCCAGGACGATCCCCGGGTCACC
>DATABZ010000273.1:0-15708 GCA_036259315.1 Gemmatimonadales bacterium | reverse complement strand
GGCGATCCCACTCCTGGACCGCACGTGCCGCGTTCATGCCGGCGATGAAGGCGTGGTCGGAGTTGTAGTACTCCCACTCACTGTAGCGACCGGCGAGGACGATTCCATGGGTCTCTAGCCACGCCCGAATGCGCTCGACGTTCTCGGCGCGCCCGTGGTCGTACACCACGTACGCGACGGGCAGATCCACCTGGTTCGCCGCCCAGATCGGATCGTCGGCACGGATGAAGCCGACCGAGATGGCGTCATCGATGCACCGTTTGATCAGGTCGTCGCCCTCGCAGGGCAGCGGCTTGGACGGCGAGTAGGTGATCTCGCAGGTGAAGCCGAAGCCACCCGGCGGATTGCAGTGCGGGCTCGCGTTGCCCTGCACGAAGATGCGGTGGAAGACCGTCTGCTCCGGATAGTAGATCCAGTGCTTCTCGGTGATGTCGGGCCGGCCCACACCGATGTTCACGCAGCGCACCGACACGTGCCGCAGCGCACGCGCCGCCTCCCGGATCTCGGTCGGAGCCTCGTCGCCGGTGAGCGCCACCAGCTTCGGCAGCGGTGTCGTGCTGATCAGATGGTCATACCGCACGGTGGTGCCGTCGTCGAACGTGGCCGTGCGTCGCAGCGGCGACACCTGGACGACCCGGGTGCCCAGCCGCAGGTCGCCACGCAGGTGGGGCAGGAAGCCGTCCATCAGCGCCTGGAAGCCGCCTTTCAGCGGATATCCGAACCGGGCATTGGGACCCATCGGCCGCGGCACCGGTGACAGGGCGCCCTCGATCATCTCCTCCAGATCCGGGAGCGGGACCCGCCCGCCCAGCCACGACGTCTCCATCTCCTCCAGCGGCACGGCCCAGAGCTTCTCGTTGTAGGGGATGGCGAAGTGCTTCGCGATGCCCGCGCCCCACACTTTGTAGATGAACTCCTTGAAGTTCTTGGGCGGCCCCTTGGAGAGCAACGGCCGTCGCCGGTCGGGCCCACCGTAGCGCAGGACCTTCGCCTCGGCGGACGGCCGCTTACCGGTCCCGTTGAGGAGCGGCTCGAACATCCCGCGCCGCTCGGGGCCGGTGTAGTCCTCGGCGGCCTTGGCCGAGGCGCCCGCCTTGGTCACCGGCTGGCCGAAGCGGGCCTCGATGGCTCCGACCACACACTCCTTGATCACGGCGGGTGGCAGCCCGTACAGGGCACCCTGGAAGGGGTATCGGGTGTACACGTCCTTGCTGTAGATCCACGCTTCCCGGTCCTGCCAGTGAACGTTGTCCCCGAGTAGCAGCCGGTAGAGCTCGTGCACGTACGGGTCCTTCGAGAACATGATGTGGCCGGCGAAGTCGAACGTGAACCCGTTGTCCACGAGCGAGCGGCACCATCCTCCCACCCGGGGCTCCTGCTCCACCAGCATCGCCTGGTCGCCCAGGTGATACGCGGCGCTCAGACCGGTCGGCCCGGCGCCGACCACGAGCACCGGCACCGACGCAGTCGCGCGCGGCTGGCTCTGCACGGCGGCGTTGCTCTCGAGCGACTCGTCGATCAGGCGCTCCATCTGTGACGCGGTGGCATCCCAGCTGGTTTGCGCCAGCACCGCCCGCGCGGCGGCGACACGCGTCTCCCGCTCGTCCTCCGTGGCCGCCAGCGCGCGCTCGCAGGCCTCCACGAATGCCGCCGGAGTGTCCGCCAGGTATACGATGTCGGCGTACGATCTCACCACATCCGCGATGGGCGTACTGACGATGGGGCGCTCGGCCGCCATGTACTCCAGCGTCTTGGTCGGGCTGATGAAGCGCGTGGCGTCGTTTCTCGCGAAGGGGAGCAGGCACACGTCCCAGCCGGCCAGGTAGGCCGGGAGCTCCTCGTACGGGCGCTGACCGGTGTAGTGGATGTTGGGTCGGCGCGGCAGCGCGGCCGGATCGATCTTCACCGTCGGTCCGACCATCACGATCTGCCACTCCGGATGCGAGGCGGCCAGCGCGTCGAGCGTGGCGACATCCAGGCGCTCGTCGATGACGCCGAAGTATCCCAGCCGAGGCCGTGGCAGCGTGGCCTGGTCCGCCGGCTCGTCCAGGGGGTCACCCGAAGGTTTGGCACGCGAGAAGTGGGCTGCATCCACGCTGCTCGGAAAGCAGTGCACGCCCGGGTGCCGCTTTCGCTTCGCCTCGTACAGGCTCACGCCTCCGGTGAAGACGAGATTGGCGCGGTTCAGCAGCGCGGCCTCTCTCCGGACCAGCTCCGGCGGGGCACCGAGGAAGAGGCTCAGCTCGTCCATGCAGTCGTAGACCACCAGGCTGGGCTCCAGGGCGTCGATGAGCGGCTCCGCCATCGGGGTGTACACCCAGGCGACCGGCTTCGCGATGGCCTCGGCTCTCAGGAGGGTCTCGAGCAGCTCCGCGGTAGCAGCAGCGACGTCCTGGTGAGATCTGTTCCCGAGCGTGGAGAGCCGCGGCCGGGCCACCGTAATGTTCCGGGCCGGGTGACCAAGCTGCCAGCCGTCAGGCTCGGCGCCGCCGTCGACCGGCTCCTCGACGAAGAGGATACGGCGATTGGCTGCTAGGCGGGACAGGAGGTGCTGCGGACGCTGATAGACGAAATCCCATCTCAGGTGGGACAACGCGACGATCGGAAGCGTAGAGTTCACATGGGCTACCTGGTTCAGTGGCTAACTGTTTAACTGGTGCGGAGGATACTCCGAACGCGCAGGAACGACCGCGAGTGGAGCCACGCCTGTGGCGTGACTCCGGTCACGGCGTCGAGGAAGTCGATCGCAGGGGAGAGCCGACGGTGCTCGTCGGCCTCGCCCCGGACAGCTTAGCTGGACCTATTCGTCCTTGACGAACTGCACCTCGAGCTCGATGCGGACCTTGTTCGCCACCAGGACGCCGCCGGTCTCGATCGCCTGATTCCAGCGCAGGCCCCATTCGCGGCGGTCGATCTCGGTGCTGCCGGAGAACCCCGCCCGTTCCTTGCCCCAGGGATCGCCGCCCCGGCCTTCGAAGACGCAGTCGAGCACGATCTGGAGGGTCGTATCCCGGATGCGCAGGTCACCGGGTACCCGGAAGCGGTCGCCCTCCTTCCGGACATCGCCCTCGATCCTCGTGCTGCGGAACGAAATGACCGGGTAGCGCTCGGCATCGAAGAAGTCGGGACCCTTCAGGTGCGCATCGCGGTCCGGAGATCCCGTGTCGATGCTGGCCACCTGGATCTCGGCCTCGACGCAGCAGCCCTCGGGGTGCTCCTCGTCCGCGGTGAGCGTGGCCTGGACGTCCTTGAAGCGGCCGCGCACGGTGGTCATCATCATGTGCTTGATCGAGAATTCGACGCTCGAGTGCGCGGGATCGAGGCGCCAGGTCGAGGTCCGTGTCTGAGTAGCAGTCCGTTGAGCCATGATTCCTCCTGGCAGAGTCGGCGCGAGACCACCAGCCGGCCCGCGCGTGCTTATGTCGCGAACGAGCATACGGTCTCAGCGACGGCTGCGTTGTGAATCAGGTCACCTCACTGGACGTCGGGTCAGGCAAGGACGACGAAAATGCCCACG
Source organism: Gemmatimonadales bacterium (assembly GCA_036259315.1). Taxonomy (GTDB): domain Bacteria; phylum Gemmatimonadota; class Gemmatimonadetes; order Gemmatimonadales; family GWC2-71-9; genus CAVVWJ01. Next base: position 12,191 of record DATABZ010000273.1, on the reverse strand, counting down.
GCTGAACGCCGTGGGCATTGACATGCCTGGTGGAGGGCCGCGCTTCAGATCGGGCCGGCCACCGCCGTCGGCTTCGTGCGGGAGGTGGTCGTGCCGTCGCCCAGCTGGCCGTCGGAGTTGTCTCCCCAGCAGTACGCCCGGTCGTTCGTACCCACGACGCAGGTGTGCCCGCCGACTCCGGAGACGCTCACCGACTCGAACCGCCGTCCGCCCGAGGGCACATGCACCAGTCCCAGCAAGCTCCAGCAGTAGAGACCGCCGGCGCCGGTCACACCGCAGCCCTGAGTGCCGGCGCTGATCCTCGGGAAGCGCCTGTCCCCGATCCGAACCGGGTCGGCACTGCCCGCTCCACTTCCCCAGCAGTAGGCGTGATCGGCCGTGGTGACGCCGCAGGTCAGCGCATGGTCGGGTGCGACATCGCTCGAGGAGGGCGAGATGTAGCCCGATCCGGCGAACACCTGGCGGAACTTGTGCCCCCCCGCAACCGCTACCGGCGTCGAGCTGCCGTCTCCGGCGGTCCCATTGCCGAGTTGGTAGTTGGAGTTGTTCCCCCAGCAGTAGCCACGCTCGTCGGTCGTGGCGCCGCAGGTGTGGGAGAACCCGGCGCTCACCTGGCGGAACTCGAGCCCACCAGCGACCCGCACCGGCGTGAGGGTGGAGCCGCCTCCGGTGCCGAGCACGCCGTACAGGCTGGATCCCCAACAGAATGCCACGTTCGCCGGGGTCACGGCGCAGGTGTGGTGGTCGCCCGCGCTGATCTGGCGGAACCGGCGGGTCCCCGCGACGGGGACCGGGGTGAGACTGGTAGTGGTGGTACCGTTGCCGAGCTGGCCGTCGTGGTTGACGCCCCAGCAGTAGGCCCGCTGGTCCGTGGTGACTCCACAGCTGTGGTTCACGCCGGCGCTGACCTGCTGGAAGCTGAGGCCCCCTGCCACCGGTACGGGTCTGGACCGAGCGGTCGTGGTGCCGTCGCCCAGACGGCCGGCGCCGTTGTTCCCCCAGCAGTAGGCCTTGTCCCCGGGGGTGACGCCACAGGTGTGGCTCTCGCCCGCGCTCACGTGCCTGAAAGGGAGCGCGCCCGCCACTGCGGCGGTTGCGGGCGCCGCCTCCGACTCAGGGCTGGTGGGAGCTGCTCCGTCCTCGCGGCAGCCGAAGGCCGCGGCGAAGAGGAGGAGCCCCAAAGCCCGGGAGCGACGCCCAATCCATTGTAGCTTCATACGTTTACCTCACTTCAGGGGGAGAGAAACGGCGCGGCCGGAGGGCGCCGGACACGCGACCCAGCCTACCCAAGCCCTGTCAAGCGGGTCTCAAGCGTTCGATGGCGGACACGGGAGCCGGCAAGCCCCACGCCCGCCTCCGATTGACGCGCCGTCCACCCCCCAGGATCTTCTCTCCGACCTGCCACTGGTTCAGCGTCCCGGCCACTCGACCTCGGCGGCCGGCTCACCGGAGACACCTATGCCAGCCCTGGACGGCGCCGCCTCCGTACTTCTCGTCCTCCTCACCGGGCTCGTGGGTCTGGCGCTCATCCCGCTCGGTCTGCCCGGCCTCTGGGTCATCGTCCTCGGCATCCTCGGGTTCGGCTGGCTCACCGACTTCCGCACGCTGGGCGTCGGCCTGGTCACGCTGATCCTGGTGCTCGCGCTGCTCGGCGAAGCCATCGAGGCGTACGTCGGATTCCGCTTCGCGCAACGCTACGGCGGATCCAGCCGGGCCGGCTGGGGCGCGCTCGCGGGCGGCCTGGTGGGCGCGATCGTGGGCGTGCCCGTTCCGGTCATCGGGTCGGTGATCGGCGGCTTCTTCGGCGCCTTCATCGGTGCGGCGCTGTTCGAGTACTCCAGGGCACGCCACTCACCCGGCGCGGTACGGGCAGGTTGGGGCGCGGTGCTCGGCCGCGCCCTCGCCGCGGGGGTGAAGATGGGTATCGGGGTGGTGCTCGTGGTGATTGGGGTGTTCGCCGCCCTGCGCTAGCTCATGCCCGATCCAGCCCGTCGCCGGCGCGCGGTTCTGCCCGGCGCTCCCGTCGCGTCGAGTGGCCGGTCCCGAACTCGACCTCTGCGCCGGTAGTGCTGTCGGGGGTTCTCCCGATGTAGCTTTCAGCAGTCCATGACGGTGTCCATGCACGAACGTCTCGCGGTCGCGCTCCAGGAGCGCTACCGGATCGAGCGCGGTCCGGACGGGAGCCTCTCGCCCCTGGGCCGAGGGGGCACCGCGACCGTGTACCTGGCGCACGACCTCCGGCACGATCGCCCGGTCGCGCTCAAGGTGGTGCACCCGGAGCTGGCCGCGTCCGTCGGAACCGAGCGGTTTCTCCGGGAAATCCGCTTCGTCGCCCGCCTCTCCCATCCGCACATCCTGCCGCTGTTCGATTCCGGCGAGGCCGGCGGGCTCCTCTACTACGTCATGCCCTACGTCTCCGGCGAGTCGCTGCGCCAGCGGCTCGCGCGCGAGGGGCGGCTCGCGGTGTCGTCGGCGATCCGGATCGCCTGCCAGGTGGGGCTCGCGCTGGATTACGCGCACCGCAACGGCGTGGTCCACCGCGACATCAAGCCGGAGAACATCCTCCTCGACGGCGACCAGGCCATCGTCGCCGACTTCGGCATCGCGACCGCGCGCGAGGCCGCGAGCGAGGACCGCCTGACGGAGGCGGGCCTCGCGGTGGGCACACCGGCCTACATGAGCCCTGAGCAGGCGGGCGGGGCGACGCAGGTGGACGGGCGGAGTGACATCTACAGCCTCGGCTGCGTGCTGTACGAGATGCTGAACGGCGCGCCGCCGTTCACCGGCCCCACGCCGCAGGCGGTGATGGCGCAGCAGGTGCTCGCCAGCCTCCCGGGGATCCGGTCCCGGAGGGCGGAGGTGCCCGAAGCCGTCGAGCACGCGCTTACCAGGGCGCTCGCGAAGGAGCCGAACGACCGGTTCAGCACGGCGCAGGAGTTCAGCGCCGCACTGGAGGCGGCGAGCGCGTCGCCGCGGTTGGCGGAGCCCACCTCCCGCCGCCGTGCGGCGGCGCTCTTCGGTGTGGGAGCGGTGGCGGCCACCGCCTTCCTCTTCGCGCTCGGTCTTCAGCGGCACGAGGCGGGATCGAACGAGGCCCCGCGGATCGCGGTGCTGCCGTTCGACAACCTGGGGTCGCCGGAGGACGGCTACTTCGCCGACGGCATCACCGAGGAGATCACCAGCCGCCTCGCCATGATCCCCACGTTGGGCGTCATCTCCCGCACCAGCGCCGAGCAGTATCGCGGGTCGAGCAAGTCCATCAAGGAGATCGGACGCGAGCTTGGGGTGGCGTACATCCTGGAGGGGAGCGTGCGCTGGGAGAAGTCGCCCGAGGGGAGCCGGGTGCGGGTGACACCACAGCTCATCCGGGTGTCCGACGACCAGCACCTCTGGGCGGGCCGATTCGACGAGACGCTGGAGGAGGTGTTCGAGGTTCAGTCGCGCATCGCCGAGCAGGTGGCGGCCGAGCTGAACGTGGCGCTCAGGGAGCCGGAGCACGAGGCGCTCGCGGCGAAACCCACCGAGAACCTCCAGGCGTACGACTTCTATCTGCGCGGGAACGACTTCCTCGCGAAGGTGGACCCCGAGGCCTTCCACGCGGCCGAGCGGATGTTCATCCAGGCGACCGAGCTGGACCCGCGATTCGCGCTCGCGTTCGCCCGTTTGGCCCGGGCGCGCATCTGGAACTTCCACTTCTCCGACCGGACCGCCGAGCAGCTTGCGGCCGCCCGAGCCGCGGTGGATTCGGCCCTGGCGCTGGACCCCGATCTTCCGGAAGCGCACCTGGCGCAGGGGCAGATCCTCTACTGGGGTGAGCTGAACTACGAGGCGGCGCTGCGCGAGTTCAGGCTGGCGCACGCCGGCGACCCGGGCAACGGCGACATCGCCTGGGCCCGCGGGCTGGTGGAGCGCAGGCTGGGACAGTGGAGCCAGGCGCTCGCCAGCCTTCGTCGGGCGGTCGAGCTCGATCCGCGGTCGGGCGTGAAGCACATGGACCTGTTCGAGGTGTACGTCCGCCAGCGGCAATACGGACCCGCGGAGCGGTACGTGGATCGCGCGCTGGCCCTCCAACCCGACGCGCCGATCTACATCTACAAGGCCATGCTGGTGGTGACCCGGGACGGCGACCTGGACGCCGCGACGCGAGTGCTGAGGGAGGGTGCCCGGCGGGCCGGCCTGGAGGAGCTCGCCTCCTGGACCTCGCAGTTCGAGGTGGGTGCGGCCCTCTGGATGCGGCTCGGTGATTCCGCTCAGAAGGCGGTGGACGCCGTCACGCTGGAGCAGATGGGCAGCGACTCCGCCGGTTATTACCTGATGAAGGCGCGGGTACACCGGCTCCGCGGGCGCCGCGCGACCAGCCGCGCCTATTACGACTCGGCAGCTGCGGTGCTGGAGGGCAGGACGCGCGCACGGCCTGACGATCCGGCGCTCCACGCGGAGCTGGCGCTCGCCTACGCCGGGCTCGGCCGCCGCGAGCCGGCCATCCGGGAGGGGCAGCTCGCCGTGCAGATGCGGCCTCTGACCATGGACACCTGGCTGGGGGTGGACATGCTGGGCCACCTGGCCGTGGTGTACGCGACGCTCGGCGAGGCGGACTCCGCGGTGAAGCACCTACGGGTGCTGCTCCAGGTGCCCTCGTGGATCTCGGTGCCGGCCTTGCGGGTGGATCCCACCTGGGATCCGATCCGGCGGGACCCCGGCTTCCGGGAGCTGATCCGGGAGGGCTGACGTGATTCCTGTCACGGGACCCCTGTTCCCGACGGCCTAGGATGGGGGAGCGAGCGCCAGGGCATCACCGCCACTCACCTCACCCGGAGGTCGACGATGAAGGGTCTGGTTTCAATCGGGATCGTGCTGCTGGTCTTGTGGGCCGTCGCCTATCTCGTGTTCAAGACCGCAGGGTTCCTCATTCACCTCCTGCTCATCGTCGGCGCCATCATGCTCGTGATGGGACTGCTGAAGCGGGCCGGCCGCGCGGTCTCTCGCGACATCTGAGGGGCTCGAGGCATCGCCGCAGCCGGGGAGCCGCGCACCACGTTTCTGATTGCGTCCGGTCGCGGCGGTCCGCCCTCTTGCCGGGGGTGGGCCGCCGTCATATAGGTATGCCTGGTATGCCGCGCAGGGTCTCCGCCGGCCTATCGTGCAGGTTTGTCGCAGCCTGTTCTTCCCGCAGGCGGCCCGAAGATGCGCGCCACACTCCCGGCATCTCGCCGACGCTACTTCCACCCCGCGGAGTGCGCCTTCGCGAGCATCCTGGCGCACGCCGCGGTCGCGTGGCTGGCCGTCTCTGCGACGGATGGCGGCCGGCAGCTCCCGGGTGATGCCCGAGAAGCCAGGGTGTTCTTTCTCCTCCCGCCCGATCGGGTCGATGTTCGACTCCGCCAGACCGAGATGATCCAGTGGGGCCGGCTCGGCAGCGACCTGGAAGACGGGCGCGAGCTCGTGCGTCCTGGCGAGGGCCTGCGGCTGCGCCCCCGAGCGCACGGCGCGCGCCCGTGGGGCAAGCGCAGCGGGGCTCGGGGGCAGCTGCCGTTCGGTCCGGCGCCCGAGGTGGTTCCCGATACCGCCTTCAGCGTGCTGGAGGTGGACGAGATGGTCGAGCGCCACGAGGGGAGCGCCGCACCGGTGTACCCGCGGGATCTGCTGGCGATGGGGACCGAGGGGGTGGTGCATGCGATCTACGTGGTGGACACCACTGGGCGCGTGGACACCACCACGATTCAGGTGGTCAGCAGCGACGATGTCCGCTTCACCGCGTCGGTGCGCACCGCGCTCGGGCTGATGCGTTTCCGTCCGGCCACGCGCGAAGGCAGGCCGGTACGCCAGATGGTGGAGCAGCAGTTCCGCTTCCAGATTCGTCCTTCGACCACCTTGACACAGCGCATCGGCTGATCCGCACTTGCCGGTGCAGCCCCTGACCACGGCCACGCTGCGGGACACCCTCGCCCTGCTCGCCGGGGTGGTGGCTCCGACCATTGCCAAAGGAGCGATCCTCCGCCGCCCGCGGATGGTGGCCCTCGCGGAGCGGCTGGACCTCGACCGCCGCGCAATCCGCCGGATGCAGCGGCTGCACGAGCGCTATGGCGCGGGGCCCCTGATGCTCGCCATTCCCGGCGCGCGCCGGGCGGTGATCCTCGCGCCGGAGCACGTGCGCCGGGTGCTCGACGAGTCCCCGGATCCTTTCGCCACTGCGAGCACCGAGAAGCGGGAGGCGTTGAAGCACTTCGAGCCGCGCGGCTCCCTGATCTCCCGCGGGGAAGAGCGTGGGGACCGTCGGCGCTACAATGAGGCGGTGCTCCAGGCCGTCCGGCCCCTGCATGAGCTGGCGGACAGATTCGTGGGGGTGGTGGACGAGGAGCGCACCCGGCTGCACAGGGGGCGCGGCAGCCTGGGATGGCCGGAGTTCTCCGAGGCGTGGTTCCGCATGGCCAGGCGGGTCGTACTGGGCGAGGGGGCAGGGGACGACCGGGAGCTCACCGACGAGATCGCCCGGCTGCGCGCCGACGCGAACTGGGCGATGCTGCACCCCGTCCGGCGCAGGCTCCGCGCGCGTTTCCTCGATCACGTCGCCCGCCACATGGCCAGGGCGGAGCCCGGAAGCCTGGCGGCCGTGATGTCGGCCACTCCCGCGAGCGAGGTGACCGCACCGGAGGAACAGGTGCCCCAGTGGCTCTTCGCCTTCGACGCCGCCGGAATGGCGACGTTCCGGGCGTTGGCGATCCTCGCAACACACCTTGAGCACACCAAGCGCGCCCGCGCCGAGGCGGCGGAGCGCGACCCGGCGCGGGAACCGCTCGAGCTGCTCCGCGCCACGCTGCTCGAGTCCGTGCGACTATGGCCCACGACGCCGATGGTGCTGCGCCAGACTACCCGCGAGACCGTCTGGGACACGGGCGCCATGCCGGCACGAACCGGCATCCTGATCTACGCACCGTTCTTCCATCGGGACGACCGGAGGCTGCCGTTCGCGGACCGGTTCGCGCCGGAATTGTGGCCCGACCCCTCCGCCGCGGAGGACTGGCCGCTGATCCCCTTCAGCCGAGGGCCCGCGTTCTGCCCGGGCCGCAATCTCGTTCTCCTGCTCGGCAGCGCCATGTTGGGCGGCCTGCTACGCGAATGCGCGATCCGTCTGGCGTCGACGCACGGACTCCATCCGGACCGGCCGCTGCCCGCCACGCTGAACCACTTCGGGCTTCGATTCCAGCTCACATCGTCCTGACCCGTCACCGGCAGTCGCGGACCTCCTAGGCGGGGTGGAACCCGTCTCCGGTGCCCGGCGTAGATTTATTTAGACCAGCATCCGTTTTCAGCTCGTGCCCAGGACCCTCAGTCATCGGGGAACGTGCTCGCGCTCCTGCTGCTGCTCCAGTCGTCCTCGGCCGCTGTGGTAGAAGGCAAGGGCTCGCCCACGGCGGAGATCCCCCGGTTCGAGGCCTCGATCCGGATCGACGGCGTGCTCGACGAGCCGGTCTGGGCCCAAGCGACCCGGCTCACGGGGTTCTGGCAGTACCAGCCGGTGGACGGCCGTCCCGCCGAGGAGCGCACCGAGGTGCTGGTGTGGTACTCCCCCGACGCGATCCACTTCGGTGTCATCGCCCACGACCGGCTCCCGGCCTCGATCCGAGCCACCGTCGCCGACCGCGACAACATCGACAACGAGGATCAGGTGATCCTCGACCTCGACACCTTCCACGATCATCGGCGCGCGTTCTTCTTCGGCGTGAACCCGTTCGGGGTGCAGACCGACGGGGTCCGGAGCGAGGGCGCGGGACAGGTGAGCAGCCTGGTGCCGGGCAGCGTGGACAAGAACCCCGACTTCCTGTGGGACTCGAAGGGACGGCGCACCGAGCGGGGCTACGAGGTCGAGATCCGGATTCCGTTCAAGAGCCTCCGCTACCCGGGCGGTGAGCGGCAGACCTGGGGCTTCAACGTCACGCGCATCGTCCAGCGGACCGGCTACACCGACACCTGGACCGACGTGCGCCGGGCGAATGCCAGCTTCCTCGGCCAGGAGGGAGCCCTGGGCGGGCTGCACGACATCAGGCACGGGGTCACGGTCGAGGCCCAACCGTTCGTCACCGCGACCGCGAACGGCAGCCGCGACGCGGTGAGCGGGGCGTTCGGCAGGGCGGACGTGGACCCCGACGCGGGACTCAACCTGCGGCTCGGCTTCACCAGCTACGCGCTCGACGCGACACTCAATCCCGATTTCAGCCAGGTGGAGAGCGACGAGGGTCAGGTGACGGTGAACGAGCGCTTCGCCCTGTTCTTTCCCGAGAAGCGGCCGTTCTTCCTCGAGGGCATCGAGCTCTTCGGCACGCCGCAGACGCTGGTGTACACCCGCCGGATCGTGGATCCCAAGGCGGGCGCCAAGTTCACCGGCAAGTTCGGCCAGCTCGGCGTGGCGCACCTGACCGCGGTGGACGACGGCGGCGACGGGACTCGTGACGCGTGGTTCAACATCACCCGCGTCCGCCGCGACTTCGGCCGGAACTCGATCGCGGGCGTCACCTTCACCAACCGCGATCAGGGCGCCGCGCACAACCGCGTGCTCGCGGGTGATTTCCGCTACGTCTGGGGACTGTACTTCGCGCAGCTCCAGTACGGCGCCTCATGGACCACGAGCGGCGGCGCCACCCGCCGCGCCCCGATCTTTCAGGTGGAGTACGATCGGACGGGCCGCTCGTGGGGGTTCAACTACCTGCTGCGCGGACTGGGGCAGGGGTTCGACGCGCAGGCGGGATTCGTCAACCGCCTGCGGAGCAACGTCGTCAATGGCCATGCCTTCAACCGACTCACGTTCTACGGCGCGCGTGGAGCGCTGCTGGAGAATCTCACCATCTTCTTCGGGCCCGAGCGCACCTGGCTGTACGACGACTTCGGCTTCAAGGAGGGAATCGAGGGTTTCGAGCAGCTCGACGCCACCTTCCAGCTGCGCGGCGGGTGGGAGCTGAACGCTCACCTCCAGCGCGACTTCGTGAAGTTCCAGGACACCAGCTTCGCGGGCTACACGGTGGGGAACGGCGGCCCATCCTACCTGCCGCCGGACGATTTCTCGGGAATGGTCTGGACGCTGGGGGTGACCACCCCGACCTGGCGACAGCTCGGTGCTGAGCTGTCGTATACCCGGGGGCGCACACCGCTCTTCGAGGAGGGTGCCACGGGGACGCGCCGCCAGCTCACCGGAAGGGTCGAGCTGCGTCCCGCGCCGACCGTGCGGATCGCGGCAAGCGGCACGGCACTGCAGCTGTTCCGCCGCGCGGGTGACGAATTCGCCCGCGCCCTCATTCCCCGACTCCAGGCGGAGTACCAGCCGAACCGGGCGCTCTTCTTCCGGGTCATCGGCGAGTATCGTTCCGAGCGACGGGCCGCGCTCCGGGCGGCGAAGTCGCGCGAGCCGCTCTTCATCGACGGCACGGCGCAGCCCGCGCTCCGCAGCAACGGACTTCGCGTGGACCTGCTGGCATCCTTCGAGCCGACGCCGGGGACGGTGGCGTTCCTGGGCTACGGCAGCTCGATGGAGACCGACGGCGACTTCAACTGGTCACGGCTGGAGCGGGTGAGCGACGGCTTCTTCGTGAAGCTGGCGTACCGCGTGAGGCGCTGACCTCGGGAGGCGTTGACCTCGAGAGGCTCGCTTCGGGCACCGCCGGTTAGACTGCGCGGCGGCAGTGTAGCTCGACACTCAGGATGCGGCGGCGACGATGAGGAGCGCGCCCCCTACCGCTACCACGTCCTCCGCCAGCGCCACGGCGTAGTCCGGCACCTGCAGCGCCTGCACCAGCCCGGTCCGCGCGCGATACCCACCCAGCGTCCCGGCCACCGCGCCGAGACAGCCGGCCACCGCCCCTGGAACGAGCCCGTGCCCGGCGCCGGCCGCGAGTGCCGCACCCGCGAGCCCCCCACTCAGAATCCGCCAGACGAACGATCCGGGCCGCGTCCGGCTCGGTGTGAAGGGGAGCTTGTCGGCGATCAGCTCGCCGACCAGCGCAGCGAGCAGCAGGTACCTGGCCGCCGGTGAGCCCAGGAAGGCCAGAGGCGTGTCGTCCAGCCGCAGCCAGCCGAAGTGGGCTGCCCATGCGACGACGGCCGGCGGGGTCATCGAGCGGAGCCCGGCGACCACGCCCAGGGCGAAAGCGAGCGCGAGGATCATGCTGTAACGTAGGCGAACCGCGCTGCAGCGGCGCGGCGCCATTCCCTGAGAACGACAACAAACGGGGCCGGCGCCGAGATGTTTCGGCACCGGCCCCGTCTCTTGCAGGCCCGTGTTACCGCTGCAGCGCCACCCGGCGCTCGGGGCCCTTGTACGACGGCTGCCGTCCACGGCGACGGTCGGTCCCGCCGTACGGGCGGATGCCGACGTCACCCTCGGACTCGATCCGGGCCTCTTCCCGCCGGACGGTGTCCGACACGGTCCGGGTCTCCTCCACCGGCCGCTTGCCGACGGAGATCTCCTCTCGGACGACCGCGCGCTTCTGGACGTCCACTTCCTCTTCCATCAGCGGGATGCGGACCTCCTCGTTGTCGTCGAGCGTCTGGTCCGCCGCCTCACGACCGGAGACCGCGTGGCGCTCGATCACGACCTCCTCGCGGGTGACCGGAACCTCGATGTTCCGCTGCTCGGTGTGGACCTCCTTGCGAACCCGCACCTCGCCGGCCTGCCTCTGGTGGGTGTCCACGTCGAGCTGCTCCTCGCGGAGCTCCAGCCGCTCCGATCCTTCCGTGCCCACGGCACCCACCGCGCTGCCCGCAGTGGCGGGACGCGAGTAGTCGCGCCGGGTGGGGCCCAGATCGGCACCCACCTCGGAGAGCGCCTCGCGCGCCAGCTCGGCCCGGGTACCAGCCTGCACGGTGACGAGGATGCCGCCCTGCTTGAATCCCTGCTCGAAGTGGCGGGCGTCCTCCTCGGGAACTCCCATGCCGACGAGCGCGCCGATCAGTCCACCGGCCGCCGCCCCGATGCCGGCACCGGCGAGGGTTGAAGCCAGGGCTCCGCCGGCGATGATCGGGCCAACCCCTGGAATCGCCAGGGCTCCTACCCCTGCCAGGAGTCCGATCACCCCGCCGACGACCCCGCCGCCGACCGCTCCCTTGGTGGCGTCTTCCGCGGCCTGCGTCCCGGTGCCTTCGGTGAGTGCATCCTGTTGCTCGCGGTCGCGCACCGCGACCCCGATCTGCTGCTCCGTGAACCCCGCCGTCTTCAGGCGCTGAATCGCGGCTTCGGCGGAAGGTTGATCCTGGAACAATCCCACGACCGTGCCGCTCTCGTTGTCGACTTGAATATCGTTCTTCTTGCCGCGTGCCATCATGCTGCTCCTTGGTTTGAGCCGGTCAGGAGGGTGCCCGCTTCGGAATTGAAGGGGCCCGAGCGCTGAATGGGCCATAGGCACCCGAGGACCGGGTGTCCGACTGAGACTGGCGGCAAGCTAGGGGTGATGCAATTCACATGTGGTGACTGATGTCACCGGATTCGCGGCGAGGTTCGAACGCATCCAGGTACCTCCGTGTGCCTCTCGAGCGTGAGCCTCTGGAGCCTGAGCCTCCGGAGCGTGAGCCTCTCGGTCTTGGCAACTCCGGTGGCCCGCCGCCTTGCGGGAGCCCGCCACACGGTCGTATTCGTTCCCTGCCTCCGCGCGGCTCTCACCACAACCTGACCGGACCATGCTGAACTACATCTGGGCGGGCCTGATTGTGTCCAGCCTCGTCTTCGCCCTGGGGCGCGACCTCAGCGACCTCGCGGGAGACCGTTACCGGAACGGCCGCCCGCTCCCAGTGGCCTTGTCGTTTCCCCAGGGCTACGACCCCGCCGCCCGCCGGGTCCCCGTCGAGGTCCGGATCGAGCCGGAGCGATACGCCAGGTTCTACGGCACCACGGAGCGCCCAGCCGCCAGCTACGGGGGCTACCTGCTCCAGACCCGGGAGGCGATTCAGCTCCGCTTCAATGAGGGCGCCGAGCTTCCCGAGCCCCTGGCCACGATCGGCGAGGTCTCCCGTTCGCGCGACGACGAGCTCCAGGGCAGGCTGGTCGGCTTCCAGCCCCCCGGCAGCGGGGCGGCCGTGGGTAGCGCCGGGGTCGTGTTCGAGCCGGTGCGGTTCGTGAAGCTCGACGCGATCGCCGACGCAGCCCTGGACTTCGCCAAGACCGCCGCCGAGATCTCGCTGGGGCTCATCGGGGTGCTGGCGCTGTTCCT
>DATABZ010000272.1:0-12353 GCA_036259315.1 Gemmatimonadales bacterium | reverse complement strand
ACGAAGCCCCCGCAACTCTCGGAGTTGCGGGGGCTTCGTCCGTCAGGACCCCGCTCTGGTTGCATCAGCGGCCGCTCGCGGCGAGCCGCTCGATGCAGGCACATGTCGCCGGCACCGGCGCCACCCGGCTCTGGAACTCCGCCGACCGGCATACGCGTATCACCCAGCCTTGCGCGGCGCTGAACCGGGACCGCAGTTCCTCCTCGGTGACCTCCCGGGGGGAGTGCGGGCCGGGAAAGGTCACCGCGAAGGCCAGCAGGTAGTAGCGACCGCCGGGCCGGAGCGTCGCCGCGAGCTCGACGGCGAAGCGGTCGCGGTCATCGGGGTCGAACAGGTGCAAGAACCCGCTGTCGACGACCGCCCCGAACTCCCGACGAAGTGACGAGGGACGCAGGGCATCGCCGACGCGGAAGTCGAGCAGGTCGGCCACTCCGGGCGGGAGCACTCGGGTCTTCGCTCTCGCCTGCGCGATCGCGGCCTCGACGAAATCGACCCCGAGCACGGGGAGACCGCGGCGCGCCAGCCAGATCGCCAGGTCACCCGAGCCACACCCTACGTCGAGCACCGGCGCCGCCGGCGGAAGCTCGGTGACCAGCGACGCGAGAGCGGGCTGGGCCCCACCGACGTCCCATGGCGGCGTCTCACGGTACACGGTATCGAAGAATGCCCGGGGATCGGGACCGAATCGGCTCATGATCGGTTTGCTGGGCTGGTGCAAGGGTCGCTGACGAGCGAGCGAGAAATCTATCGCGCCGCTGTGACCCTCCGCACCGCTCCACCTGCCGATTGCGAGCAGCATAGCACGAGGAGGCACCACCATGGCACGACCCAGCGGCGTCCAGCGCTCGCTCCGTCGCACATTCGGGCTCGACAAGCTGCGCCCCGGCCAGCGCGAGGTGATCGAGGCGGTCCTCGAGGGCCAGGACACCCTCGCGATCATGCCGACCGGCGCCGGCAAGTCGCTCTGCTACCAGCTTCCCGCGCTGCACCTGGACGGGATCACGATCGTCGTGAGCCCGCTGATCGCCCTCATGAAGGACCAGGTGGACAAGCTGCAGGAGCTTGGCCTCGACGCCGTGGAAGTGAACAGCACGGTTACCGGGCGGAGGGAGGACGCAGCGATCGAGCGCATCGAGGGCGACGAAGGTGAATTCGTCTTCACCACGCCCGAGCGCCTGACCGACCCCGGGTTCCTGGAGACGCTGCGCAGCGCCACCATCGACTTCGTGGTGGTGGACGAGGCCCACTGCATCTCACAGTGGGGGCACGACTTCCGTCCGAGCTACCTGGCCGTGCGCGAAGCCGTGCGGGCACTCGGCGATCCGCCGCTCCTCGCGCTCACCGCCACCGCCACCGCGGAAGTGGTGGACGACATCCGCCGGCAGCTGGGCCGGCCCGATATGGCCGTCGTTCGCACCGGCATCGACCGTCCCAACCTGGCGTTCGAGGTGCGGCACGTGTCGGGCGATGCCGAGAAGGAGGCCGAGCTGCTCGACTGCCTCCGCGGCATCGAAGGGACGGCGATCGTCTATACCGCGACGATCAGGCACGTCACCCAGGTGACCGCCACCCTTCAGGGCGAGGGCATGGAGGTCCTCCCCTACCACGGCCGACTCGCCGCCGGGCGCCGGAAAGAGGCCCAGGACCGCTTCATGTCCGGCGAGCTGGCGGCCATCGTGGCCACCAACGCGTTCGGACTGGGCATCGACAAGCCCGACATTCGCGGGGTGGTGCACTACGACATGCCGGGCTCGCTCGAGGCGTATTATCAGGAGGCCGGGCGTGCGGGCCGCGATGGGGAGCCGGCCCGCTGCATCCTTCTCTACGACCCCAAGGACCGCCGCACCCAGCTCTTCTTCCTCGGCGGCAAGTACCCCTCGCTCGACGAGACCCGCGCGGTGGTCGCGGCGCTCCGGCCCACGCTGGAGGGCGGCGAGCCGAGGTCGCTCGCCGCCCTCCGCGAGGCGGCCCGGGGCGTAGGGCGCGACCGGATCAGGGTCATCCTCTCCCTGCTGAAGGAGGCCAAGCTGGTCCGCGAGCGCCGCGGCGCGCGGTTCGTGCTCGCTCGCGACCCGGACGATACCGCCTTGGTCGAGCTCGCCCGCGAGTGGCCCGCCCGAGCGGAGGCCGACCGCGAGAAGCTCGAGCGCATGGAGGCGTACGCCCGGAGTGCCCGGTGCCGCTGGCGTCCGTTGTACGAGTACTTCGGCGAGGAGCCGTCGGAGGACCTGTGTGGCGTCTGCGACAACTGCCGCAAAGGGCTCGCGAAGCTGGCGGAGGCTTAGGCCTTACCGGCGCCGATCTGTCGCAGGAGCACGGGTACCTCGAGGTAGACCCGGCCCCGCACGATCTTGCCGTCGCGGAGATCGTACACCACGCACAGGGGGACCCGCACCTGTCGCCCCGTGGCCGGGACGCCGGCGAAGGTGCCCGTGTGGGTGCCGACGAAGTCGGCCTCGAGCACGGCGTGATCCTCGGTGTAGATGCGGCTGCGGGTCTCCGCTCTCGCGTCGAACGCCTCGTGGTAGACGTGCTCCAGCATGCGCTTGACGCCCTCGGGACCCCGGTGCTCGTCTCCGGTGGCCATCGTGGTGAAGACCACGTCGTCGGCCATCATGCTGAGATCGCTGTGGTTGGAGTTCAGGTAGCGCTCCATCACTTCACGGGTGCGTTCCACGCTCATGATCGGCTCCTTTGCTGATCGTAGAGATACACACCGGCCCTGCCGGGCCGCCGATTTTCCAATGTACCCCGGGACGGTCGAAGCGCAGCCCCCAGTCAGGAGCAGCCATGATCGAGACTTCCACTTGATCTTCGGCACCCACGACGAGGCCACCCGAGCCCAGCTCGAGCGGGTCGCCGCGCACGCCCGTCGGACGGCCCTCATGGCCGACGGCCACGTGGGCTACGTCATGCCGATCGGCGGCGTCGCCGCGTACGACAATGCCGTTTCCGTGGTCGGCGTCGGGTTCGACATCGCCTGCGGCAACGCCGCCATCCGGACCGACGCGACACTCGGCGATGTGTCCGGCAAGCTCGAGCGCCTTGCCGACCGCATCGCCGAGACCGTGAGCTTCGGTCTGGGCCGGAAGAATCGCGCCGACGACGCGCCCACCGACGATCCCCTGTTCGAGGATCCCGCCTGGGAGGCGGTGCCCGCCCCTCATCGCGAGTCGCTCCGCAGCAAGGCCCGGCAGCAGCTCGGCACGGTAGGGAGCGGCAACCACTACGTGGACGTGTTCGCCGACGAGACAGGAACCCTGTGGGTCGGCGTGCATTTCGGAAGCCGCGGATTCGGCCACACCGTGGCGTCCAACTTCCTGGCCGTAGGGCAGGGCAGGGCGTGGGGCGAGCGGGTGCCCGAGGCCGAGGTGCTGCTCCCGCTCGACAGGCCGGTCGGGCACGACTACTGGCATCTGATGAACCTTGCGGGTCGCTACGCCTATGCCGGCCGGGAGTGGGTCGCCCGCAAAGTGGTCTCGCTGCTCGGCGCAAACGAAGTCGAGCTGGTCCACAACCATCACAACTTCGCCTGGAAGGAAGTGCACGATGGGGAGGAGGTGGTCGTGGTCCGGAAGGGCGCCACGCCCGCCTTCCCGGGGCAGAAGGGCTTCATCGGCGGATCCATGGGCGACGATGCCGTGATCGTGCAGGGCAGCACCGCCGCCGAGCCGGCGACCGCCGCGCTTCAGCGGGCGGCACTCTTCTCCACCGTGCATGGCGCCGGACGGGTCATGAGCCGCACGGCCGCGGCGGGCAAGCGCCACCGCAGGACCGGCCGGATCCTGAGCCCGGGCCGTGTCACGCCCGAGATGATGGAGACCTGGGTGCGTGGAAAAGGAGTGATTCTCCGCGGCGGCGGGCCGGACGAGAGCCCGCACGTCTACCGCAGGCTCCCCGAGGTGCTCGCCGCGCAGGGGAGCACCATCGAGGTGCTCCACACGCTGCGCCCGCTCATCGTCGTAATGGCGGGCGCGGAGGAGCGCGATCCCTACAAGGACTGATCAGCGCGCCATGGGAGGCGGTGCGCCTTGCGTGGTATAGGGGGGAGGGGTATACTGGACACTGACCAGGAGGCCCCGCATGCCCAATCGAGACCACCCGCACCACCCGCACCACACGCACGGAGAGGCACCCGAAAAGCCCGGGTATCCCGAGCACCCTGAGGTGCGCCTGTCTTCTGGTGGCCCAGTGCACCATGTCCAGGACACCGATGAGGCGCACGTTGTCCACGGTGCCCACGGCCATCGCGCCGCTCACGCAGCCCACGATGCCCACGCAGGTCACAGCGTCGCCACGTTCCGCGAGCGCTTCTGGCTCAGTCTCGCGCTCACGATTCCGACCCTGATCTGGGGGCACATGCTCCCGAACGCCTTCGGCTTCCACCCACCCGCGTTCCCCGGATCACGCTGGATCGCTCCCGTCTTCGGCACGCTGGTCTTCTTCTACGGCGGCCGGCCCTTCCTCGAGGGCGCGGTGCGCGAGCTGCGCGACAGGCTCCCCGGCATGATGACCCTGATCGCGCTCGCCATCACGGTGGCGTTCGTCTTCAGCCTCGCGGTGACGCTCGGCTTCCGGGGCATGCCGCTCTGGGAGGAGTTGGCCACCCTGGTCACCATCATGGTGCTCGGGCACTGGATCGAGATGCGGTCGATCAGCCAGGCCCGTGGCGCGCTGTCCGAGCTGGCGAAGCTCCTCCCCTCCCGTGCGACCCGCCTCTCGACCGACGAGCACGGGACCGAGCGCGAAGAGGAGGTGCCCTTGGAAGCGTTGCGTCCGGGCGACCTGGTGCTGATTCGCCCCGGGCAGAGCGTCCCGGCCGATGGCGACGTGGTGAGTGGGGAGAGCGATCTCGACGAGGCGGTGCTCACCGGCGAATCCCGTCCGGTGCGCAAGCGGCCGGGTGACCGCGTCATCGCCGGCACCGTGAGCGGCAGCGGCTCGCTTCGCGTGGCGGTGACGGGCACGGGCGACCGGACGGCGCTCGCCGGCATCATGCGGCTCGTGGCCCAGGCCCAGGCCTCGCGGTCGCGGGCGCAGGCTCTCGCGGACCGGGCGGCCTTCTGGCTCACGGTGGTGGCGCTGGCGGCCGGAGCGACCACACTCGTCGGCTGGCTGGCCGCCGGTGCGGAGACAGCGTATGCGATCGAGCGCCTGGTCACTGTGCTGGTGATCGCCTGCCCGCACGCGCTGGGTCTCGCCGTGCCGCTCGTGATCGCGATCTCGACCACGCTCGGTGCGCGAAACGGTCTCCTGGTGCGCAACCGCCGCGGGCTGGAAGAGGCGCGGAACCTCACGGCCGTCGTGTTCGACAAGACCGGAACTCTGACCATGGGCGAGCACCGGGTCGTGGCCGTGCGTACGGCCTCGGGCCTCGGGGAGAACGAGGCTCTCCGCCTTGCCGCCGCGGTGGAGCGGGACTCGGAGCACCCGGTGGCGCGGGCGTTCCGGGCGACCGCGGAGGAGCGCGGGGTCGCCGTCCCCCGCGCATCGGAGTTTCGCGCCGAGCCGGGCCGAGGGGTCGCCGCGGTGGTCGAAGGTCGGGATCTCGCGGTGGGTGGACCGAACCTGCTGGCGCAGGAGGGGGTGACGCTTCCGCCCGAGCTGCACGGGTTCACCGAGGTCGCGGCGAGCCGCGGCCAGGGCGTCGTCTACCTGCTCCAGGGTCGCGGGGCGCTGGCCGCGTTCGCGGTGGCCGATGCCGTGCGCCCCGAGTCGCGCGAGGCGGTCCAGCGGCTCCACGCGCAGGGTCTCGAGGCCGTGATGCTCACCGGTGACGCTCGGTCGGTGGCCCAGGCCGTGGCGCAGGAGCTGGGGATCGACACGGTGTACGCGGAGGTGCTTCCTCGGGACAAGGCGGCGAAGGTGGAAGAGCTCCAGCGGGCCGGGCATCGGGTCGCGATGGTGGGCGACGGCGTGAACGACGCTCCGGCTCTGGTCACCGCGGACGTCGGGGTCGCGATTGGGGCGGGGACGGACGTGGCGGTGGAAGCGGGAGATATCGTTCTGGTGCGGAGCGATCCGCGCGACGTGTCACGCATCGTCGGCCTGTCGCGCGCCAGCTACCGCAAGATGGTGCAGAACCTCTGGTGGGCCGCCGGCTACAACGTGGTCGCCATCCCGGCCGCCGCGGGCATTTTCGCGGGGTGGGGGTTCGTGCTCTCGCCGGCCGTCGGAGCGGTGCTCATGTCGGCGAGCACGGTGATCGTGGCTGTCAACGCGCAGCTGCTGCGGCGGGCCACGTTGTGAGCCGCCGGCGTGAGTCGTTGCCGCCAGGACGGCGGCCTCCTCAGCGATTCAGGTATTCCGCGATGCCCCCCATGAGCATCTCCACGGCCACGATCACGAGGAGCATGCCCATCAGCCGCTCGAGCGCGGTGAGCCCGCGATCGCCCAGGAGCTGCCGGAGATTCGCCGAGAAGTAGAGGATGACCGCCGAGGCGAACCAGGCCAGCCCGACCGCGCCCAGCCACACCGGCCAACGATCGGGCTCGCGGCTCATGAAAAGCAGCTCCGTGGCCAACATGCTGGGCCCGGCGGTGTAAGGCACGGCGAGAGGCACCACCAGCGGCTCCCCCTCCACCTCTTCCCGCATCGAGCGTTCGTGGCTCGGAAAGATCATCCGGAGCGCGATCAACAGCAGGATCACGCCGCCGCCTGCCGTGAGGGCTGCCGGCGAGACGTGGAGCAGCTCGAGGAAGTAGCGGCCGACGAAGAGGAACACCACGAGGATGACCAGGGCGATCAGCAGCTCGCGGACGATGACCAGCCGATAGCGGGACGGATTTACGTGCCGGAGTGCCGAGAGGAACAAGGGCACGTTCCCGAGGGGGTCCATCACGAAGAACAGCAGCACGGACGCCGAGAGCAGACTCATGGCTGGTTGCCGCCCGATTGGGTGACGTCACTCACGGAGCCGCGGGCCTCGGGGGGACATCCTACGGCCTGAGGGTCGGGCACGAGAAGGATTTCTCTTCGGAGGAGGCCCCATGGCTACCATGACGCATGCGGGAACGCACCAGATGCAGGAGTGTATCGACAACTGCACCCGCTGCCACGCGATCTGCGTGGAGACGATCACCCACTGTCTCGAGAAAGGCGGCAGGCACGCCGAGGCCGGTCATATTCGGCTGCTGATGGACTGCGCCCAGATCTGCGCCACCAGCGCGGATTTCATGCTGCGCGGCTCCGACTTGCACAAGCTGACCTGCCGCGCGTGCGCCGAGGTGTGCGCCCGTTGCGCGGAGGACTGCGAGCGCCTGGCCGATGACGACATGATGCGCCGCTGCGCCGAGGAGTGCCGGCGCTGCGCCGAGAGCTGCAGGAAGATGGCCGCCTAGGGCTGGACGGGGTCGGCGCGGGCGAATCGCTTCCGGGAGCGCTCCCGCGCCTTTCGCGCCTCTTCCTCCCGGTTCCGCGGCGCCACCCGCGTCTCCAGCGACTCGATGAGCCGCCGCGCGGCGTCCGCGACCTCCTCCACCGCCCGGTGGAAGGCTGCGGCATTCGCCTGAGACGGGTGAGCGGTTCCGCTCACCTTGCGAACGAACTGCAGGGCCGAAGCCCGGATTTCCTCATCCGTGGCCGGCGGGTCGAAGTTCGCCAGCGTTCTGATGTTGCGGCACATGGCGCCTCCCGGGTGCACTGGGTGGCTCCGCCCCGGCAGCCTGGCGGAGGATTCGGAGGAGAAGGTAATCCGTAATCGAAGCTTCGCGACCCCGCTGGACGCTCTCGGCAGGGCACTCGAGCGGGAGCCGGCGAGGGCGCTCGACCTTCCATCCTGTCCCGGCGCCGCCTATCGTTTCGCTCTCCCGATCTGCGAGGCTCCATGCTCCAAGCCGACGCACTCCCCCGCCTCCAGGGTGCCCTCGCCGCCCTGGCCCAGCCGGTGGACGGCTGGCTGCTCTTCGACTTCCGTGGCATCAACCCGATCATGGCCGCGGTCGTGGGCGACGAGATCGTGGGCTCGCGCCGCGCGTACGTCTACCTGCCGCGCGGCGGCGACCCCGTGGCGCTGGTGCACGCGGTGGACGCGGAGCTGTGGCGCGGCTGGCCCTCCGCGTGGCGGAAGGTGGTGTGGATCCGCCGGGAGGAGCTCTCGCGCGAGCTGCAGGCGCTCGTGGGCGGGAAGAGCGTCGCGATGGAATACTCGCCCGGCGGCGCCGTGCCCTACGGCGACTACGTGCCGGCCGGTAGCCTGGAGCTGGTGCGCGCGGCCGGCGCGACCCCGGTCTCCTCCGCGGAGCTGGTGTCGCGCTACTGCTCCGTCTGGTCTGCGGACGACCTGGCGAGCCATCTCCGCGCGGCCGCGACGCTCTCCGAGATCGCGCAGGCCGCCATCCGCCGCATCGGCGAGCGCGCGCGCGGCGGCAACGCGGTGGACGAGCACGAAGTCACCCGCTGGATCCTTGAGGCGTTCGACCGCGCCGGGCTGGTGACCGAGTCGCCCCCCAGCGTCTCCTACGGCGAGCATGCGGCTCGTGTCCACTACGAGGCCCCGGAGGAAGGCTCCTCGCGGATCATGCCTGGTGCGCTGCTGCTGCTCGATCTCTGGGCCAAGGAGCCGAACGGCATCTACGCCGACCAGACCTGGATGGCCGCGATCGGCACACCGTCGCAGCGGGCGACGGAGCTTTGGGGCGTGGTCCGCTCCGCCAGGGACGCGGCGCTCGACCTGCTGCGAGAGCGGCTCGGCGCCGGACGACCGGTCGCGGGCGCGGAGGCGGATCGCGCCGCCCGGGGCGTCATCGAGGCGGCGGGGTACGGCGACCGGATCGTCTGCCGGACCGGTCACTCGATCGACCGCATGGGCCTGCACGGCTTCGGCCCCACGATCGATGATACCGAAAGCTTCGACTCGCGCCTCATCGTGCCCGGGGTCGGCTTCTCCGTGGAGCCGGGTGTCTACATCCCGGGCGAGATCGGCCTGCGGAGCGAGGTGAACGCGCACGCCCGCACCGACGGCCTCGACGTCACGCCATCCGACTACCAGCGTGAGCTGATCGTCGTCTGAGCCGGGCTACGACCGGGAGCGCGCTCCGCCCCGCGCGGGGTTGCCGATCAAGTACCGCTCGAACCAGTCCCGAGCGTGCCACGCGACCGCGTCGAGCGCGCCGGGCTCCTCGAAGAGGTGCGTCGCCCCCGGCACGATGACGAGCCGCTTCTCGCAGCGCATCCGATCGTAGGCCCGGCGGTTCAGGTCTATCACCGGCACGTCATCGCCACCGACCAGGAGCAGTGTGGGACATCGTACCAGGGGAAGCGCCGGCCCGGCAAGATCCGGTCTGCCACCGCGGGAGACCACCGCCCCGATCGCCTCGGGCCGCTCGGCCGCGGCGACCAGCGCGGCGGCGGCACCGGTGCTCGCTCCGAAGCATCCCACCGCGAGATCACGGGTCTCCGGCTCACGGCTGAGCCAATCGCCGGCTTGCACGAGCCGTTCGGCCAGCAGCCCGATGTCGAAGCGCAGGTGCCCGCTCGAACGATCGGCGGCCTCCTCGTCCACCGTGAGCAGATCCACCAGCAGCGTCGCCAGCCCGGCCTCGTGCAGCAGGCCGGCGACATGGCGGTTGCGGGGGCTGTGCCGACTGCTGCCGCTCCCATGGGCGAACAGGACGATGGCCTGCGCCCCTCCGGTGATGACCAGGTCGCCTTCCAGCGTCACGGTCCCGGAAGGTACCCCGACCGTGCGCTCCTCCTTCATCCATCTCATCGCACGTGCCTCCACATCAGGCGGTGCCGCACGCTGACGCGCAGGCCGGGTAGATGTCGGTGATGCAGCCCCCGGATGCGTCGGATCGTTATCGCATCACGTCGGCGAGGGCAGCCCGGGCAGCATGATGGCCGCTCATACCGTGCCCTCCGCCTCCCGGCGGGGTCGAGGCCGAGCAGAGGTACACGCCTCGGAGGGCTGTCCGGTACGGGGTCGGCCGCGCGACCGGTCGGGCGAACACCTGCCGCAGGTCCATCATGCCGCCATTGATGTCTCCGCCGACCAGATTGGGGTTGCGACGCTCCAGATCGGCGGGCGTGAGCACGCTCCGCGCGAGGATGCGCTCCCGGAACCCCGGGGCGAACCGCTCGACCTGTCGCTCGATGTGCTCGGTGACGTCGCCCCGGTAGCCGTGGGGAACGTGACAGTAGGCCCACGCGGTGTGCTTGCCTGCAGGCGCCCTCGAGGGGTCGAACAGCGTCGGCTGAACGAAGAGGACGAACGGCCGCTCGTGGACCGATCCTCGTGTGTGGGCCGATTCCGACGCCGCCACCTCCTCCAGGGTGCCGGCGAGGTGCACCGTGGCAGCTCGGGCGCACCCGGGTGCGGTCCACGGGGTCGGCGCGTCCAGCGCCCAATCCACCTTGAATGCCGCGGAGCCATACCGGTAGCGCTCCAGCGCCCGGGCATACCAGGCCGGGAGCCGGCTGCCCGCGATCCGCAGCACCTGCTTCGGCGTGAGGTCCAGCAGGATCGGCTTGACGTTCCCGAGCTCGTCGAGGTGTTCCACCGGAGCGCCGGTGACGATCTCGCCGCCGAGCGAGCGGAAGAACGCCGCGAGCGCGTCGGCGACGCGCTGGGACCCACCCTGCGCGATCGGCCAGCCCACGGCGTGAGCCGCCACGGTCAGCAGGAGGCCGAACGCGGCGGTACCGGGCTGCTCGAGAGGGAGAAAAGAGTGCGCCACGTTGCCGGCGAACAGCGCCTGCGCATGGACGCCTCGCAGGGTCCGCGCCACGCTGGTGCCGGAGCGGAGCGCCTGGAGCCCGAAGCGCGCCATCACCAACGGGCTGCGGGGTACTCGGAGCGGAGGTGCCAGCACGTCGCGGGAGAGATCGGGCCAGTGGCGGACGAAGGGCCCGTGCAGCCGCCTCCAGGCGGAGCCGCCGAGCCCGAGGCCGTCGGCGGTCGCGTCGAGGGAACGCTCGAGGATCGCGGCCGTGCCGTCGTCGAGCGGGTGGGCCAGTGCGGCCGGCGGGTGGACCCACTCCAGCCCGAAGCGGTCCAGCGGCAGAGTTCGGAAGAACGGGGAGCCCAGCGCGAGGGCGTGAACCGCGGAGCACACGTCGTGGACGAAGCCGGGCAGCGTGAGCTCCTCGGAGCGGAGACCGCCTCCCACCACGGGCCCCGCCTCGCGGAGCACCGTCTTGAGCCCGGCCTGTGCCAGCGTGATCGCCGCCGCCAGACCGTTGGGACCTGACCCGACCACGATGGCGTCAGGGATAAGACCTCCGGGCAGTCGTGATCCCCGTAGAGTAGCAGGACCAGGTAGTGGACGCCGCCGAGCTCCACCTCGCCGACCCGCTGCCGCAGGCCTCGATGCCGCTGCCCCTAATGGCTGCCGGTGCTCTCCGGGCGGAAGGCGCTGGTGGGATACCACGCGGGCCGGGTGGGCCGATTCGCCACCTCGAGAATCACTTCCGGATAGAGGCGATTGAAGGCTTCGGCCGCCTGCCGGTCCACCGGCTGGGTCACCTCGTCGTCGACTCCGTGGTAGCGTTCCTGCCGCCACCGCAGGAGGCGCTCGTGCTCCGGTGAGTCGAGGGTGAAGCCGCCCTTGAGCGACAGCGCGGGGATGCCGCGGCGGATGAAGCTGAACTGGTCGCTCCGCACGAAGGCGTTGCGCTCCGGCTCAGGATCGGTGATCACCTCGATTCCCGCCCGGGCGGCGGCGCGCCGAACGTCGTCGGCCAGGTCCGACTCTTCCAGTCCGTTCACCAGCAGACGCCGCAGGGGGTTCAACGGGAGGAACATGTCCGTGTTGAGATTGGCGACGAGAGTGCCGCCGGGTGGGACCGTCGGATGCGCGGCGAACCACTCGGAGCCGAGCAGCCCCTTCTCCTCTGCGGTCACCGCGACGAAGAGGACCGGGCGGCGGGGGCGAGGCTGCCGCTGGCCGAGCGCCGCCGCCGCCTCCAGCAGCGTGGCGATGCCCGCAGCGTTGTCCATCGCGCCGTTGTAGATGCTGTCGCCGGACTGGGACTCGCCGACGCCGAGATGGTCCAGGTGCGCCGTCAAGACCACGTACTCCAACCCGAGCGCAGGGTCCGACCCCGGCAGCAGACCGACCACGTTGTCGGAAACGGCGTCGCTCTCGTGCAGCGCCACCGTCGCTCGGAGCCGCACGGGGAGATCGAAGTGGGGCAGTGGAGCCCCGCTGTCCGCGAGGGCCTGGATGGCTTCGTATCCGCGCGGAGCTCCCTCGAACAGGCGCTCCGCCTGGGTGTGGTTCAGCACCACGGTGACGGCAGCGTGGGCGGCGTTACCGCTCTCCCCTTCGTCGGCCAGACGCATCTGTGAGTGGAGCCGTGAGAGCGCGTAGCGCTCCCAGGGAATGTCGGCGCTGGACGAGGCGACGCTGAGG
>DATABZ010000271.1:0-31388 GCA_036259315.1 Gemmatimonadales bacterium | reverse complement strand
GCCTGGCGG
Organism: Gemmatimonadales bacterium; assembly: GCA_036259315.1. Lineage (GTDB taxonomy): Bacteria > Gemmatimonadota > Gemmatimonadetes > Gemmatimonadales > GWC2-71-9 > CAVVWJ01. The sequence goes on along the minus strand of DATABZ010000271.1, from coordinate 31,379 downwards.
ACGAACTCCTCCTCGCCCTCCTTGAGGCTGATCGAGTTGACGACACTCTTTCCCTGGACGCACTTGAGGCCGGCCTCGATGACCGACCATTTGGACGAGTCGATCACCACCGGCACCCGACTGATGTCGGGCTCCGAGGCCATCAGACGAAGGAACGTGGTCATGGCCTGCGCGGAGTCCAACATGCCCTCGTCCATGTTGACGTCGAGCATCTGCGCGCCGCTCTCGACCTGCTGCCGGGCGATCTCGAGTGCCTTGTCGTACTCGCCCGCGAGGATCAGGCGGGCGAACTTGCGCGAGCCCGTCACGTTGGTGCGCTCGCCCACGTTCACGAACAGGGTCTCGGGCCCGACGGTGATCGGCTCGAGCCCGCTGAGCCGCAGGCGGCGTGGCGGAGTCGGGGGCACCCGCGGCGGGAGATCCCGCACCGCGTCCGCGAAGGCGCGAATGTGATCGGGCGTGGTGCCGCAGCAGCCACCCACCAGGTTCACCAGGCCCTGCTCGGCGAACTCGCGGAGCACCGCCGCCATTTTTTCCGGGGTTTCGTCGTACTGCCCGAACTCGTTCGGCAGGCCGGCGTTGGGATGGGTGCTCACGAGCACCGGCGCGATCCGGGAAAGCTCCTGCACGTAGGGACGCAGGGCAGCCGGACCGAGCGCGCAGTTCAGGCCGATGCTGAGCGGCCGCGCGTGCGAGACCGAGTTCCAGAAGGCCTCGGTGACCTGCCCGGAAAGCGTGCGCCCCGAGGCGTCGGTGATCGTGCCCGAGATCATCACCGGCACCCGGAACCCGGCGGCCTCGAACACGGACTCCACCGCGAAGATCGCCGCCTTGGCGTTCAGCGTGTCGAAGATGGTCTCGACCAAGAGCAGATCCGCTCCGCCCTCCAGCAGCGCACGCGCCGCTTCGGCGTACGTCGCGACCAGGTCGTCGAAGCCGATGCTCCGGAACCCAGGGTCGTTCACGTCGGGCGAGAGCGAGGCAGTGACATTGGTAGGGCCCAGCACGCCGGCCACGTACCGGGGCCGCTCGGGCTCGTGGAGCTCATACTCGTCGGCCACGCCGCGGGCGAGCGCGGCGGACGCGTGGTTGAGCTCGTACACCAGGTCCGCCATTCCGTAGTCGGCCTGGGCCGGGGCGTTGCTGGTGAAAGAATTGGTTTCGATGATGTCCGCGCCGGCCTCGAGGTACGCGCCATGGATGGCCCGGATCACGTCCGGTCGGGTCAGCGAGAGCAGATCGCTGTTCCCCTGCAGGTCCCGGGGCCACTCGGCGAAGCGATCCCCTCGCCAGTCCTTCTCCTCCAGGCCGTAGGCCTGGATCATGGTGCCCATGGCCCCGTCGAGCACGAGAATGCGCTTGGCCAGGAGCGGCTCGAGCAGGGCGAGCCGCTCTGCCCGGGTCCGGCGAGTGCCGACGGAACCGGGAGCGGGTGATGGGGGAGCGGGTGGTGAAAGGACCGGCACGAGGGCTCCTACGAAAAATCCCCGGGGCTAAAACGCCACGGGGCAAGCGTTTTAGCGATTGTTTAACGTGGCCGCAAGCAGCGCAAATCACCACGAGTCGATTGTCTCTTCTCAACCTAACCCGATCTCCGCAGGCGACAAGTGGGATCAGAGCCCCAGCCTCCGTGCCGCCTCGTCCGGAGTAATCCCGGTCACCTCGACGAGCTTGGACCGTCCGGTGTGCCCGGCAACCAGCTCCACCGCCGAGCGGGGCACCTCCAACCGACTCGCCAGGAACCGGACCAGCGCGTCGTTGGCGGCCCCGTCCACCGGCGCCGCGGTGAGCCTGAGGCGGATCGCGTCGCCGGTCACGCCGGCCACCTCCTCCCTCGAGGCACGGGGCTGGACCCGCAGCCGAAGGCGTATCCCGGTCGCGGTGGCGGAGATCGGCTCGGCGGGCCTCACAGCATGCCGAGCACGAGGCCTCTCGCCACCCAGAGCACCAGCCAGGCGATCATGGGACTGAAGTCGATCATGCCGGTGGAGGGCATGAGCCGCCGGATCGGCTGAACGATCCAGTCGGTGAGGAACACGAGCGGCCGCATCCAGGGCCGGTACTCGGACACGCCGAACCAGGAGGCGATGACGCGGATGAAGATGGCGGCCATAACCAGGCTGAAGGCCCAGCTCACCAGAATCCGCGCCCAGTCGCGGGGGGAGGCGCTCGCGAGCCCGCCCAGGGTCCCCAGCGTCCCGAGCACCCAATTGGTCAGGCTCAGCAGGATGAGCCCGCCGAGAATCACGATGCCGAGCAGCCAGAGCGGCGCATCCTGCGGGCTGCCGCCGAAGCGGATCACCCGGCGCTCCAGCGGCAGGAGCACCGGGTCGCTGATCCGTCTCACCAGCCGCGGCCACGCGCCGAAGGGCCCGATCTTCCGGCGGCGCACGGCCCAGTGGGTGAGGGCCACCACGGAAGCGTACACCAGGGCCACGACGACGATGCTGCGCGCCACGGTGTAGACGGTCTGTTGGAGCACGGGGAACACGACAGCGCGGGCTACCGCCCGGCGCCGCCGACCTGGACAGGGCGTTGGGCGCCGGAGCGCGAGGTGCACATCAGGGTAAAGCGTCCGGCGTTGATGGAGGCCTCCTCGAGGATGTCGCCGTCACCCCGGCAGGAGGTGATCTCGCGCCCCTCGACCTTCCGGAACTGGACGGTGACGACGGGCTCCCGGTTGACGTTCACCAGATGGCGCGCCGTGGTCGGCGTGAGACTGTCGATGCCGAGCTGGCGGAGCGAGCTGGCCGGTCTGCCGCGGTGCGACCCGCGGTAGTCCACCGCCCGGTCCACGAGCTCCAGCACTTCCGCCCCCAAGGCTTCCGCGTCCCGCTGATCGGGGGGGAGGCTGGTGCGCGGCTGCTGCTGGGCAACGCTCCGGCCCTCGTCGCGGCCGCACGCCACCGCGAGGCAGGCGATCGCCAGAACGCGCCAGAGGCCGGACCGCGTCATTCCATCGCGAATTCGCGGTTGAACACGACCTCGAAGCTGAAGGTCTTGGCGCGGGCCCGGGTCTCCATCAGCTCGGCGATGCGCTTCAGGCGGGCGGGGATCCCCATGATCTTCTCCTGCGCCTTCCGCCCCAGCTCGCCCAGGCCCTCGAGACTCTCGATCCTCCAGTAGCGGATCTGCTCCTGCACGATGCGCAGGTAGTCCCGTGGACCGTAGATACCCGAGCGTCGGATGACCTCGGCGAGATCCTTGAACCCCGGGATGGTGATGCCCGGCATGTCGATCGCCGGCAGGATGAACGAGGCCGAGTGGAGGGCCTGGTCGGGGTCCCGCTTGAGGATCTCCTCGAACACGGTGCGGTAGAAGGCGTAGTGGCGCGCCTCGTCCTTGGCTACCTGGGCCAGAACCTCGGCCAGCCGAGGCTCGTACTCCGCGATGATCTTTCCCGTCTCGGCGTGGGAGACCTGGGTGGCGCGCTCCTGCACGGTGGTGTAGGCGAAGACCCGATAGGGATCGCGGTCCCAGTCCGGGTGGAAGCCCCGTCGCAGGTACTCGAACTGCATCTCCTCGACCTTGCGCTGATCGAACAGCCGGGTATCCCGGGCGTAGTCGTGGAGCACCTGACCATGCCGGTCCTCCTCGGCCGTCCAGAGATTGTTCCACAGACGCCAGTAGCTCTCGTCACCCAGGTACACGGCCAGCAGGCGGTGGAAGTGGGGGAGCCCCTCCTCGGTCAGCATGTTCAGCGCGAGAGCGGCCCGGGCGTGGTCGGGGATGCCTTCGGCCTGCGCCCGGAGCTTGGCCTGGAACTCGTCGGGGTCACCGTCGGGACCGGGGCCCAGGAGGTCGGCGGGGAACCAGAGGTCCCGCTTGCGCTCATGCTGCTCCATGAGCTCTCCGACTCGACCCTCAAGGTCTCTCAGGACTTCGACTTTGGATTCGATTTCGCGAGTGGCATCGGTGATGGTACCCATGTGTGTCCCAGGGGGCAGGTTAGCGCCTCAATACAGAACGGACCAGCCACTCAAGATAGTGTGGCCAGTCCGCTTGACGCCAACGAGGCGGTGAGGACCCGCGGAGGTGCTCAGTCGGAAACCGACAACCGCTTCTCCATGAGCGACCAGGGGCGTCGGCCGATGTAGTCCTCTCGGTGCAGAACCGGGTTCCAGCCGAGTGCCGCCAGCAGACCCTCGGACCGCTCGTCGTCGGTCCAGAATTCTGCCAGATGGGCCCCGCTGTCCACGGCGCGCTCCTCGAAGGCAGCCAACAGGCGGTGGGCGTGGCCGCGGTGGCGCTCCTGCGGCAGGACGACCACATCCACCAGGTGGGCTACCCCGCCGCGAAGCCAGTAGCGCAGGCCCCCGATCCAGTCACCGATCTCGTTGCTGAGGATGAGGTAACGCTCGTCGGGCCAGCCGCTGCGCCCCGCCGCTTCCTCTTCCAGCTCGATGAGCTCGGAGTACCAGGCGGCAAAGTCGCCGTCCTGCTCCATGTCCCTGATCGTGAGTTCGCCCATAGTGACCTGCCAAAAGGTAGACGACATCCTCTTACGCAACACTGGTGCCATCCCGCCGGTTCCTCTGTGAAGCGAATCACCGCACCTGGCGCCTGAAGGTGCTGTTTACCTTCAACGAAGCCGGCGAGTAGCCGGCACTGACGAGCAGGGATTCAGCGAGGAGGTGTCATGAGGCCAGTGGTAGTGATGTGCGTGTTCTGCGGCACGGCCAACCGGGTCGATCTGGCCCGGCTGTCCGAGGGACCCAAGTGCGGGAACTGCGGGCGCCCGATTCGGCTCGACCGGCCTCTGCCGGTCACCGACGCGGCGTTCGAGAAGGTCATCGCCGGCTCGAGCGTCCCGGTACTCGTGGACTTCCACGCCGACTGGTGCGGCCCCTGCAAGATGATGGCGCCGCTGCTCGATGACTTCGCCCGGCAACACATGGGTGACGTGCTGGTGCTGAAACTGGACACGGATGCCAATCCGGCGACACCGGCCCGATTCCACATCAGGGGCATCCCTACGCTGATCGTCTTCGAGCAGGGCCGCGAGGCGCGGCGGCAGGTGGGCGCGGTGCAGGCGGCCGACCTGGAGAAGCTGGCGGCGCCCCGCGGGACCGGAGCGAGGCCCTGACGCTCAGACTCCGAGGAGCACCGCCGCTCCGATGGCCGCCGCGGCGAGCGCCAGGAGCACCGCGAACACCGGCGCCGCGAACCTGACCCACTCCTCGTACCGGACACCGGCCGCCGCCAGCATCGCCATCAGCGCACCGTTGGTGGGCGTCAGCAGCTCGCAGAGGCCGGCGCCGTACTGATAGGCCAGCACGGTCACCTGCCGACTCAGGCCGATCAGGTCGGAGAGCGGCACCAGGAGGGGCATGGTGAGCACCGCCTGGCCGCTGGTGCTCGGCACGGGCACGTGCACCAGGGTGTGCGCCGCCATCATCCCCAGCGCGGAGAGCGTCACCGGTAGCCCGCCCAGTGGCGTGAACAGGCCGTGGACGATCGTGTCCACGATCCGACCATCCTCCAGCACCACGTAGATGCCGCGGGCGAAGCCGATCAGCAGGGCCGCGAACGCCATGGATCGGAGCCCGTCCACGAAAGCGTCCACCGTCCCGGACAGCCTCAGCCCGCCCAGCAGGCCGGCAGCGACACCCATCACGAAGAACAGCGCGGCCAACTGGTCGAAGTCCCACTGATATCGGAGCACCCCGATCACGAACCACACGAACGCCAGCAGCACGGTGGCGAGGACGGCGGCATGTCGGCCACCGGCCAGCGCTCCGCCGGCGGGCTCCGCCGTCACCGGATGTGCCGGGGCCCGAGTCCGCCGGGCGTACAGCACCGTGCCGGCGAGCCAAATCGTCAGGGCGGGCAGGAGGAACGCCACCCGGAATCCCCAGCCGGAGAGCAGGTCCACCTCCGCCACCTTCTGGGCGATGCCGACCTGGAACGGGTTGATCGGGCTGAACGAGGCGCCCACGGCGGACGCCCCCAGGCTCATGGCCACCGCGACGAGTGGATTGAACCCCAGACGTGACGTGAGGAGGAGGAGCACCGGCACGAAAGCGATCAGCTCCTCCTGCATCTGGATCAGCACGCCCCCGGTGGCGAAGGCGAGGCCGGCTATCGGGATGACCAGCAAACCCCGTCCCGACAGCGCCGCGACCAGGGAGTTGACCAGCCGGTTGAGAGCGCCGGTGCGCTCCACGATGGCGAACGCCCCTCCGACCAGGAACACGTAGAAGATCACCGACGCGGCGTCGCTCATGCCGCGTGGAATTCCCACCAGGGCCTGGAAGGGACCGACGGGAGACGGCTCCACGGGAGCGTAGGTGCCGGCGACGACCACGCTGCGGCCGGTAGCGGGATCCTCCCGGCGCTGGTACTCGCCGGCGGGAAGGACCCAGGTGAGCGCCGCCGCGATGAGGATGCAGGCGACGAGGAGTGTCAGCGGATGCGGGAAACGGGGGGCCGTCACCGGCCGGTCAGAGGGTCCGGCACTGGACCGCGGCAGGAGGGCGGCGGGAACAGGCGATGCTCTCGTCCATGCCCTGCACCAACGGCCCGCAGGCGGCGGTCTGGGCCTGCTCCGTGGCCGATTCCTGGCTGGCGCCGGAGGCGGTCGCCGTCCGGCGCTCGCCCTGGAATTCCACGGTGACGGTGCACTCCACCCGCTGGACTTCGAGGGTCGCGTAGAGCAGGAAGGCGATGAACGCGACGATCACCATCGCGGTGGCGAGCCGCCCGCGGCTGGTCATGGCGTCCCCACCGACTCGGCGACCCAGTGCAGGTACGCGGCGTCCCCCTCCGTGACCGGGAACGCGATGATCTCCGGTGTCTCGTACGGGTGGAGCTCGCGGATGCGGGCGATCAGCGCGGGCACTCGCCCCGCCGTGGTCTTGAGGTGGCAATACCACTCGCCGGCGGTCTCGACCTCACCCTGCCACCAGTAGATGCTCGAGACCGGCCCCACCACCTGGGCGCAGGCCGCGAGCCGCTCCTCGACCAGGCGCCTGCCGAGCCGGTTGGCCGCGTCCCGGTCGGGCAGCGTGGTCGTGACCTGGCGGCCCTCGCTCACCGGGCCTGCGCCGACGGGAGGTTCGGCGTCTCGGCCGCGGCCTGGCCGTCCTCCAGCGGGACGATGCCGTCGATCCATCCGCTCCGGAACTCCACCGTGACGCGGTGGCTCTGGGGGTCGGCCACGGCGTTGACGACGTCCGGCAGCGTGCGGGCATACGCTACCGCGCTGTCCGCCTGGGCGCGCAGGTCCTGCGGCGAGGTCCCGGAATGCGCGGCGGCGAAGCGCCTGGCGATCGCCACCGCCTGGGCCTGCTCCCGGCCGTAACGCGCCATCTGGTCGCCCGGCGTCAGGCCGGACCCGTCGGCCAGGCGAGGATAGTAGTCGTAGCCACGGCAAGCGGAGAGCACCAGCAGCACGCAGAGGGCGGTGGAGCCGCGAATCATGGCGGAGCCTCGTGTTGAAGTCGGACTGCCACGCCCGAAGGTAATGCCGCGCGACTCCGGCGGCGACGGGTTAGCTTACGTTTTTTCATCTCGGGGCATCCGATGAGCGGCATCTCCAACATTCCCCATCCCCGCAACGAGCCGGTGCTGAGCTACGCGCCGGGCTCGCCCGAGCGCTCGGCGCTGAAGGCCGCTCTGGGCGCCGTCGGGGCCCAGGCGATCGACATCCCGGCGGTGGTGGCCGGACGCGAGGTTCGCACGGGCGACACCCAGGACGTCGTCTCGCCGCACTGCCACCACCGCGTGCTGGCCCGGGTCCACCAGGCGGACCGCGGCACGATCGAGGCCGCGATCGAAGCGGCGGTCGAGGCGCAGCGCGACTGGGGCCACTGGCGGTTCGAGGACCGGGCGGCGGTGTTCCTCAAGGCGGCCGAGCTTCTGGCGACGGTCCACCGGCAGCTGCTCAACGCCGCGACCATGCTGGGCCAGAGCAAGACCGCCTTCCAGGCGGAGATCGACAGCGCCTGCGAGCTGATCGACTTCCTCCGCTTCAACGTGCACTACGCCGAGCGGATCTACCGGGAGCAGCCGGAGTCCGCCCCGGGGATGTGGAACCGGCTGGACCACCGGCCGCTCGAGGGTTTCGTCTACGCCATCACGCCCTTCAACTTCACCGCGATCGGCGGCAACCTGCCGACCGCGCCCGCGCTCATGGGCAACGCGGTGGTCTGGAAGCCCGCCGCCACGGCCGCGCTCAGCAACTGGCACTTCTTCCGGCTGCTCGAGGAAGCTGGGCTCCCGCCAGGCGTGATCAACTTTCTCCCGGGCGACCCCATCGAGGTGAGCCGCACGCTCCTGGCTCACCGCCATCTCGCCGGGATTCACTTCACCGGGTCCACCGCCGTCTTCCAGAGCCTCTGGCGTACGGTCGGGGAGAACCTGGAGCGGTACGCGGGCTATCCGAGGATCGTGGGCGAAACCGGGGGCAAGGACTTCATCGTCGCGCACGCGAGCGCGGACGTGGAGGCGCTCGCCGTGGCGATGGTGCGCGGCGCCTACGAGTACCAGGGGCAGAAGTGCAGCGCCGCGTCCCGGGCGTACGTCCCGGACACGCTCTGGCCTGAGGTGCGCGAGCGGGTCACCGCCATGATCGGGGACATCCGCATGGGTGACGTCGCCGACTTCCGCAACTTCATGGGGGCGGTGATCGACCGGCGGGCATTCGACCGGATCCGCGCGCACCTCGAGCGGGCGAAGCAGGATCCCGGGGTCACCATCGTGGCCGGCGGCGGCACCGACGACTCGGTCGGCTGGTTCGTGGAGCCGACGCTGCTGCAGGTGGAGGACCCGGCGTACCGCACGATGTGCGAGGAGATCTTCGGGCCGGTGCTCACGGTGCACGTCTATTCCGCCGCGAAGTGGCCGGAGACGCTCGCGCTGGTGGACCGGACCGGTCCCTACGCGCTCACCGGCGCGATCTTCGCGCAGGACCGCGCCGCGGTCGTGGAGGCGGACCGCGCGCTGCGCTATGCGGCGGGGAACTACTACGTCAATGACAAGCCGACGGGAGCAGTCGTGGGCCAGCAGCCGTTCGGCGGGGGACGGGCGAGCGGGACCAACGACAAGGCGGGCTCGGTGCTCAACCTGCTCCGCTGGGTCTCGCCGCGGGCGATCAAGGAGACGTTCGCGCCGCCGAAGGACTACCGATATCCGTACATGGGGGAGGCGTAGGGCTGCGTCAGCACCACCTGTCATCCCAGCCGCAACGAGGGTTCCTGGCAGCGGGTTTCCGGGACGCCCGCGCGGGGTTCCTCGTTGCGCTCGGGATGACACCCATGCTGCCGGGGCTGCCGCTGAGCGCACAGGCGCCCGCGCCCGCTTCCGCTCCTACCGCCCGGTACGCCGCCGCCCAGCTCCACTGTGCCCGCTTCGTGGAGACCTCACGCAGTGAGATCGAGACCGAGACCGCGCGCGGCGCCGTGAACGCCACGGTGGAGCGCGAGGGCATCTGGAGCTTCCGCGCACGTGACACCACCGGCGGCGTCGCGCTCGAGGCGTGGTACGACTCCCTCGCGCTCCGCCGCCGTACGTCGGAGGGCGACGTGGTTCCCGATACCGACGGGCTGATCGGCGGCCGGTACCGCGGGTTGCTGACGGCGTCCGGCGAATATGCCGAGCGCGCCCGGCCGTTCGTTCCGGACGAGGTCGCCGAGGTGGCCGATCTCTCCGGCGCCGGTGGCGACCTGCTCCCTCGACTCCCACCTCGTCCCCTCGCACCCGGGGAGTCGTGGGGAGACTCCGCGCTCTCGCTCACCAGGCTCCAGGACACCACCCTCGGGGGGCGTCCGCTCCAGCACTTCCGGCTGGAGTCGCGGACGGAAACCCGCACCGCCATCCCCCGTGGCGACACGGTGCCGATTCCCCTGCGGCAGACCACGGTGGAAGAGGGTGACCTCTACTGGTCCCCCGCGAGCGGTCTGGTGCGGCGGCGGCGGGAGATCACCGTGGAGGCGACGGTGCCCTCCGGCGGGCGCGTGAGACAGCCCGCGCGGTCCCGAGTCGTCCAGCAGGTCGAGCTCACCCGGCTGCCGGCCCGGAGGCCCTGCACCTAACTCTTGGCCCGACGGTTTCCTCGGCTCGGGCCGATCAGGCGTTGCTCGGGGTCAAAGACCAGGGCGGTCACCAGGAACGCGACCGCGGTGGCCCCGAGCACCACCGCGACGTCGAGTGCAACCGCGAACTCGGCGGGCTGGCCGAGTGTGTGGCGCAGGAGGTCCACCGCATAGGAGAGGGGATTGGCTCGCGCGAGCGCCCGCAGCACGGGCGGCAGCCCGCCCGTGGGATAGAGGGCGCCGCTCAGAAAGAGCAGCGGAAACAGCAGCACGTTGATCACGCCCGCGAAGTTCTCCACCGAGCGGAGCCGCGCCGCCACCAGCAGGCCCAGCATGGCGCTCATCGCGGACACGAGCACGAGGCCGCCGAGCGCCGCCAGCCACCGGCTAAGGGAAACGTCGAGGACCACGGGCGCGAACGCGAGCACGATCCCACCCTGGAACACGCCGACCAGTGTCGCCGCGGCCGCCCGGCCGGTCAGGATCGCCGGCACTCCGGCCGGACTCGCCAGCATGAGCCGCAGCATCCCGAACTCGCGGTCGTACACGGTGGAGATGGCGGTCAGGGTGCCTCCGAAGAGCGCGGCCATCGCCACTATTCCGGGGAACACGAACTCCTGGTAAGGCATCCCGTGCTCCAGCCGGGTGATCGCGCCGTAGCCGGCACCGACCAGGATGAGCCACATGAACGGCCGGGCCACGCCACCCAGGAGGCGGCTGGTCTGCCGGGTCACGCGGGCGAGATCCCTCGCCACGATGCCCCGCACCGCGCTCCACGCGCTCACAGCGGCTCCTCCCCGTCGGACTCCGCCGGCCGCTGAGTCCGCGCGAAGTAGACGTCCTCCAGGGTCGTGGGCCGCAGGGTAAAGCGCTCGATGCCCGGCGCGCCGCCGGCCAGCTCGACCACGGACTCCCGATCGCCGCGGAGGCCCACGCGAACCCCCCGTCCGGTCCGCAACACCGCGCGAGCGGCGCCCAGCCCCCGGATCGCACGGGCCAGCCGCTCCGCGCCGGGACCCTCGATCTCGGCGATTCCGTCGCCCAACTCGGTGCGGAGCGCGTCCGGCGCCTCGTCCGCCACCACGCGGCCCTGCGCCAGGAGCACGACGCGGTCCGCCGGCTCGGCCTCGGCGAGATAGTGGGTAGAGAAGAGGACCGCCGTGCCATGGGCACGCCGCTGCGTGTCGAGGAGGGCCCAGACGGCGTCCCGATGTTCGGGGTCGAGGCCGACGGTCGGCTCGTCGAGAATGAGGAGATCGGGCTGGTGCAGCGTGGCGCGCACGACGTCGACCAGCCGGCGCCAGCCGCCGGAGAGCTCGCGCGCCGGCTGGCGCGCCCTGGATCCGAGTCCGCCGCGCTCGATGGCGTCCGCGACGGCGGCCCTGGCCAGCCGCCCGCGCAGTCCCGCCAGGCGCGCGGCGAACAGCAGGTTCTCCTCGACCGTGAGGAGTCCGTCGACGCTGGTCTCCTGGAACACCAGCCCCAGACGGCGCCGCACCAGCCGGCGCTCGGCCAGCACGTCGTGGCCGAAGATCCTGGCCGAGCCGCGGCTCGGCGAGAGGAGCGTGGCCAGCAGGAGCATCGGGGTGGTCTTGCCCGCGCCGTTCGGGCCGAGCAGGCCGACGACGCTGCCGCGGGACACCGCCAGGTCCAGTCCCTCGAGCGCGCGCACGTCTCCGTAGTCGCGGCCCAGCCCGACGGCCTCGATCGCGAGGCTCGCCCCCGTTGCGGGACTCACGCCCGCGGCGAGGCTCACGCCCGCTGTGGCTCGGCGATCACGCGGTAGCGGTACTCCATGGAGTCGGCCGGCGCCGCCACCGCTTCGTCGATCAACTCGCGGTGGGGGGACAGCACGCACACCGGATCGGTGTTCTCCGCCTCGCCCGTGAGGGCGAACGCCTGGCATCGGCAGCCCCCGTAGTCCACCGTCTTGCGGGGGCAGCTGCGGCAGGGCTCCCGCATCCATGCGTCGCCGCGGAAGGCCCGGAACGCCGCCGATTCCTGCCAGATCCACTCGAGCGAGTGGTCCCGCGCGTTGTCGAACGAGAGGGTGGTGATCTGGGTGGCGCCGTGGCAGGGCAGGACCTTGCCATCGGGCGCGACCACCAGGTAGAGCCGGCCCCATCCGCCGTAGCAGGGCTTGGGGTACTGCTCGAAGTAGTCGGGCAGCACGAACAGGATCTGCATACGCCCTTTGTACCGCCGCACGGCCTCCTCCGCCGTGGCCTGGGCCTGCGCGACCTGCTCGCGCGTCGGCATCAGCATGGCGCGGTTCTCCAGCGCCCACCCGTAGTACTGCGTGTTCGCCAGCTCGATCCGGTCCGCACCGAGCTCCGCGGCCAGGTCGATGATGGGGCCGATCCTGTCGAGATTGGCCCGGTGCAGCACCACGTTGATGGAGAAGGCGAAACCGAGCTCCTTCACGATGGCGGCCGCGGCCCGCTTCTGCTTCACCGAGCTCACACCCGCGATCTTCTCGGCGACCTCGGGATCGACGTCCTGGATCGAGATCTGGATGTGCTCCAGTCCCGCGTCACGCAGCCGCTCCGCCCGGGTGCGGGTGAGGCCCAGCCCGGAGGTGACCAGCGTGGTGTAGAGCCCCAGACCGCGGGCGTGGACGGCCAGCTCCTCGAGGTCCTTGCGGACCAGCGGCTCGCCGCCCGAGAGGCCGAGCTGGAGCACGCCGAGGCTCTTGGCCTGGGTGATGACCCGCTTCCAGTCCTCGGTTCCCATCTCGCCCTGCGCCCTGATCATCTCCAGCGGGTTGGAGCAGTAGGGGCAGTGCAGCGGGCAGCGGTGGGTCAGCTCCGCCAGCAGTGTGGTGGGTCGTTCAGCCGTCACGAATCAACTCCCTCTCCGCCAGGTGCGACAGGTATTGGGTGACGTCGGCGGTGACGTCGGTCCGGTAGCGGTCGCCCAGGATGCCGGCGATCTCCCGGACGGTCCGGCGTCCGTCCACCAGCTCCAGGATCGCCTTTCCCGTGTCGTTGAGCAGCACGGCGCCCTCGGGGTAGAGCAGCACCGGCCGATTGCGCACGGCGTCGAAGTCCAGCCGGGCGAACTTCCAGAGCGTCGGTACGGAGTCCGGTCTCATGGGGCGGACGGGCGGACAGGGGGACGGCTCCGATGCGCCGATGCGCGCCGTTGCGGCGGAGCGACCGTCCGCCCGTCCGCCCGTCCGCCCGTCCGCCTACTCCGCATACGCATGGTGAATGGTATCGATCAGCGCCCACAGCATCTCCAGCTTGAACGCGAGCGCCCGGAACGCGCCCAGCTGCGTGTCCACCGTGGTGCAGTGCTGCTGCACGATGGACAGCCCGTGCCGCACGTCCCGGGGAGCCTGCACCAGGCGGCTCTTGAAGTAGTCCAGCGCCTCGGGCGGGATCCAGGGATAGTGCCTGGGAAACGCCTCGATCCGCTGCTGGTGGATCTTGGGCGCGAACAGCTCCGTGAGCGACGACGCCACCGCCTCCACCCAGGGCCTGGTGCGGCAGAAATGGACGTACGACTCGCAGATGAGCCGCGCGGCCGGCAGCACGTGCCGCTCGTCCTCCATCTCCTCGCGCGGCACACCGAGCGCGACCCCGAGCCGGATCCAGAGCTCGATCCCGCCGGTGCCGGGCTCCGTGCCGTCGTGATCGATGATCCGCTGGATCCATTCCCGCCGCACGGCGGGATCGGGGCAGTTGGACAGGATCGCGGCGTCCTTCCGCGGCACCACGCGCTGGTAGGCCAGGCGGTTGGCGACCCAGCCCTGGAACTGTCGCTGGGAGAGCTGCCCCGCGTACATCAGCCGGTGGAACGGGTGCTCGACATAGTACGACCCGCTGAACGCGCGGAGCGCCTCCTCCAGCTCGGCGGGCGTGAGCGGACGCTCCAGCACCGGGATCGGTGGCCGGGCCGGGGCGGCGAGGCGGGAGGACGGAAGGGTCGCGGTCATGGCTGCAAGGTACCGGCCTCAGAGGGTGAACCGCATGCCGTCGGCGCCCACGGCGATCCCGTGGCGCTCGACCAGGAGACGCTCGGGCGAGTCCTCGATCAGCATGGGGTTGGTATTGTTGATGTGGGTGTACACCCGGTGCCGGCCCGGGAGCTCGGCCAGACGCTCCAGGCTGCCGTCCGGCCCCGACACCGGCAGGTGGTCCATCTCCCGTGCGGTGCGCTCGCCGATCCCCAGCGCGATCAGCTCGTCGTCGGTCCAGAAGGTGCCGTCGAAGAGCACCAAGTCCGCCTCGGCGAGCCGGTCCAGCAGCATCCGATCGAGCCCGCCGCAGCCGGGGACGAAGGCACAGGATCCGCCGGTCGCCTCGTCCCGCACCGTGAGACCGACCGTGTGGCCCGGGTGCTCGCCGCTCGCGAACCGGGGCGGACCTGCCGGCACCGGGAAGGTGGAGACGGAGATCCCGGCGGAACAGTCGTCGCGGTACACCAGCGGCGCGGAGCCGCCGAGCGGAAGGTGCTCGAGCCGCACCTCGGCGAACGCGCGGGTCACGGGGACCAGTCGCGAATCGTGCTCCACGACCTCCTGCACGGCGGGTGTCGCGTAGATCCGGAGGAATCGGCCCTCCCGCAGGAGCACGACGCCGAGCGTGTGGTCGAGCTCCGCGTCGGTGAGGACCACGCCCTCCACCGGCACGTGCCGCAGGCCCGACGGCTCCTCAGTGGGAAGCCGCGCCAACTGGGCATGCACGTCCGGCGAAGCATTGAGCAGGAACCACCGGTGCCCGTCGGCGCTCACGGCCGCCGAGGACTGGCTCCGGGGTCGGGCACGCGCCGGCTCGCCCCGCGCAATCCGACAGGTGGGGCACCAGCAGTTCCATTGGGGGAACCCGCCGCCTGCGGCGGTCCCGAGCAGAATGACTTGCACCCTGAAAGAGTAAGGGGCCCGCTTTCGCGAGCCCCTCATCGATGGTCGTTCGCCTTAGAGCGTCGCGACGTAGGCGGTGACTTCCATCGTGACGGCCACAACCTCGGCCTCGGGCTTGGTCCACGTCATAGCACCCTCCGGAATCGTGTTGGTGGGCCCTGTGGGACCCGGGAACGGCAGATGGGCTGCAACACCCAGCCGGACCTGTTCGGCCCGACGCCGCCCTTGGTAATGCAGACGGCATGCCGTCCGTGAGACAAACGTGTCTTTTGGCGGCAAGTCGTTCATCTACGTTGACTTCCGAATATCCTGGTCGGTTGGAAAGCTCTGCAAAAGCCGATGTTGGGTGGGTGAGATGGCCCAGCGTTGGGTGATGTCACCCACTCGCCTGGGTGCGGACGCTCCTAGCTCTGCAGGCCATACTTCTTCAATCGGTACCGGAGAGTGTCCCGCGAGATGCCGAGTCGCTGAGCGGCCCGGGTTTGGTTGCCGTCGGACTCCCGAAGCGCCTGTTCGATCAACGAGCGCTCCCATTGCTCGAGGTCCATGCCCGCGGGGCGGGAGCTCGGCAGTGCATCGGGGGACTCCTGGGGCCCCTCACCCTGGCCGGCCGACACGTCCAGCGCCAGGTGCTCGACGTCGAGAATCGGACCCTTGCTCCACAGGACCGCCCGCTCGATCACGTGGCTCAGCTCGCGCACATTGCCGGGCCAGGGATAGGCCAGCAGCAGTTCGCGGGCGCGGGGGTCGAGCCGCTCCACCTGCTTCCCGTACTTGGCGCCGAATCGCTGGAGAAAGTGCTGAGCCAGGAGCATCACGTCCTCCGCCCGTTCCCTGAGCGGCGGCAGCCGGAGGAGGATCACGGCCAGCCGGAAGTACAGGTCCCGCCTGAATCGCTCCCGCTGGGCTTCCCGCTCCAGGTCGCGGTTGGTGGCGGCCAGGATGCGCACGTCGATGCGGCGGTCACGGACGCCACCCACCCGCCGCACGGTCCGATCTTCGACCGCCTTGAGCAGCTTGCCCTGAAGCGACAGCTCGACGTCTCCGACCTCGTCGAGGAAAAGGAAGCCTCCCTCCGCAGCCTCGAAGAGGCCCATCCGCGATTCCTTCGCGTCCGTGAAGGCGCCTCGCTCGTGGCCGAACAGCTCGGCTTCCATCAGCGTGGCGGGAAGCGCGGTGCAGTTCACCTCGATGAACGGCTTCGAGGCCCTGTTGCTGCCCGCGTGGATGGTCCGGGCGACGAGCCCTTTCCCAGTGCCGGTCTCCCCCGTGATGAGCACGGGCGGCGTCTCGTCGAGCGCCGCGATCTGCCGGGCCTGCTCGAGCACCGCGCGCAGCGCCGGGGACTTCCCCAGGATGCCGGCGAAGGGGACCTCGCTCGCCGCGCGGCGCCGGTGGTAGGACAGTTCCAGCTGGAGCTGCGAGTGCTCCCGCGCGCGGTCCGCCAGGAGCTTCAGCTCCTCGAGGTCCAGCGGCTTCTTGAGGTAGTCGAAGGCGCCGAGCTTCACCGCCTCCACAGCGCCCTCGATGGTACCGTAGGCCGTCATGATGATCACGGGGATCGAGGGGTCGAACTCCCGGATCCGCCGGAGGAGCTCGGTCCCGTTCATTCCGGGCAGCCGCATGTCCGAAAAGACCACGTCGGGGCGCAGGGTCTCCAGCATGCCGAGCGCCTGCTCGGCGTCGGGTGCCACCTCGGCCTCGTAGCCGGATTCGAGCAGGTAGGCCTTCACCGCGCGAGCCAGGGTCCGCTCGTCGTCCACGATGAGCACGGTGCCGCTCAACTCTCCGCTCCAGCGACGGGAAGACGAACCCGCACGGTCGTGCCCGAGCCCGGGGTGCTGTCGATATCCAGCCGGCCTCCGTTCTGCTCCACGTAGCGCTTCGCGATCGCCAGCCCCAGGCCGGTGCCCTCCTGCCGGGTGGTGAAGAACGGTTCGCACACGGACGCGAGCGCGCTCGCGGGGATGCCGACGCCGGTGTCGGCCACCTCCACCACCACCTCTTCCGCGGGCCTCGCGCCGTCGCTCGGACGGGCGGCGAGCCGGAGCGTGCCGCCATCGGGCATCGCGTCCAGCGCGTTGGAGACCAGCTCGAGCAGCGCCTGCTCCAGCTGCATCGGATCGATCCGGACTTCCGGCAGATCCCGGGCGAGATCGAGCTGCAGGTCCACCCGGTGCTCACGCAGCGGCTCCGCGAACGCGGGGAGCAGACCTTCCACCAGCCGGTCGAGGCGCTCGGGCATCGGATGGAACGGCGCGGGGCGGCTGAAGCTCAGCAGGTGGCTGATGCGCCGGTCGAGCCGGTCCACTTCCTCGATGATGGCCTCCAGGTGCTCGCGGGCGGCGGGGGAATCGGGATGGCGGCGCACCAGCTGGGCCGACGCGCGGAGGCTCGCGAGCGGGTTGCGGAGGCCGTGCGCCACCGCGGCGGACATCTCGCCGATGGAGGCGAGCTTCTCGGACTGGAGCAGCTGCGCCTGCGTGCGCTCCAGCTTGGCGATGTTCTGCCGCAGGCTATCGGTCATCCGGGCGAAGGCGGCGGCCAGCTCACCGATCTCGTCGCGGGAGGACACCGCCACCGGATAGTCGAGTCGGCCCGAGCCCACCACCGCCATGGCGGAGGTGAGCTCACGAATCGGGCGGGTCAGGCCGCGGGAGATGGCCCAGGAGACGAGCAGCCCCGCGACGATCGTCAATACGATGATCACGAGCAGCGTGCGCCCTTCGCCGGCGAGGATCTCCTCCAGCCGCGCGTAGGCGCCCCGGACACTGGATTCGCGGGCGCGGCGGTACACCTCGCGGTTCATCTGGGTGAGCGCAGGCTGGAGGCGCCCCTTCAACTCCCGCTGGGCCAGCTCGAACGCTTCGGCGCGCCGTCCCGCGTCCGCCAGCTGGAAGACCTGCTCGGTGACGCGGCGCATGTCGCTCTGGATCCGGGACACCCCGCCGGCGAGCTCCAGCTCGTCGGGACCCAGCTCCGCCCGCCAGCGATCCTCCCAGTAGGCCACCACCTCGGCGGCCAGCTCGAACTCGCGCCGTGCGTTGGGATCGAGCCCGCTCAGATAGCGCCAGACGATCTCGCCCTGGTCGAACATGGCCGTCTCGAGCTCGGCGTAGGTCCGCGTCCGGGCCATGCTCTCCCCCAACGCCTCGAGCGCACGTCGCTCGAGGCGGTTGCTCCGGATCGCCTCCGCCCCGACCAGCACGGCAGGCAGCACCATGAGCGAGAAGCCCAACAGGAGTTTGCGCTGGAAGGTCACTGGTCAAACATAGACCAGCGGGGAGAAAGGACTACAGTCCGGGAGCCTGCCCGCCGAGCCCGGCGTCACGCCACCAGCGGTAGAACGTGGCCCGGCCGATGCCGAGTGCCCGCGCAGCCGCCGTCCGGTTGCCCCCGTGCGACGAGAGCGCCCGCAGCAGGACGGTGCGCCGATCCTCGGCGGGATAGTGCGGCAGTGGCGGCACGGATCCCCGGGTCGCGCGCAGGCTCTCCGGAAGCTGGTGCGGCTCGATCACCGCGCCCGCGTCGGAGGGCACGCGCGCGGCGATCTCGCGCATGGCTTGCTCCAGCTGCCGCACGTTCCCCGGCCACTCGCAGCCCTGGAGGATCGCGGCCGCCGCGGCGGACAGCACCGGCGTCGGCGCGCGGTACCGGGCGAGGAAATGCTCCGCTAGCAGCGGGATGTCGGTCGGGCGCTCGCGCAGACTCGGCACCCTGATACGGACCACCTGCAGTCGGCGCAGCAGGTCCTCACGAAGCCGCCCGGACTGCACGTCTTGCTCCAGTGGCCGGGTGGCCGTGGCGAGCACGCGCAGGTCCACCCGCCGCGGGGTGTCCTCGCCCGTGCGCTCGAGCACGCCCCCTTCGAGGAGTCGGAGCAGCCGCTCCTGGAGGGCGAGGGGCATTGCGCTCACGCGGTCGAGCAGCAGCGTGCCGCTGTGGGCGAGCTCGGCGCGGCCGATCACGGCGGTGCCGTGCGGGCCGCCGCGCGCACGGCCGAACAGCTCCGCCTCCAACAGGCCCGGCGCGGCAGCTCCGCAATCCACCACGATGAGCGGGCGCTCGGCGCGCCGGCTCCGTGCGTGAATCGTCTGGGCGACGAGCTCCTTGCCCGTGCCCGGCTCCCCTTGGATCACGGCCGGCGCGTCGCTCGGCGCGATCGCCTCGATGAGATCGTAGAGCGCGAGCATCGAAGGATCGGCGCCGACCAGCCCGCCGTAGCCGTTCCGGCCGCCCGGGCCGCTGCGGTTGCGGCAGAGCACGGTGAGATCGCGGATCAGCACGAGAATCCCGCTCCGGCCGAGGGCGTCGGTCCACGGATGCGCATGGGTCTCTGCCGTGCGGAGGTTGCCCTGCGCGCAGAGCACGTTGGCCAGCGTGCCGGTGGGTCGACCGGAAGTGCAGGCCGACCAGAGGAGATCGGCGACGGAGGCGTCGAGCCGGAGGACCTCGCGCCAGGGTCTGGCGCGCGCGGCGGAGGGAGGGAGACCGGTGACCCTGCTGGCTGCGGGATTGTGCAGCACCACCCTTCCCTCGGCGTCGACGGCCACCACGCCGTCGTCGGTCGAGGCGAGCCAGGCCTCGAAGATCCCCGCGTCCACCGGGTCCATGGCTGATCCATGGTGGAAGGGTGTCTCGCCAATATGAGAGAGAGGGTGGAGCCGCCGCAAGCGCGCCGCTCCGCGCGCCGAGTTGCGCTCCACATTCTATTGCCTGGGGATTCGGAAGATCCTAGGTTAGGTCATCCTGCCAGGGGAGGCGCGCCGATGTCGGATGCATTCCTCAGCTCCGACGAATTCGACGAACAAGCCCATTCACTCTACAACGAAGGCCGGTACGATGACGCCCTGATCGTCCTCAACGAAGGGATCGCGCTCTACCCCCACGCCGTCGAGCTCCACATCGGAAAGGGATACGCTCACCTGGCCCGGGAGGAATTCGCCTGGTCGCGGCGGAGCTTCGAGACGGCACTCGGTCTCGATCCCGATCACGAGGACGGTCTCGCCGGCATCGGGGAGATCCTGCTCAAGCTGGGCGACCGCGAACGGGCCATGAAGGTCTTCGAGCGGATCCTCGCGCTCGGCTTTCAGGACGACCACGAGCTGATGCTCCAGGTGGGCCGCGCCCTCTTTCGCGAGGGGCTCATCGCTCAGGCGCACCGCTTCTTCGATCTCGCCACCGCCGCCCATCCGGAGTCGCCGGACGCCGCCGCCTGTCTCGGGTATGCATCGCACCGGCTCGGCAACGACGCCGGCTCACTCTACTGGCTGCGCCGGGCGCTGGAGCTGGAACCCGGCTTCACCGAGGCGCGCATCTACCTCGCCAACCTGCTCTACGATCGAGGAGAGACCGAGGCCGCCCTGCACCATCTGGAGCGGACCCAGCCCGAGGAGCACTACGACGAGCTGGGCATCTGGCGGCACATCGAGCTCAGGAAGTCGGTGTATCGCCTCCGCGACGACGACCCGGAGCTGAAGCCCTGGCTCGCGCGTCTGGCGGAGGTGGCCGGCGAGCCCGATCCGATCGACATGCTCCTGGCAGAAGTGGAGGCGTCGCAGGCCGACGGCGGGATCCGCGATCCCCACCAGCTGGAACTGTTCGGCACGTTGCTGAGCGAGCTCCACGCCATGCAGAAGAAGCCGGGCCAGGGCGAGTCGCACCTGGTGGTCACCCTGTCGGGTCAGGCCATCCGCGGCAGCTGGGACGAAATCCTGCTCCAGATGAAGGCCGCCGACCGGGAGTGGGCCCACGGAACGTTGAGCGACTTCATGACCAGCCTGGCCCGGCGTGGGCATGCGGAGACCGGAGTCATCATCCCGACCACCGACGCCGAAGCGTTCATCCGCGGGAGTGCCGAAGCCGGGGTGCTCAGGATCGTGCAATAGTGCGCTGGACCGCAGGCGTCAGAAAGGAAGTGCTGGAGAACGGCCTGACTCTGCTGGTGCAGCCCGAGCACTCGGCGCCCGCCGTCGCGGTCGTCACCCACGTCGAGGCGGGGTTCTTCGACGAGCCCGACCGCTGGACCGGCATCTCCCACGTGCTCGAGCACATGTTCTTCAAGGGCACGCCGCGCCGCGGCGTGGGGGCCATCGCCCGGGAGACCAAGAGCGCCGGCGGCTACCTCAACGCCAGCACCACCTACGACCACACCACCTACTTCACCGTCCTCCCCGCCTCCGGGCTCGAGACCGCCCTCGACATCCAGGCCGACGCGCTGCGCAACTCGGTGATCGATGCGGACGAGCTGGCGCGCGAGCTCCAGGTCATCATCCAGGAGGCCAAGCGCAAGCTCGACACGCCGAGCGCCGTGGCCTACGAGACGCTGCACGAGGTGATGTTCGATCGGCACCGCATCCGCCGCTGGCGGATCGGTCACGAGGAGCAGCTCGCCCGACTGACCCGCGACGATCTCCGCGCGTACTACGAGTCCCGCTACGTGCCGGAGCGAACCATCGTGGCGATCGTGGGCGCAGTGGACGCCGAGCGCGCGCTCGCGCTCGCCCGCGAGGCGTATGGGACCTGGCCGCGCGCCACGGGCGCGGTAGACCGCTCGCCCGAGGAGCCGGAGCGCCGCGAGGTGAGGGCCCGCACCCTCCGGGGTGACGTGACCCAGGCCGAGCTGGTGCTCGGGTGGCGTGCCGTCCCGCCGCTCCACCCCGACTCACCGGCACTCGACCTCGCGGCCGCGGTGTTGGGCTCCGGCCGGGGGAGCTGGCTCTACCGCTCGCTGCGCGAGCCCGGCATCGTGACCTGGGCGGCCGCGCACAACTACGCCCCGACCGAGCTCGGCGTCTTCACCGTCAGCGCGGAGCTGCGGCCCGAGCGGCTCCAGGCGGCCCTCACGGGCGTGGCCGAAGTGATCGCGCGGCTCACGACCGTGGGGCCTGCCGAGGCCGACCTCGATCGCGCCCGCACGCTGGTGCAGGCCCGCTGGGCCCGGCGGCTCGAGTCCATGGAAGGGCGAGCGAGCGCGCTCGCCGCCGCGGAGGCGCTGGAGGACTTCGGCCTGCTGGACCGGGAATACGCCATGCTCGGGGAGGTGACGCCCGCGCAGGTGCGGGAGGCGGCGGCGCGCTACCTGGCGCCCGACCGGGTGGCGGGCGTCGCGTACCTGCCGCGGGACGCCGGAGTCGATCTGAAGCCCGGCACGCTCGCGCGAACCTTCGCGGTCAGCGAGCTCCGCGCCGCCTCGAACGGTGCGTGGCCGCGCGCGGTACCCCCGCCTCCCGTGCCCGCGCGATCCGCCCGCGAGCACGGCGTCGCCGTCACCCGGCTGTCCGGGGCCGACCTGCTCGTGTACCGCAAGAGCGGCGTCCCCCTGGTGACCGTGGGCCTCTACGTGCCGCGTCACGTCTTCGACCCGCCGGCCCAGGCGGGACTCGGCTCACTGCTGGTGCGGGCCGCGGTGCGCGGCGCGGGAGACCTCGACGCGGCGGCGCTGGCGTTCGCCTTCGAGCGCCTGGGTGGCAGCCTCTCCACCAGCTCCGCCTCGGACTGGCTCGGGCTCGGCGCCTCGGTACTCGCCGAGCACCTGGGGGAGGCGGCCACGCTGCTCGACACCGTCTTCTCCCATCCCCATCTGCGGGACGACGACGTCGCGGCCGAGCGCGGGCTCATGACCGCGGAGGCCGAGCGGGTGGCGGACGACATGTTCCGCTATCCGTTCCAGCTCGCGTTCTCCGCCGCCTTCGGCGAGACGGGCTATGGTCTCCCCGTCGGAGGTCTGCCCGAGACACTCCCGGCGATCACGGCGTCCGACGTGAGGGCGTGGCACCAGGCCGTCCTGCTCGGCGTCCGCCCGCTGGTGATCGCGGTGGGCGACGTGGATCCCGACCGGGCCTCGGACCAGCTGGCCGGCGTCTTCGGCCCCCGGCCGCCGCTGGTCGCTTCCGAGCCGACGGAGCGGCTCGAGTGGCGAGCCGGCTACGACGCCCCATCGCCGAGCCGCGTAGTGACGCGCGACAAGGCGCAGGCCGCGCTGGCCATGGCGTTTCCCGGCCCGGCGCGCCGCGACCGCGACCGCGCGGCGGCCCAGGTGTGGGGTGCAGTGGCGAGCGGGCTCGGCGGGCGGCTCTTCGAGGCCTTGAGGGATCGTCGCTCGCTGGCCTATACGGTCCTGGCCACGGCCTGGCAGAAGGCGCGCGGCGGCGCGCTCCTCACCTACATCGCGACCTCTCCCGAGCGCGAGGACGAGGCCCGCGAGCAGATGCTGATCGAGCTGGACCGCTTCGTGAGAGAGCCCGTCGGCGAGGTGGAGCTGCGGCAGGCCGTGAACTATCTCGCGGGCCAGGCCGAGGTCAGCCGCCAGAGCGCGGGGGCGGTGGTGGGCGAGCTCCTGGAGGGCTGGCTCGCCGCCGGCACGCTCGAGGAGTTCGCCGATCCGGCCGCTCCCTATCGCGCCGTTACGCCGGAGGACGTGCAGCGGGTGGCGGCGGCCTCGCTCGCCCCCGAACGGCGGGCCGAGGGCCTGGTACGCGGCACCGGCGCGCACCGGACGCCCGCGGCCGCCGCCGCGAGCCGAGCCGCAGGCTGATCAGAGGGACGCGCCGAACCGGCGGGCGATGACCTCGGCGCCGCGCGAGGCATCGGCCGGCTCCCGGGCCACCACATCCACCAGGCACACTCCCTCGCCCGGTATGGTGTGGATCACTACGTGACCGTTCTGACAGAGCAGGCCCACCGAGACCCCGCGGGGCCCCTCGCGCACGACCGGCGGCCCGAGCGTGGTCAACCCCACCGCGCCCGCGGCTGCCACGACGACCGCGGAGAGACCGTCCACGTCGGCCAGTCGTGACGACACCAGCTCGGTGAGCTCCAGCAGCGCCTGGTTGAAGGTGGCGTTCACGGGCGGGGCGGGAAGGTGGCGACCGCCTCGCGATAGCCCTCGGGCACGCCCACGTCGAAGAATCTCGCCTCGCTGATCACACCCGCGAGTGCGCCCCGCCGGGCGAGTCGCTGGAGCACGGGCACGTCGTCGAGCTCCGCGCCGGCCGGCAGCGCGCGGCCGACCTCCTCGAACTCCGCCAGCACGTCGGCAGGAAACGCCATACGCCCGATCGGCGTGACGGCTGTTCCGCCTCCGGCGTCGAACCGTCCCGATCCCTTGTCCGCCACGTCCGTCACCCGCAAGGAGCCGTCGGGCGCGCGAGCGACGGCGGCACGGCCGGTGGCGCCCTTCGTGGGCGCGTCGCCGCGGGAGATCTCGGCCAGCAACACCGTGGCGAGCCCCGTGCTTCGGTGCGTCGCCAGCACCGCCGCGGTCGGGTTCGGGCCCTGGAAGAGGTTGTCGGGGAGCAGGGCGATGAACGGCGCCCCGCCGAGGGGGTCGCGTGCGCGGAGCAGCGCGTCACCCAGACCCCGGGGATGGTCCTGCGGGACGAACTCGAGATCGAGCGGCCCGGGATAATTTCGAGCGACCGCCTCGAGCACCGGTTTGTGTGGATTGGTGATGATGATGGCGCGCAGGAGCCCGGCTTCGGCGGCCTCGTCCAGCGCCCAGTGAAGCACCGGCCGCAGGGCCACCGGCAGCATCTCTTTCGGCAGCCAGCGGGTGATCGGGTGGAGGCGGGTACCGAGCCCCCCACAGGGAATGACCGCGGTATCCAGCATGTCAGCGGGTGTACGTGGCGACGAGTATCTTGTACGCCAGGCGCCGCGGGTCCCGGCCTCCCTGCCATCGAAAGGAGCAAGGTGTCCGAAAGTAGTCCTCGCCGGAAAGTGGATCAAGGTCGGCCGCGGTGGACCCCGGCGGACCTGCTGAGCGCCGCGCGGATTCCGCTGGCGGCGGCTTTCCCGCTGGCCTCCAACCGGTGGAGAATGGTCATCCTCGCCGTCGCGGCGGCGACGGACCTGCTCGATGGGCCCCTGGCGCGGCGATTCGGCCCCTCCGCGTTCGGCAGCCTCATTGATCCGGTGGCGGACAAGCTGTTCATGGCCTCCGCCTTCGGTGTGGTGGCGGTCTCCGGCCGTCTCACGCCGTACGAGATCGCGGGTGTCCTGCTGCGCGACATCGCGGCCACGGTGGCCTTCCTCGCGACGGTCATGTCCCGCCGACCACGCGCCATCCCGGCGCGCGCCGGCGGCAAGGCGGTCACGGTGGCCCAGGGGCTCACGTTGGTCGCCTTCGTCACCGGCTCGCAGCTGCTGCGGCCGCTGGCCTGGGCGACCGCCGCGCTCGCGGTGTACGCCATCTGGGACTACTACCGGGTGGCCCCGCTCGCCGAGCGGCCGGTAGGGAACCAGGAGGGATGACACCGGAGACCAAGCACGTGACCCTCGCCTGGGAGCGTGCCATGATCTTCCGGGGCGGCGCCAGAGGCGGCCCCCCGGTGGTGATCGACGGGGACAACGCCGCCGCGCCGGGCCCGATGCTCGCACTGCTCCTGGCGGCCGGCGCCTGCACCGGCTCGGACATCGTGCTGATCATGGAGAAGATGCGGGTGGCCCTTCGGGAGCTCCGGATCGAGGTCAGCGGCACGCGGCGGGAGGAGCACCCGCGACGCTATGTGGCGATCCGGTTCGAGTTCCACCTCGCCGGTGAGGGGCTCGACGAGACCCGAGCCCGTCGGGCCATCGACCTCTCGCTCGAGAAGTACTGCTCCGTCGTCGCCAGCCTCGCCTCCGACATCGACGTCACCTATGGTCTTACGCTGGCTTAGCGTGGTGGCACTCGCCGCCTCCACGCCGGCCGGCGCTCAGCAGATCAGGGAACTCGGGATCCAGGCGACCGGAACCCTCTCGGACCCGGCACTGGCCGTCGGCGGTGTGTACGTGGCCTGGCGCCCGACGTCGCGGGCCCGCCTGTCGGCTTCGCTGGGCGTCGGCGGCGCCGGTGGGGACGTCGCGTGGCGCGGTGAGCTGCTGGGCCACTTCCTCCTCTCGCCGGTGCGCCGACGCGGAGCCGGGGTGTACCTGGCCGGAGGAATCGCCGGCGTGGGTGGTCCCGTGGACGAGGGGTACATGGTGCTCGCGTTCGGGATCGAGGATCGCCCGGGGGGAGCCTCCGGTTGGTTCGCGGAGGCGGGTGTGGGCGGCGGGGCCCGCCTGGCCGCCGGGTACCGGTGGCGATGGTTTCCCGGCTGGTGGCCCTTCGCGGAATGAACGAAGTGAAAGCGCCCCGGGGAGGATATCCCCGGGGCGCGACGTCCGTGCAACTACGAGATCAGGCCGCGTCCGTGCCGGGCTTCCGCTGAACCGGCTGGCTGAACCGCTCGCCGAGCACGCGGAGCTGATCGAGCTCTTCCTTGCTCAGGTCCTCGTACCGGTCGGCCAGGTACAGCATCGTGTCGTCGAACCAGTCCTTCTGGTGCTCCGGAAGGGCGTCGATGACGCCGCAGCGGAGAATGTGACTGAACATCTCGTCACGGGCCTGGGAGAATGACACCGCTTCGGAGTTGCGCCGGAGTTTCTTCGTCTTCATCTACCTTCCTTCTCACGGCCGGGTGCCGTGGGTTCGAGGGTGGGAGCCGACCGTAATATAAGCAGCTTGCACCAATTGGTGCAAAGGGCCGTCACTCCCAATTCCGGGGGCTGGAGCCGCCTGTCGATGCCAATTTCGGACCAGAGTCGGGTGGGCTCGGTGATCCCACCCACACTCGCGGCACCTATTATCATTAGCCCCAGCATGGCAGAACACGACGAAGTGTACGATGATGCCAGGGCGGACCGATTGGCGGCCCTCCTGCGAGGGCTGGCCCGGCGAATCCAGGAGCTCGACGAGGCGGGGCAGCTGCTGCGCGGGGCACCCGAGCTCCTCCGGCTGATGGGGGACGCGCGGACCGAGCTGTTCCACTACGAGGTCCGCAGCACCTACGACTCCCCCGAGGTGGCGGACAGCCGGCGCATCGTGGAGGACGCACAGCGCCAGGATCCCTTCTCCAACGACGATTCGGAGGACGACGAGCCATGGCGGCGACGCCCGGAATGAAGCGCTTCTACGCCATCCTCGCCGTCGTGGGCCTCCTCGGGCTCGGCATCCTCATCTTCCTCATCTCCCGGCCCCAGGTGTCCAGCATCCCCGCCAACGTGACGGTCCAGCCCGCCGACACGGCGGGCTTCCGCGGGTACATCAAGGGCTCGGAGACCGCGCCGGTCGAGATCACCGAGTACGCCGACTACCAGTGTCCGTTCTGCCAGACCTTCGCGACGCTCCAGATGCCTACCATCGAGGAGCGGCTCATCAAGACCGGCAGGCTACGCTGGCGCTATCGCGATTTCCCGCTGCAGCAGCACCAGTTCGCCCGCCTGGCGGCGCATTCCGCCGCCTGTGCCGACGAGCAGGGCAAGTACTGGGAGCAGCACGACCGGATCTACGAGGGGCAGGGCGAGTGGTCCGCGGCGCGCGACGCGGACGACCATTTCCGCGAGTATGCCCGGGCCATTGGCCTGGACATGCAGCGGTACGACGAGTGCATGGAATCCGGGCGGTACGCAGGCCGGATTCAGGCGAGCTACGAGGAGGGGGTGCGTGCCGGGGTGAGCTCGACACCGACCCTGCTGGTGGGCGACCGGCTGTATCGGGGCCGGATCGACTCGGACGCCATCCGGCGGCTGGTGGATTCGCTGAGCCCTCCCACCCCATGACCGACGAGGAAGGCGCGGCCCAGCGCCGGATCTCCTGAGTGTCCTCGCATGGAGCGACCGCGCAGCCGACGGGAAAGGCGCTGGCGGCGCTGGCCTTCACGGCACTGGGCGTGGTGTACGGCGACATCGGCACCAGTCCGCTCTACGCCATCAAGGAATGCTTCAGCGGGCACCATAGCATCGAGCCCTCCCGCGAGAACGTCATCGGCGTCCTCTCGCTGATCTTCTGGTCCCTCAACTTCATCGTCTCGTTCAAGTACATCAGTGTCGTCCTCCGGGCGGACAATCGCGGCGAGGGCGGGTCCTTCGCACTGCTCGCCCAGGTGCGACCCCTGAGCCGACCGGCGGGTGGACGCCGCCTCCTCATCGCCCTCGGGCTCTTCGGCGCGGCCCTGCTCTACGGCGACGGCGTGATCACGCCCGCCATCTCGGTGCTGAGCGCCATCGAAGGCGTCACGCTCGCCGCGCCTGCGGTCGGTCCCCTGGTTTGGCCCATCGCCGCAGTCGTGCTCACCGGGGTGTTCGCACTGCAGAAGCGGGGGACCGCGCGTGTCGGGGTGCTGTACGGCCCGGTGATGGCGGTCTGGTTCGCGGTCCTGGCAGTGCTCGGCGTGCGCGGCATTCTCATGGCGCCGGAGGTGCTGAAGGCGGTAAATCCGTGGTTCGCCCTGGACTTCTTTCTCCGGGACAGCCTCGCCGCGTTCCTCATCCTGGGCTCGGTCGTGCTGGTGATCACCGGCGCCGAGGCGCTCTTCGCCGACATGGGTCATTTCGGGCGGCGCCCCATCCGGGTCACCTGGTTCGCGCTGGTGCTCCCCTGCCTCCTGCTCAACTACTTCGGTCAATCGGCGCTGCTGCTGGTGGATCCCACCAGGCGGATCAATCCGTTCTTCTCACTGGCGCCGTCCTGGGCGCTCTACCCGCTGGTGGGGCTCGCCACGGCCGCGGCGATCGTCGCCTCGCAGGCGCTCATCTCGGGTGCGTTCTCCCTCACGCGGCAGGCGGTCCAGCTGGGGTACATCCCGCGGGTCACCGTCGTGCACACGTCCAGCACCCAGATGGGCCAGATCTACATCCCCGAGGTGAACTGGGGTCTTTGGGTGGGCTGTCTCGCGCTGGTGGTCGGATTCCGCGAGTCCAGCAATCTGGCGGCGGCATACGGCGTGGCCGTCACGGGCACCATGCTCACGACCACCCTGCTGCTCCATACCATCATCTGCGACCGGTGGAAGTGGCCGCGGTGGAAGGCCCGGACGCTGACGGCGGCACTCCTGGTGGTAGACCTGGCGTTCTTCAGCGCGAACGTCATCAAGATCGAGGAGGGGGGATGGTTCCCCATCGCCGTGGGCATCGGCATGTACCTCCTCATGACGACCTGGAACCGCGGCCGGGACCGGCTCCAGGCCATCGTCCGTGAGAATACGCTCGGGATGGACCTGTTCCTGGCCGACGTCGCCCGGCGGCAGCCGCCCCGAGTGCCCGGCACGGCCGTGTTTCTCACGTCCGCCCTCGCGGGCGCACCTCCGGTTCTGCTGCACCACCTGAAGCACAACAAGGTGCTGCACGAGAAGGTCCTGCTCATGTCGGTGGTGACCGAGGAGATCCCCTTCGTCGACGAGGAGGAGCGCGTCGAGTGCAAGGAGCTCGGCGAGAACTTCTACCAGGTGGTGGCGCACTACGGCTTCATGGAGTCGCCCGACGTGCCCCGCGCCCTGGCGCAGCTGGGGAGTCCCGGCGCCGACGGCAAGCCGGTGACGGTCAAGGCGATGGAAACCAGCTTCTTTCTCGGCCGCGAGACCCTCATCGCGACGCGGAGCACGCCCACGACTCCCGTGCCCGACGCCATCGGCCGGATGGCGATGTGGCGCAAGCGGCTCTTCATCCTCATGACCCGGAACGCGCGCTCGGCGACCGCCTTCTTCGGGTTGCCGCCGAATCGAGTCGTGGAGCTCGGTGCGCAGATCCAGTTCTAGTCCTCCCACGTCGTTTGCGGTAGAATCTCGCGGAGTACACCGCAACAGCTCGCACCGGCGGGGCGAACGCCGCTCGTAAGTAGCGTGAATCGACCGGCTTACCCACGCTGGCACTGGACTCGCCTTTCCCTCGGCTGCCGCGACACGACCGTCCGGCGAGGCGTCGATCCGCCCGATAAGAGCACACCCGGAGTGATCCGGGGCCGCAAAACTAGAGGTCTCACCCGACGATGGTGAGATAGCTCGGTGCCGAAGGAGGATGGATGAGAACCCCGCAGGAGGTGGAGCGCGGCTTGTCCGCGCCCGATACCCTCGGGCTGGAGTCGCGAGTCGAGATCCGCAAGGCGGCCTTTCAACTGCTGGAGGCGATGCCTGAAGGAACCGGACGGCTGGTCATCGACCTCGGCCGCACCCGGCAGATCGATTCGGCGGGGCTTGGCGCGCTGATGCTGATCCAGCGCCGCGCTGCCGAGCGGCGCCAGGCCGTGGTCCTCCGCAGTCCCAACGAGGAGATCCGCTTTCTCCTCATTCTCACCAAGCTGTACGACCTCTTCGAGTTCGAGACGGGCGACTGAGCGGCACGCGTCGCGGCTATGGACGCGTCCCGCTGGACCCATTAGTGTACCCCGCTGACCTGTCACTCTCTCACCACGGTGCCCCCCGGCACCGGTTCGCGGGGTGCCTTGCATGACCCAAGCGACGCGCCGCCGGCGGGTGCTCATCGTGGAGGACGAGCCGGCGCTGCGGCTCAGCTACGATCGTGCCTTTCGGCCGCGGTACGACCTGGCGTTCGCCAGCAACGGCGCCGAAGCCATGGAGCAGCTGGAGCTGCACAAGCCCGAGGTGGCGGTCCTCGACATGCGGCTGCCGGACACGGACGGCATCGAGCTGCTGCGGCGCATCCGCGTGACGCACCCGAACCTTCCCGTCATCATCACCACCGCTTACCTCAGCATCGAGCCGCAGCTCAAGGTGCTCGACCTGCCCCACTCCGGCTACATCGTCAAACCTTTCCGCCTCGACGAGCTCGGCGCCCGCATCGATGCCGTCCTCTGACGGCGCCGGTGGTCACGCGCTGCTCGAGGCGCGGGGCCTGCGGCGCTCGTTCGGCGGCTTGAAGGTCCTGCGCGGCGTGGACCTCGTGGTGCGGGCAGGCGAGGCGGTGGTGGTGGCGGGACCCAACGGCGCCGGCAAGACCACGCTGCTCCGCGTCCTGGCCGGCCTGATGCGCCCCGAAGCGGGCGAGGTCCGAGTGCTCGGTCGGCCCGTGCGCGGCGCAGGCGGCGACGCCGGGCGCCGCGCGATCGGGTTCGTGTCCCACCAGTCGCTGCTCTACGATGACCTCACGCTGGCGCAGAACCTCACCTTCGCCGCGCGTCTGTACCGGCTGCCCCGTCCGGTGGAGGCGGCCCGCTGGGCACTCGCGGCGGCGGGCCTCGCGGCGCGGGCCGACGACTCGCCACGCCGCCTGAGCCGCGGACTCACCCAGCGCGCCGCGATCGCGCGCGGGCTCCTCCACGGTCCGAGCCTGCTTCTGCTCGACGAGCCGTTCACCGCGCTCGACGCCGACGCCGCCGACCGTCTGCGCGGCGACCTCGCCGGCAGGCTCGGCACGGGCATTGGCATGGTGATCGTGACCCACCGCCTGAGCGAGGTGTGGGTGCTCGCGACCCGCGTGGCTGTCTTGGCCGAGGGCCGCTGGGCCTGCGATGAGCCGGCGGCCGGGCCGCTGGATCGGTTCCTCCCCCGCTACCAGGGCCTAGTCGGTGCCTGACGCGCTCCGGCTGATGCTGGCGATCGCGGGCAAGGACATTCGCGCCGAGCTGCGGAGCCGGACGGCGCTCATCTCGGCCGTGGTGTTCGCGGCGCTGGTACTGGTCATCTTCAACTTCGCCCGCGATCCGACCGCCGTGGCCGCGG
>DATABZ010000270.1:0-3589 GCA_036259315.1 Gemmatimonadales bacterium | reverse complement strand
CTGGTGATGGTGATCCTCTCCTGGCTCGGCGTGATCGGCCCGGGGGAGCTGCACCGCTTCCGCCGCTATGCCGTCGTCTGTGCCTTCATCGCCGGCGCGGTGCTGTCGCCGGGTGCCGACCTGCTGTCCATGCTGATGATGACGGTGCCGCTCCTGTTCCTCTACGAGATCGGCGTGGCCGGTTCGGCGCTGGTGCACCGGCGCCGGCGCAAGGCCGCCGCGATGGCCGCGATCGTCCTGCTGGGCCTCGGCGTGGGCGCGGCGCCGGCGCGAGCCCAGGAACCGGTGCAGCGTGGTCGCACCCCGGCGGACTCGGCGCGGCCCCCGACCGGTGATGACGCCTTCGAGGACGAGGATGGGGGCGAGGACGCGGACCCCGACACCCGGCCCGGGCAGTCGCTCGACAGCGCCACCGCGAGGCGGCTGGGCCTCCCTACGGCGCCGTCGCGCAGCTTCGCCGAGCCCGATTCGGTCGTCCAGGCGCTGCTCAACCGCCGCGGGTATCGGCCGACCCGATACCGGGCGGACTCGGCGACCGTGTTCGTCGGGGAACAGGTGGTCCGGCTCCAGGGCGAGGCGCTCACCGAGCGGCAGGGGGCGCTCCTGGAGGCGGACTCGATCACCTACCGGCGGGACAGCTGCCTCCTCGCCGCCACCGGTGACCCGCACCTGTTCGACCAGGGCCAGGTGCTCGTCGGGGAGGGGATCAGCTACGACGTGTGCCGCCGGCGCGGGATGATCCAGGACGCGCTCACCAACTTCAACGAGGGCTCCACCGTCTGGTTTCTCCGCGGCAACGTGGCGCAGGACTCCAGCTCCAGCCGCATCTATGCGGGCTCGAGCGACATCACCAGCTGCGACCTGCCGTCGCCCCATTATCACTTCGCCAGCCGCCAGATGAAGTGGATCTCCCGCACCGTGCTGGTGGCCCGTCCGGTGACGCTCTACGTACGGGACGTACCGATCCTCTGGCTGCCTTTCATCTTCCAGGACATGCGACCGGGCCGGCACTCGGGGATCCTGATCCCGCAGTTCGGGATCAACGACCTGGTGCGGCCCTCGCGTGGGTACAACCGGCAGGTGACCAACGTCGGGTACTACTGGGCGCCCAACGACTATCTCGACTTCACCGCGCGGCTCGACTGGTTCGCCAACCGCTACCTGCAGTACGGCGTCACCGGCCAGTACCGCTGGCTGAACCGGTTCCTGTCGGGGACGCTGGGCTTCAACGAGCAGCGCGAGGTGGGCGGCGGCACGGGGCTGGCGCTCCGGTGGGACCACCGTCAGCAGTTCGATCTCTCCACCAGCCTGAACCTGGACTTCAACTACGCGAGCAACACGCGGGTGGTGCGGCAGAACGCGATCGATCCGCTGCAGAACACCCAGCAGATCACCAGCTCGCTCAACTTCTCCAAGCGGTACGGCTGGGGCACGCTGACGCTGGGCGGGAACCGGCGCCAGGACATCACCGACGGCAGCGTGCAGCAGCTCCTGCCGGCGCTGACCGTGTCGCCCGCGCCGCTGGCGCTCGGTTCCGACATCACCTGGTCGCCGGGCCTGAGCTTCACCAACAACACGACGTCGGATCCCGACCGGGACTCGCTCTTCCAGATCCTGCCCGGCGGTGCCATCGACACGATCCCCTTCGACGCGAGCACCCGGGCGACCGCGCTCAACTTCGACACCCCGATCCGGTTCGGCTCGTTCAACTGGCAGAACTCCGTCCAGGCCACGGACCAGACCAGCACCGGACGGGAGACCCTCACCTTCCGGATCGATGATCCCGCCAGCGACGACCCGGCCGACTCGATCGAGGTGCGGCGGAGCTATCCGGGCGATTTCGAGAGCACACTCGACTGGAACACCGGCATCAACCTGCCGATCCTGTTTCGCGGATCCTGGAAGCTCCAGCCCTCGCTCGGCATCTCCAACACGACCAGCGGGCCGTTCGCCTTGCGCAACCGGAACACCGACGGTGCCTGGGTGCGACAAGGGAAACGGTTCCGCATCGGCGTGAGCTCGGCTCCGACGCTGTTCGCCTTCTTCCCCGGCATCGGACCGCTCCAGCGCATCCGACACAGCTTCTCGCCGGTGATCTCCTACGCCTACGAGCCGGCAGCGGACGTGCCCGAGGAGTATGCCCGAGCCATCGCCCAGCCCGGCCAGCCGGTCCAGCTGCGGAGCCTGGCCCGCCAGGCACTGACGGTGGGTCTGTCGCAGACCTTCGAGGGGAAGCGCCGCCCCGAGGGGGCCGACACCTCGTCGGCGAACGCGCCCAAGCTCCGGCTGCTCAGCATCAGCACCAGCCCGATCACGTACGACTTCGAGCAGGCCAAGGAGCCGGGCCGCACCGGGTGGGCGACGCAGACGATCACCAACTCGTTCCTGAGCGATCTGGTGCCCGGCTTCAGCCTGAGCCTGAGCCACGACCTCTGGAGGGGGACCGTCGGGTCCGATACCTCCGACTTCGATCCCTTCCTCCAGCGGGTGGACGCCAGCTTCGCCATCTCCGGCAACACCCTCCGCTCGATCGGCTCCATCTTCGGCCTGGGTACCGCGCCGGACGAGCGAGACCGGCGGCGCGACGAGGAGATCCCGCGGTACATCGCGGAGTCGGGGCGGCGGACCGGCCCCGGGTCGTTCTACAGCACGAGCCAGGCGCCACTGCGCGGGACGGGACGGGCGTTCTCGGCGAGCTTCAACTACTCGTTGAGCAGGAACCGACCCACGCCGGACGGTCCCCCGCCGACGGACGATCAGAATCTCCAGATCACGACCAACTTCTCGCCCACGCCGTTCTGGGGCCTGAGCTGGTCCACCCAGTACGACATCACGCAGGGCACATTCGAGTCTCACGTGGTGCGGCTGGAGCGTGACCTCCACGAGTGGCGGGCCGGATTCAACTTCGTGCGCAACCCGAACGGGACGTTCGCGATCTACTTTTCGATCTACCTGACCGATCTGCCCGACCTGAAGTTCGACTACGACCAGACGACCTTCGAGGAATGATGTCGCCGGCATGGCACACCTTGTGCCGTTCTCTCTTTCAACCCTTCCGGAGCCGAGTCATGCGCCACTGGTGGATTCCAGCGTTGATCCTGCTCGCCGCCTGCGGCGATGACGACGACGATATCAACGGCCCCGGCGTGACGCCCGAGGCGCCGAGCAGCCTCTCGAGCACCTCGCTGGACCAGGCCATCGCCCTGGTGTTGTCGGACAACCCGTTCCAGTCCGACCCCGACATCTTCGCCAACTATCGGGTCTACAGCACCAACTACGACATCGACAACGACGCGTGCGGAAGCGACTGGGCCGTGGAGGGCACCACGGTCGCGCCCGAGTTCCTGGTAGGGGCGCTGGCGAATGGGGTTCCGCGCTGTTACTCGGTCACGGCGGTGAGCGTGGACGGCCTGGAGAGCGATCGGTCTCCGTTGCGCGGCGACACGCCGCGGCCGGACTCCCGCAACACCGTGCTCGCGGCCGCGCCCACCACGCCCAACGGGTCCGGCTTCCGCTTCTGGGACGACGTCAACGACGACGGCGACGTCCAGGCGGGAGAGCTGGGCCTGGTGCTCAGCGCGAACTCGCC
>DATABZ010000269.1:0-3251 GCA_036259315.1 Gemmatimonadales bacterium | reverse complement strand
GATCGGCGCGCTCATCGGCAACATCCGGGACGCGAACGGCTGGCTTTATCGACGCAACCGGTATTACGATCCGCAGACGGGGCGCTTCACGCAGGAGGACCCGATCGGGATCGCGGGGGGGCTCAACCTGTATGCGTTCGGAGGCGGGGACGCGGTGTCATATTCGGATCCGTATGGTTTGAAGGTATGCTTCCGAGGAACATCGTCCCAGATACAAAGTCTGAAACAGGGGACCGAGGCTGCGAGCGGAACGACATTCGACCTGGATCGCGAAAACTGCGTCGATGCGAATACTGTGCAGGACGATGGAAGAGACCACCTGAAGCGGAACAGAACAATCTTCAGCGCGATGGTGAGCTCAACGAGCAGGACGTTTATCGTCCGGTATGCAACTCCACGAGATCGACTCCGAGTATCGTCGTTTGGACCAGCGCTCCGGATTCCAAACACATGGCATGCGGTAATCGTCCCTGGTGACATTGGCGAACCATACGATACTCCGGTTTTCCCGCGGCTCGGGTGCGTCCTGAACTGGAACTCGGGGACGGCGTGGGATCTGGGTGCGCTCATCGCTCACGAGCTGATCGGTCACGGCTCACTATCCGCCGTTCGGGGTAATCGCGATGGGTGGCCGGATGGGGTGCCCGCTGAAAACCGTTATCACAGAGCCTATGGTCAGCCGGTCCGTTGCGGACGGGGCTGAGAGAGAAAGAAATGCACCGATCAATCTTCGGCGGACTACGGTGTCTAGCGGTCGCAGGACTTTGTCTCGCCTGTGACATGGACCGCGGCCGGTTCGCCGAGTACACGCCAGCCGCCCAAGAATTCGTTGTGGCTGCCTCACACGGCGATTTCGAGACTGTTCGGACCATGTCGGCGGACACCGTGCCGCTGAATTGGATGCGTCTTTCATATGAGGATGAGCCGGAGTTGCTTCGAGCCGCGGGAGAGGGCTTGCAACCGCTGGGAGGTACTGTCCGCAACGACACTACGTTCGTGAGATTCGGGTTCGAGTACCGTGGCCGAACGGAAGTGCTGTCCTTCCGGTTTGTAAGCCGCGGCGAACAGCGTCTCGTCACCAACGTAAGCCTGCCCGAGCGAATCTAAGTCGAAAGAATGACCCTCGTCCCTGCGCGAGAGGGGGGGACCCTTCTCGTCACCCCTAAGCGGTCTAAACTTATCTTATTACTCGCGAGATGATCTGGTCGTGGGCAGCTACATACGGTTTGGCCGCCTACCGGCACCTGCTGGAGCGAGCGTGGGGGTGAGCTGGGTCCCCACCTTCGGACCATCGCGGCTCCAGAATACCCTAGTTCAATGAGCGACTGCCACGCGATGAGAACAGGGTTTTCCGACCGTCCTCGCCGCCTCGCGTGCTGGATGAGATTGGGCGTGCTGGGGGCCTCCCTATCCTGCGCGGGGCCTGCCAAGAGCGTGAGCGCGATGCCAGTGGCCTCGCCGGAAGCCCTGGACACGATACCCGCGGATACGACCCCACGGGTAACCGTCGGCGATACGGATGTGACGCTGTACGGAAGCCGGGAGAACGCATCGGCCGTTCGGCTGGGGCGCCTGCAATGGTTTGTTCACGCATACGATCAGACACACGGCTCGCTCCCGAAGTCTATCGATCAGATCATCCCGACCCTGCCAGAAGGGTCGGGACGGCTGATATACGATTCGTGGGGGCGCATGGTCGATACAGGAGGTCGGACGCTCACTACGAGCTCCGGTCCGCGGGGGCGGACAGCGTCTTCGAAACCGCGGACGACGTCACAGTCACAGGCTACAGAGGTAGACGGAAGCCGTGCCGAATCGAACGAGGAGAGACCGTCGTCGACTTCTCGACGGAGCCTCCCGCCTGTCCTGAGCACCCGCCCGCTGCTCACTGACCCCCGGCGGTCACATGACGCAACCGCCGTTTCCATTCACAGCCCAGTACCACCGCCACCGCCGACTTGACGCAGAACCCGCGCGTAGAACCTACGCGAACGGGAGCACGGCGGGCGTCCTCGACCTGACGACGGTGCGCTGGCCGGCGGACGACCTGGGGGCGTACCTGGCGCCGACGGAGCCGTACGCGGAGGACCAGCCGTGGATCCGGGGCCACGTTCCTGGCCGATGCCCACGACGATCCTTTCGCGGCCGAGAGCGAAGTAAAGGCCACTCGCTGTTGTTCCACGGAAAACGAATCGAGGGGTGGCGGAAGTGTCCGCCACCCCTTCGTGCTACCACCCTCTTCGGTGTCCTCCCTGGACTGCGTGAATGATCTCGATCACCTGCCTGTACCGCAGGGGGACGGTCGCGTCTGCCGCGCTCCCAGGCACTCCATGAGCTCATCGGTAGTGGGGATCGGTGCATACTCGATGTGGTGGGCTCCGCTAGACCTTTCACGACACTTGACACAAGCCGGTAGTTGCGACTAATCTGTTCAAAAGGAGTGGTCGAGAGAATTGCGCCGGGCTCTTCCGGGTTGGTTAAATCGCTTAAATCAAACACTCTGCACTGGCTCTCTCCCTCCCCTGGGCCGCGATCTCCCACACGGGCAGGCGCGTGCGCCGGGTGCCATCCTCCGGGATTGGAGCGCCCGTTTTGGACCTTCTCTCGAACCCTCGCGGCCCGCCCAGCCGCGTCCGCCGCGCCTGGGCGGAAGGAACCGATCCGGTCGTCATCATCATTTCGCTTCAAGGAGGCAGCGTCATGGTCCGTTCGCTCGCTCGCACCAGCTGGTGGGTCGCCGTCGTGGCGGTGCTCGGCGGCGGCGCCCTCGCCGCGGTGGCCGGTCCGAAGCCGCTCTCCGCGCAGGGGGTCCGGTGCTACATCGTCGCATGCAGCGGCAACGTCTGCGTGTGGAAGGAGATCGCCTGTCCGGCCGAGGCCCAGTAAGCCGCGGCCGGCGGAGGGACCTGGCGCCCACGCCGTCCCTTTCCCACGCATTCATCCGCGCCCCGATGTGAGGCGTATGACGATGTCCAGAATCCTTCGATGCGCGCTCGCCGCCTGCGCCTTGCTCGCGGCCGGCTGCGACCACCCGACGGCCGGGCGGACGGGCCTGGCGCCCGCGCCGGGCACGGCGTCGCTGCAGCGCACGGTCGAGCGCCTCGCAGGCCCGTACGCCGCGGGCGAGGCGCGGCTTCCCTCGAGCGCGCTCCCGGCCGATGCCGCCGCGCCGGCCGGGCTGCGGTGGCTCACGCCCGAGGTCGCGGAAGCCGCCGCCCGCGCGCATTCGGCCGAGCTGTCGAAGCTGGTCG
>DATABZ010000268.1:0-4955 GCA_036259315.1 Gemmatimonadales bacterium | reverse complement strand
GGAGAGGGCAGCATGTCCCCGCCCCTTGCCCACGTCGAGCAGCTCGGCGCCCGGGGGCGCTTCGTCCAGCAACGCCGGTGCGACCAGCCGGTCGTGCACCACGACGTCCGCTCGCCGCAGGAGCTCGAGGCCGCGGGCGGTGATGAGCCCCGGATCGCCCGGACCGCCACCGACGAGGTGCACCTTGCCGGGGACGACCCGGCCCGGGTTCCCGCCGCGGCGCGTGAAGCGGGGCGCTGGCGGCGGGTGCCGCCGCGCGAGGTCCACGATGATGTCCACGATGCCGGGCAGGGTTCCGATCGCCTGGTCCACCGCGACGAGCCGGCCGTCCACGCGCCCGGTGACCGGCAGCTCGCCCGGCTCGACGCCGAGGGCGCGGGGCACGTCCTCGCCGGCATGGCTGCCGCCGCCGACGAGGAACGGCAGCACGACCACGGCTGCCGCCCGTGTCCTAGCCAGCGCCTCGGCCAGCGTGGGATCGTCGTCGAGGAACCCGGCGAGCACGTGGCCCGCCACGCCGCGGCGCTGGAGCGTCTCCGCGAGGCGGAGGGTCGTGTCCCGGCTCGCGGCATGACGTCGGGTGCCGTGCCCTGCGAGGAGCACTGCCGTCTCGCCGCGCTGCAGGCCGTGCTCCCGCAGCAGCTCGCTCACCCGTCGGGCCACGAGCGGTGCGATGCCGGGGTGCGAGCCGACCGGCGGCGTGACCCGAAGACGCACCGCCGAATAGCGGCGGTTCCGGGCGAGCGCCTCGGGCAGTACCACGTCGGCGTAGTGCCCCGCGCTGGTCATCACGGGCACGACGGTAACGGCGTCGGCCTCGAGTTCGTCGAGCACGCGGTCGAACCCGGGCTCCCCCTGGTGGAACGCGACCGCGACCTCGTGGAACAACCTGCGCTGGCGTATCGCCTGGGCCAGGCGCCGCACCAGCGCGTTGGCGGCCGGATCGCGCCGCGAGCCGTGGGCGGCCAGCACGAGGCCGCCGCTCACGAGCCTACCGCCAGGGTCACCAGATCCGCGGTGGGCTCCTCGCGCCCCGTGACCGAGGTCCGTCGCTCGGTACGCCCAACGAGGCGCTGGTAGAAGTCACTCAGCCCTTCGCCCTGACCTCGCTCCGCCGCCCACCGCACCAGGAGCGGCCGCACGGCCTCGAGCAGCTCCTCGGCGCGCACGTCGGCCCGGAAGAGGTCCACCACCCGGTCGCCAGCGAGCCCCCCGCCGACGTAGACGTTGTAGAGGCCGAGCGAGCGGCCGACGAACGCGATGTCGGCGGTGTAGGGGCGAGCGCAGCCGTTGGGGCAGCCCGTCATCCGGATGGTGAGCGGCTCGTCGCGCAGGCCGAGCGCGCTCAGCTCCGCCTCCAACCCGTCGAGCAGATCCGGGATCGCGCGCTCCGACTCGGCGACCGCCAGGCCGCAGGTCGGCAGCGCGGGGCAGGCCATGGAGAAGCGACGGGCTGCCGACAGCTCCGACGCCGGCGTCACGCCGTGCTGCCGGAGGATGGTCTCCACCGATCTCACGGCGAGGTCGTCGAGGTCGGTGAGCAGCAGGTTCTGCTGCCCGGTGAGTCGGACACCCGGCCGCAGGCGTGCGACGATCTCATGAAGCGCCGTCTTCAGCCGGTGGGTGCCCGTATCGGTGATGCGGCCGCTCTGGATGAACACGCCGTAGAACCATCGGCCGTCCG
This sequence comes from Gemmatimonadales bacterium, assembly GCA_036259315.1. Taxonomy (GTDB): domain Bacteria; phylum Gemmatimonadota; class Gemmatimonadetes; order Gemmatimonadales; family GWC2-71-9; genus CAVVWJ01. The sequence continues at coordinate 3,271 of DATABZ010000268.1, read as the reverse complement.
GCTGCCGGTGGCGGCCGAGATGATCGTGGTAGGGGAGTGCAGGGAGCTCCACCGCGGGGTGCAGCACGAAACCGATCCGGCGCTCGAACTCCGCCCGGAACCGCTCCATGCCCCATTCGGCCAGCAGGTACTTGAGCCGCGCATGGCGGCGGTCGGCGCGGTTGCCGTGGTCCCGGAAGATCGCGGCGACGGTCTGCGCCGCCTCGACCGCGTGCTCCACGGCCACGAAGCCGAGCGGCTGCGCCAGCCGCGCGGCGGTGTCCGCCTTGTGGTGGGTCATGCCCAACCCGCCGCCCACCAGCACGTTGAACCCGAGGACCGAGCGGCCGTCCACGACCGCCACCAGCCCGACGTCCTGCGACCAGATGTCCACGCAGTTGTCGGTCGAGAGCGCGACGCCGGTCTTGAACTTCCGCGGGAGGTAGGCGTCGCCGTAGAAGGGCTCCTCCTCGGTGGAGACCTGCTTCTCCCCGTCGAGCCAGATCTCGTGGTACGCCCTGGACGCGGGACGGAGCCGCTCGGCGATGCCCAGGGCGACGGCGCGGACGGCGGCGTGCGCCTCGTCGGCAACCGGCGCCGGGCAGCCCATCACGTTGCGGGAGACGTCTCCGCAGGCGGCGAGCGTGGTCATGAGCCTGCGGTTCACCTCGGCGATGGTCTCCTTGAGCCCTCGCTTCAGCACGCCGTGGAACTGGAATCCCTGCCGGGTGGTGACCCGAAGGGTCCCGTTGGCCCAGCGGTCGGCCACCTCCTCGAGCGCGAGGTACTGGTCCGCGTCGAGCGCGCCCGCCGGCAGTGCCACCCGCACCATGAAGGCGTACGCCTTCTCCGCGCTCTCGTCTCGGCGCTTGCGGGCATCACGATCGTCCTGCTGGTAGGTGCCGTGGAACTTGAGCAGTGTGACGTCGTCGCCCTCGAAGTGGGTGACGTCCGCCAGCAGCGTCTCCGCGATGGTGCCGCGGAGATGCCGGCTCTGGCGCTTGGCCTGCTCGACCTTCGAGTCCTTGGACATGCCTGCTCCGATCGTGTGTGTGCCCGGCACGAGCAGGGCGGTACCCCGCCGCGCCGCCCTACTGCTCCGGCGGTACCCTGCCGCCTCGCCCTACTCCCGCGGCGGTACCCTGCCGCCCACCCCCACGCCGCCGGCGGAACGGCGGTACCCCGTCCGTCCCTCGATCTGGTGCAACCCGCACTCGAGCTTGCTCCGCCCGGTCCAGCGACCCTCGCGGGTGTACTCGCCGGTGCTGTTCCCGGCGACCGGGAGGGTGCAGTGGGTGCACCCCAGCGTGGGATAGCCGCGGTCGTGGAGCTCGTTGTAGGGCACGCCGTGCTGCCGCACGTACTCCCACACCTTCGCGCGGTCCCAGTTCGCCAGGGGGCTCACCTTCAGGAGCTGGTACTGCCAGTCCCACTCGACCACGCGGAGCCCCGCGCGCGAAGGGGACTGGCTCCGCATCAGGCCCGTTACCCAGACGTCCACGTCGGCCAGTGCTTCGCGCATCGGCTCCACTTTGCGAATGGTGCAGCACGCGTCGGGCTCGCGGGCCCAGAGGTCGGGGCCGTAGCTCGACGCCTGCTCCTCGGGGGTCAGCGAGGTCGCGCGCCGCTCGAAGCGCAGATGGGGATAGCGCGCGGCCATCCGGTCGCGCAGCCGGAGTGTCTCGGGGAAGAGGAAGCCGGTGTCGAGATAGAGCACGGGGACGGAGGCGCCGAGGCGTGCGATCATGTCGATGAGCGCGCAGCCCTCCATGCCGAACCCGGTGGTCACCACGAGGCGCCGGCCGGCAAAGCGGCGCAGCACCCAGGCGACGACCCGCTCGGGCGAAGACTCCTCGCCGATCTCCCCGTCGATGTCTCGTACGATCCGCATCCGCACTCCACCGTTTCGCGCGTCGACTACCCACAAAAAGAAAGGCCCGCAGGACATCCTGCGGGCCGGGTACAGCAAGACTTCGGGGCGCGCGCTAGGTAGTCCCGTCGGGGTAATCACCGGACATACAACAACACACCGCCGCCATCAGCCGCGAGGCGGGGGGGTGCAGCCGGGAACGACGGGCGCCGAGAGTGCTCATGATCCTAGGCTAGCGCACGACGATACGCCTGTCAACAGCGCTCAGTAACCGGTGCTGTCGGCCGACGTGGTGTCCGACGGCCAGGTCTCGTCCGTCGTCTCTTCCGCAGCGGGCTCCTCGACCGGGACGGTGTCCTCGGCCGGTACGGTCTCCTCGACCGTGGGCTCCTCGATCACGGACTCGTCCGCCGGGACGGTCTCGTCGGCGGCCGGCTCCTCGGCCGGGACGGTCTCGTCGGCCGGAGCGGTGGTGTCGTCGACGACGGCGGCGGTGTCGGCCGGGAGCGCCTGAGCTTCGGGCGCTTCGGCTGTCTCAGGCGCCGGCGCGGCGCCGGTGTCGGCCTGCTGGGCGCAGGCCGCCAGCGTGAACGCGGCGACGAGGGAAAGCAGCAGAGAACGGGGCATTGGCACGCTCCTAGTCGAGTGAATGGGACATCGAAACGGCTGTGGACGACGCGCCAATGTACCTCCCGTTTGGCGTTTCCATAAGGGTAGGCGAAGGAGCGGCGTGGGACACCGGTCTACTGCTTTGTAGCTCAACGACTTATGTGCGCCTGACTCGGCTGCGCCGCACACGGCGCTGTCGCCCTCCCGGCCACCGCGATACACTTCACCTGCCGCCAGGGGCATCAGGGACTCCGTCGCCTGATTGAGATCGTACCCTTGGAACCTGATCCGGCTGATACCGGCGAAGGGAGCGCGGCGCGGGCGACCTGGTGTCACCCGTCGCTCCCTTCTCGTCGCCGGAGGGAGCATCCACAATGACCGCCTCGCTGCCCCATGCGCCCGCCCAGTCCTACGGCGACGCGTTCCCGAATTCCACCAAAGTGTACGTCGAGGGCTCGCGCGGAATCCGCGTGCCGATGCGAGAGATCGCGCTCACCGGCGGCGAGCGGCCCTTGCGGGTGTACGACACCAGCGGGCCCCTTGGCCGGGACGCTCGTGATGGGCTGCCGTCGGTACGTGGGGCGTGGATCGCGGAACGCGTGGGGGCGGACAGGCGGACGGGCGGACAGGCGGACGGGCGGACGGGCGGACGGGTGGACGGGCGGACAGGCGGACTGCTCAGGCCGGAAGTCCGCGTCCGCTTCTGCAGCGCCAGTCCGCTCCCGGGACTCGCCTGTCCGCCCGTCCGCCTGTCCGCCCGTCCGCCTGTCCGCCCCCACGCGTTCCGCGATCCACGCCCCACGTACCGACGGC
>DATABZ010000267.1:0-4410 GCA_036259315.1 Gemmatimonadales bacterium | reverse complement strand
ACCACGGCCGCGCTCCCCCACAAGAACCCGCTCCCGAAGGCGGTCAGCGCGATCAGGTCTCCCTCCTGAATCCGGCCCGCTCGCACGCATTCATCCAGGAGAATCGGGATCGTCGCCGCCGTCGTGTTGCCGTACCACATGATGTTGTTGTAGACCTGGTCGTCCCGCAGGCAGAGCTCCCGCTGCATCATCTCGGCGATGCGGAGATTGGCCTGGTGGGCGAGCAGGAGCTTGAGATCGGCGGTCGTGCGGCCGACGGCGGCGAGGACCGCGCGGACCGATTCGGGCATGCGGACCACCGCGTGGCGGAAGACCTCCTTGCCGTCCATGTCGAGGTAGTGGCGTCCCGCCTCGATGTGGTCGATCGACACCCTGGGGTGGTACATGGACCCGGGACTGTCCACCCAGAGCTTCTCCGCGTGAGCGCCCTCGGAGTGGAGATCGAAGGCCATGATGCCCCGGTCTTCGCTGTCGGAGGGCCCGAGCACCACGGCGCCGGCGCCGTCGGCGAAGATGACGGAGACGTTCCGGCCCTCGGTGGTGGTCTGGAGCCCGGTGGACTGCACCTCGCTGCCCACCACCAGGATCCGTCGGTACTGCCCGGTCCGCACCCACGCGTCCGCTACCGACAACGCGTAGACGAACCCGCTGCACTGGGTTCGGATGTCGATCGCCGGCACGGTGCCGACGCCGAGGGCCCGCTGGAGGAACACGCCGTTGCCCGGAGCGAAGTGATCGGGACTCGACGTCGCATAGACGATCGCGTCCACCGACGACGGCTTCACGCCGGCCATCTCCAGGGCGCGGTGCGTGGCGGCGAGCGCCAGGTCCACCCCGGTCTCGCCCTCCCTCACCCAGTGGCGCTGCTGGATCCCCGTTCGGGTCCGGATCCACTCGTCGCTGGTGTCCATCATCTGGGAGAGATCGTCGTTGGTCACGACGCGGTCGGGCACGGCGAAGCCGGTGCCGAGAAAGCGGGTACGTGGCATGATACCCAATGTACCCAGGGCGGCTCGTCGCGGTGAGGGCGCGACGTACGGTGTGGGAGCTGTGCCCTGGAAGGCTGTCGCCTGGAAGGTTGCCCTGAGGCCCTTACCCCTATGGATGGGGCAGGTGCCGGGTACGGCCGACCACCCAGAGCGCCCAGATCCACGCCAGCCAGGCCGCCGTCAGCTCCCACCCCATCCCGCGCCACGTCTCCCACAGGAGGCCGAGTGGCGTGAGCCAGAGGGGCCACCAGGCGTCGGCCCGAACCCGGTGCCGCTCGACGATCCGCACCGCGGGGTAGCCCGCCTGGAGGGCGTCCATCACCCCGGTGCAGAGCCGGTCGGGACGGGCAGGCCATCCGGGAACGCTCACCAGGCTCCAGACCATGCTGGTGGCGCCCCACCCGTGGTGGTCGCTCACGCCGACCACGAACTTGCCGCTGCGCCGTGCCAGGGCGATCACCGAGTCGCGCCGCGCGCGCGAGAGCTCGTTCGCCTTCGGCGACGCGTTCACCACCTCGAAGCCGTCCAGCCCCGACGCCGCCAGGGAGTCGAGCCGGTGCCAGTGGTTGCGCTCGTACTCCGGGATCGAGGCGACGGACAGCGCGCCGTAGGTGGTGTCGGCGTCCTCCAGGAGCTGGAGCAGGCCGGCCCAGTCGCGGCGGTACGGCCCGCGCACCGAGTCCAGCTCCCCGCCGAGCAGGACGATGTGCGCCCGCCAGGCGCTCACCTCGCGCCCGCGGCAGAGCGCCACCGGCACGTCGGTCGGCACCAGGCCGGCGGTGGTGTTGTGATCGGTGACGAACACGGCGTCGAAGCCGGCCCGGTCGTGCCACTGGAGGTTCTTCTCGGTGTCGTACCCGGCCATCGCCGTCCCCCGCACGTCGTGCGAGGCGCTGGTGTGGCTGTGAAAGTCCACGGCCGCCAGGTCCGGGCTCAGGCCGTCGAGCTCGAGCATGGGCCGGTGGGACAGCAGTCCCCCACCGACGAACAGCGCCAGCAGCACGACCGCCCCCGCCAGCGAGCGGAGCTCGGCGCGCAGGGAAAAGCGGCGGGCGACGAGTCCCCGCGCGATGCGCCAGACCAGGAAGAGCAGCGCGAGGCCGAGCACGAATCCCTCGAGCCGGCTCAGGCTCAGCATCGCGGCACCGTCCCAGAGGGAATACACCGGGGCGAGCACGACATAGGACGACGGGGCCTTGAGGTGCAGCCCCGGCGGGAGCGGCACGCCCGTGGGGTCGGAGAGTGGTGGCGCCGCGGCGATGCGTGCCGCGAGGAGCCCCAGCGTCAGTCCGGCGGGTGCGAGGAGACTAGACGCCGGCGTGCCAGGGATAGCCCTGGTCCTCCCAGTACCCGCCGTGCCGCTCCCGGGTGAAGCTCATCGCGGTGACGTACTTCGTGAGCTTGTAGCCGAGCTTTATGGGGGAGTAGAGCCGCACCGGCGCCCCGCGCTGCCGGGTGAGCGGCCGGTCGTTGAAGGCGTAGGCCAGGATGGTCTGCGGGTGCATCGCGCTGGCGAGGTCCCAGCCGTTGGAGTAGCCGCTGTCGAACGAGTCGAATCGAAGGTAGCGCGCCTCCGGCAGCGGCCGCACCAGCTCCGCGATCACCGAGACCGGGACACCGGTCCAGGTGCCGATCGCCGTCCAGCCCTCTACACAGTGGTGCTTCACCGTGTAGGAGACCCGGGGCAATCCCTCCAGCATCTCGAGAGTGAACCGCTGGGGCGAGCGGACCCGACCGTCCACCTCGAGCGACCAGTCGCGCGGAGGCGCGGGGTAGGCGCGCCGCCGGTTCCAGGTGATCGAGTACGCGGGAAAGTGCCGCTCCGGCGTCCGGGCCGAGACCGGGTACTCGGGCGCGAGCCGGCTTCGGGACAGGAAGATCCTCTCGCCCACCCAATCGTTGATTCGGCTGAACGCGCGCAGCTTCGGCTCGAGGAACGCGCCGCCGTCCCACCCGCATGCGGCCACCAGCGACGCCGGCCCACCCGCGAGACCGATCCGGAAGAAGTCGCGGCGGCTCACGGGCTCGCGGCTCACGGGCTCGCGGCTCGCCGGATCGCGGCTCACGTCGCTGCGGTGCTCGCCGGCGCGACTCCCTGCGCCGGATCGATCAGTCATGACTCGGGAGCCTCAGATCGATCAATCATGGCTCGGGAACCTCCCGTGGTACCACCCGGTAATCATGGCGCGGAGCGACGCCGGATCCACCAGGACCACGAGCACCACGTGCAGCAGCGTGAACGCCACGAAGATCCACACCGCGACGAAGTGCCAGTAGCGGGCGAGCTCGTACCCACCGAAGAGCGCGGTGAGCCACCAGAGCTGCACCGGCTTGTAGATGGCGAATCCGGTCAACACCGAAATTGCGCCGAGGACCACGATCCCGGTATAGGCCGCCTTCTGGAGCGCGTTGTGCTTCCCCTGCGGCGGGTGGTCCCGCCGGAGCCGCAGGTAATAGAGCTGCATGTCGAGCGCGGGACGGACATCGCGGCGGCGGAAGAGGAGGGACCGCCACTCGCCGGAGGCGGCGAGGAAGCCGAGGTAGATCAGCCCGGTGATGACGAACGGCCATGCGAGGGCGAAGTGCCAGTTGAGCCCGCCCGCCAGCCAGCCGCCGAGCCGGGCCCATTCCGGAAAGCTCTCTCCCGCCCAGGGGTTCGGCAGTGCGTAGGGGTCTTCGCGGGGACCGAAGCGGGGGAACGCGCCGTAGATCTGCAGCCCGCTCGCGATCATGCCCGCCAGGAGGACGGCGGTGAGCCAGTGCGTGAGCCGCACCACGCCATGATGCCGCTTCACGGGCGGCTTCTCGCTCACCCTACTCGTACCTCAGCGCGACGATGGGATCGAGCGACGCGGCGCGGCGCGCGGGCCAGATCCCGAAGAAGAGACCCACCAGGGCACTGAACCCGAACGCGATGGTGACGGCCGCGGGTGAGATCAGCGTGTTCCACTGCATGATCCGGGAGAGCGCGACCGCGGTGCCGATGCCGAGCAGAACGCCGAGGAGCCCTCCCACGAGGCAGAGCGCGAGCGCCTCGACCAGGAACTGGAGCATGATGTTGCCCCGGGTGGCGCCGAGCGCCTTGCGGACGCCGATCTCCCGGGTGCGCTCGGTCACCGAGACCAGCATGATGTTCATGATCCCGATGCCGCCCACCAGGAGGCTCACCGCCGCGATGCTGGCGAGCAGGGTGGTGAACACCTGAGTGGTCTGCTGCTGGGTCGCGAGGAGATCCTGCTGGTTGCGGATGGTGAAGTCGTTCTCCATGCCGGGCCGGATGCGGTGCTCCCGGCGCAGCACCCGCTCGAGGTCTACCATACCCTGCTCGAGGGGAACGCCGTCCGCCACCTGCACGGCCAGGGAGCGAAGTCGGTCGGAGCCGAACACGCGGTACTTCGCGGTCTGGAGCGGCACGAGGATC
>DATABZ010000266.1:0-2401 GCA_036259315.1 Gemmatimonadales bacterium | reverse complement strand
CGCCGGGGGTCGTCTTCCAGCTCGGGGTCCAGCGTGGTGTTGCCGCCGGCGTGGTCGAAATGGAGATGGGTGTTGATCACCCAGCGCACGTCCCGCGGCAGGAAGCCCGCGACCGCGAGCGCGTCCTCCAGCTGGGTGGCGCCCTCCAACCCGTCGTTCTCGACTCCGTAGATGTCGAGGAACTTCCGGTCCTCCTTGTTGCCGAGCGCCGTGTCGATGAGCACGGGGCCCTCTGCGTGTTCCACCAGGAGGCAGCGCATGGCGAGGGGGATGCGGTGCCGCTCGTCGTGCCGGACCCGCTTGCTCCAGAGGGGATAGGGCACCACGCCGAACATCGCTCCGCCATCCAGCCGCTGGAGCCCGCCTTCGAGCAGGTGGCACCGGAGGCCGCCCACCTGAAAGCTGCGAGAGAGCGTCACGAGAGCACCTCGGGGGCCGAGTCCGCGCGCGGCTCGGTGGGCATGGCGAGCCGGCGCCGGCGCGGGCGGCGCGGGGCGCGGCGGCTCTCGATGGCGGCCAGGTCCTGGAGGGTCCGGGCTCCCTCCTCGCGCGCGAGCGCCAGCAGCCGCTCGAGCAGCTCGGCCGTCACCAGGGCGTCGCCGGCGGCGCGGTGGCGCGAGCCGTTGGAGAAGCCGAACCAGTGCGTGAGGCTGTCGAGACCGCAGGAGGCGACCCCCTTCACCAGCCGTCGCGCGAGCCGCACGGTGCAGAGCCGGGGCCCGTCCAGGGCGAGGTCGCGCGCGCGCCGCACCTCGGCGCTCACGAAGTTCCAGTCGAATCGCGCGTTGTGGGCGACGAACACCCGCCCGGCGAGCGACTCCACCACCCGGTCGCACACCTCGGCGAAGGCAGGTGCCTGCCGTACCATGTCGTCGCTGATATTGGTGATCGCGCGGATCGCCGGGGGAATCGGCCGGCCGGGATTCACCAGCGACTCGAAGACCACCTCTCTGCGACCGCCGCAGACGACCACGACGGCGATCTCGGTGATCCGGTCGCTGCCGAGGGCCCGCATGCCGGTGGTCTCCACGTCCACCACCGCGAAGGCACACTCCTCGAGCAGCGGTGAGCCCTGCACCTCCGGCACGAGCCCCCACCGGCCGTCGGGAATCCGGCGGATCCGCGGATCCGAGCCCAGCAGGGCGACCGCGATACGGTCGCAGATCACGACGGGAGCCTCACTCAGGCCCAGAACGTCGCGGCAGAGCATGGCGGAAGACTGTGGACCGGTGCGGAGGACCCCGTGCACCCGCTCGACCAGCGTGGTGCTGGGATGGACGGCGAGACCGGTCACAGCTGGCCCCGCCGGACCGGCAGTGACATGCACCGGGGTCCGCCGCCGCCCCGCGCGAGCTCGGACCCATCGACCGTGATCGCGGTGCGGTGCTTGGCGTCCCGCCAGTCGTCGAAGGCGAGGAAGTTGACCGCGGACACCAGCCGGAACCCGGCCCGCTCCAGCTCGCAGAGCGTCGCGTCGTTGCGCCGGTAGCTGATGATCGTCCCCGGGCGCACCGCGAGGAAGTTGCAGGCGGAGCTCCACTGCTCCCGCTCCTGGCGGGTGCGGTCGCTGCCGCCGGCGAAGATCGGCTCCAGGGGCAGCCCCAGCTCCCTGGCGGCCGAGAAGAAGTCGGGCATTTCCCGCACCCCGTCGCGGCCCTTCCGCCGGTGCAGCACCGCCAGCCGCTCGGGCCCCACGAAATGCGGAGGGAACACCACGCAGAGCTCGTGGTCCACGTGGCTGAAGATCATGTCCAGGTGGATCGCGGTCGGCGCGTTGGGCAGCACGACCACGAGCACGTCGGTGGCGAGCCCCCGCTCGAAGGCCACGTCGCAGAGCCGGTCGAGCGCCGCGGGCGAGGTCCGTTCGCTGAACCCGACGACCAGCAGGTCCGGGCGGAGATAGTGGACGTCGCCGCCCTCCAGGGTGTAGTTGCTGCGCCGCTCCTCGGAGCCGTCGTAGAGCAGGCCCGCGTTCGCCAGCTCCGGATGGAAGACGAACAGCGACTTGATGAGCAGCTCCTCGGTCCACCGCACCCCGTAGCGCATCGAGCCGACCACGGCATGCCGGCCGATCACCATGCCGATGTCGCGCGGAAAGTAGAGATTGGGCAGGGGCGGAAAGGCGAACCCCTGTTCGTTGAGGGCGGTGGTGATCGGGCCGCTCTCCTCCCGGGTACCCTGGACCAGCATCTCCACGATCTGGGCGGCGGGCATGGTGCCGAGCTGCTGCGCGAGGTCGTCCAGGGGAACGACGTCCATCGTCTTGCTGATCAGGAAGTCGCGCGCCTCGGGCTCCGCCAGGATCTCGGCGAGCAGCTCGCGGACCTGGTGCACCTTGGCGAAGCGCTTGAGCACCGACACGAACTGCCGGTGCTCGCGCTGGGCGATCTCGAGGTCGATG
>DATABZ010000265.1:0-5706 GCA_036259315.1 Gemmatimonadales bacterium | reverse complement strand
GGGGGCCCACCGCCTTGATCTCCTCCGCGAAGGCCTCGACCACGTGGAAATCGAGACCGCTACCCTTCTCCCCCGCCAGCGCCTCGCCCGACAGCTTGAGCAGGGCGCGGGTGTAGGCGAGGGCCATCAAGCGGCCCCGATCTGGAACCGGGCGAAGCGGCGGACCGAGATGGTCTCGCCCAGCTTGCCGGACGCCTCCTTGATCAGCTCCCCGACGGTGATCTTGTCGTCCCGGACGTACGGCTGCTCCAGCAGCGTGCGCTCCGCGACGAACTTCTTCAGCTTGCCTTCGACGATCTTCGCCCGGATGTTCTCCGGCTTCCCCTCGGCGGCGACCTGCTCCTCCGCGATCCGGCGCTCGCGCTCGAGCAGCTCGGCCGGGATGTCGTCCGGCGTGACGCCGACCGGGTCCGCCGAGGCGATATGGAGGGCGATGTCCCGCGCGAGCTGGCTGAAGGCCTCGTTGCGGGCCACGAAGTCGGTCTCGGAGTTGAGCTCGAGGAGGACGCCCACCTGCTGGTTGTGGTGGATGTAGCTCACCACCAGCCCCTGCGAGGCGACCCGGCCGGCGCGCTTCTCCGCCTTGGCGATCCCCTTCTTCCGCAGGATCTCCGCGGCCTTGTCCATGTCGCCGCCGGCTTCCTCCAGCGCGCGCTTGCAGTCCATCATGCCAGCGCCGGTGCGCGCCCGCAGCTCGCTCACGTCCTTCGGGGAAATCGTCACGCTTGCCATGTCGTCCTCGTCATCCTCTGGTCGCTCTCGGGCTGAATAGTAAGACCGCCGCTCACGGCCCGCACGGGCCAGGAGCGGCGGAGGCACTCACGGATCCGGTCCGCCGGGCTTACGCGCCGGGCTCGCCGGCCCCCGCGGGCGCGGGCGTCTCGGGAGCGCCTTCGGCTTCCGTCTTGAGCCGGGCGGCGATCGCCTCGGGCTTCGGCCGCCGCTTGCGGCGCGGGCGCCGGCGCTTGCGGTCGGCCTCGGAGTCGCCCTCGGAGCCCGTGTCCGTGCTGTAGGTCTCGGCCTCGAGGTCCTCGGCCACCTCGCGCATCGGCATCTGGGCGCGGGCCTCCTTGATCACGTCGGAGAGCGCGGCCGTGATGAGCGAGACCGAGCGGATCGCGTCGTCGTTGCCCGGAATCGGCACCGTGATCACGTCCGGATCGGCGTTGGTGTCCACGATCGCCACGACCGGAATGCCCAGCTTGTTGGCCTCGGCGACCGCGATCTTCTCCTTCTTGGCGTCCACCACGAAGAGCGCGCCCGGCAGCCGGCCGAGCTGCTTGATGCCCTCGAGGTTGCGGCTCAGCTTCACCCGCTCGCGCTCGAAGAGCAGCTTCTCCTTCTTGGTGTAGTTCTCGAAGTCGCCGTCGGCGGCGCCCTGCTCCAGCTCCCGGAGGCGGCGAATCTGCTTCTTCAGGGTCTGGAAGTTGGTGAGCATGCCGCCGAGCCAGCGCTCGGTGACGTAGAAGGCCCCGCAGTCCTGCGCCTCGGCCTGCACGATGGCCTTGAGCTGCTTCTTGGTGCAGACGAAGAGCACGCCCTCGCCCTTGAGGACCACGCTGCGGAGCAGCTCCTGGGCCTTCTGAATTTGGCGGAGGGTCTTCTGGAGATCGATGATGTAGATGCCCGACCGCTCCGCGAAGATGAAGCGGCGCATCTTGGGGTTCCAGCGGCGGGTCTGATGGCCGAAATGGACTCCGGCCTCGAGCAGATCCTGCAATTGCGGCTGTGCCATGCGGGTACGGCGTCCTTCCGTTCGAGTGGTTGTTCGTCCACCGGCTTCATCTCCCGCGCCAACCCCCGCAGGGGCACCGGGCGCGGGATCCGCTCGGTGTGCGTATTAGAGGGCGGACAGGCGGACCCGCCCCACACTTCACTTCCGCCCGGCGGACAGGCGGAAACTTCAAAAGTAACTTCGCTTTTCGATCGAACCGTCCGCCTGTCCGCCCGTCCGCCGGGTGGAGGGGATGCCGCGGGGCGGGTCCGCCTGTCGCCTACCGCTTGCTGAACTGGAAGCGCTTCCGCGCTCCCGGGCGACCCGGCTTCTTCCGCTCGACGGCCCTGGGGTCCCGCGTGAGCAGGCCCGCGCCCCGGAGCTTGGTCCGGTGCTGCCCGTCGGCCTCCACCAGCGCCCGCGCGATGGCGAGCCGGAGCGCGCCGGCCTGTCCGGCCTGGCCTCCGCCGTTCACGTGCGCCTTCACGTCGAACGCGCCGAGGGTGTCGGTGGCGGTGAAGGACTGCTGGATGTGCTGAACCAGGGAGGGACGAGGGAAGTAGTCACCCAGCGTGCGGCCGTTGATGTCCCACTTGCCGGTGCCGGGGGTCAGGTAGACCCGGGCCACGCTGGTCTTGCGCCGGCCGACGGCCTGCCAGCGGAATTCGGGTGCTGCGGTCATGCGCTCGCCTTGGAGGGGGTGACGGAGTACGGCTTGGGCTGCTGCGCCGCGTGCGGGTGCTCCGCCCCGGCGTACACCTTCAGCTTGCCGCGCAGCTTCTGCCGCGCCAGCGAGGTCTTGGGCAGCATGCCGAAGACGGCCTTCTCGATGACCCGATCGGGGTGCTTGGCCAGCATGTCGCGCGCCGTGGTGTGCCGCTCGTGGCCCATGTAGCCGGTGTGGGAGAAGTAGGTCTTGTTCTCCTCTTTCCGGCCGGTGAGCCGCACCTTCGAGGCGTTCACCACCACGACGAAGTCGCCCCCGTCCATATGGGGCGTGTAGGTGGGCTTGTGCTTGCCGCGGATGAGCTGGGCCACGACGCTCGCCAACCGGCCGAGCGGCACGCCGGCCGCATCCACGAGGTGCCACTCGTGGCTGATCTGGTCGGGCGTGGCCGTGTAGGTCTTCATGAGCGCTGCCGAGTTCGGGTCGAAACAGGGTCAAATCGAAACAGACTCACAAGATAGCGGGCGGCAACGGGCAGGGTCAAGGGGAATCGGGCGGGCCAGCCTGGTTCTGGAACTCCACGAGGAGCTGCCCCTTCTCCACCGGCTCGCCCGGCCGCACACGAACAGCGCCCACGACCCCGCCGGTCGGCGCTTTGAGCTCGTTCTCCATCTTCATCGCCTCGAGCACGACGACCCCCGCACCCGGGGTGATCTCCTGGCCCGGTTCGACCAGCACCCTGAGCACGAGGCCGGGCATCGGCGCCCGAAGCGGGGCCGGCCCGCGCCGCTGGTCGGCGCCGGCGGCGAGGCTCCGGATGTGTCGGGTGCGTTCGTCCAGCACCTCCGCCTCCCAGCGGTCGCCCCGCAGTCCGAGGCTCCACTGGCCCCTGCCTCCGCTTCGCATGCTGACGACCGTGGGTCGGCCGTCGAGCAGGAGCTGGCGTGCGGGAGTACCGGGGATCACCCGCAGGACGGCGGTTCGACCGGCGCCTCCGACGGTCACCCGGTCGCCGTCCACCTCCACCTCGATCTCGCGCCCGCTCACGCTGACGACGTACTTCACGACGCGCGATCCAGCACGGCCACCGTCTCGACGTGAGCGGTCTGGGGAAAGAGGTCGAACGCAAGAACACCGGTGAGCCGGAAGCCGGGCAGTCGCGTGAGATCGCGCGCCAGCGTGGCGGGGTCGCACGAGATGTAGACGATCCGGTGCGGCGAGACCCGGACGAGGGCCGCCGTCACCCGCTCGTCCATGCCGGTGCGAGGCGGATTGGTGATCACCAGCTCGGGCGCAGCGAGCCGGTCCACCACGTGCTCCGCCCGCCCCACGTGGCGGCGCGCCGCTGGACCCCTGGATTCGGCCTCCGCCACGGCATGGGGATCGAATTCGACGCTCTCCACGGACGCGCCCGCCCGGACCAGCGCGGCGGAGGTCTCGCCGATGCCGGCATACAGGTCCCACACGGGCCGCCCCGAGACATCGCCCAACGCGGCGATCGCGTGGGCACGCACGCGGTCGCCCATGGCTGGATGCACCTGCTCGAAGACGGTGGCCGGGAACGGCTCGCCGGCCCCCGCGAGCGCGGTGGCCGCCCCGCCCGCCGGCTGGAGCCAAACGGTGGCACCGGTTCCACGAGCGGCGAGCTCACGGTACAGCGCCTCCGCGCCGATCCAGCGTACCGCCACCGGCACCACCAGCACGACGTGGCGGCCACCCCGACGGTCGAGTCGCAGCACGATCTGCCTGAGCCCGCGCGGCAGCAGCTCCCGTAAGCCCCGGAGCTCGGCCCACAGGGACATCAGGCCCGGGCTCGTGATGTGGCAGTGGACGAGATCGAATACCCGCTCGGGCTGGTCGAAGGGATGGAGACCGACCCGGCGGCCGCCCTCGTCGACGGCCAGCGTGATCTTGGTGCGGTAGTCGAACTCCTCCTCGGCCGGCACCAGCTCCGGGTCCGGGACATCCAGTCCGGCGATGCGGCGCAGCGCGTCGCCGACGAAGGTCCGGCGCGCACGCCGCTGAACCTCGGAGCCCAGGTGCTGGAGCTGGCAGCCCCCGCACTCGTCGTGCACGTAGTGGGGACATCGGGGCACCACACGGTCGGCCGAGGGCTCGAGCACGCGCGCCGGGCGTGCTCGCGCATAGCGGCGGTGGGAGCGAACCCGAGCCAGCTCGACCAGGTCGCCCGGCGCGGTGCGAGGCACGAACACGGTGCGGCCGTCCTCGAGTCGTCCCACGCCGTCGCCCCCGCCGGCCAGACGCAGGATGCGAACGGCCGTCACCGCAGGCCCTCGTACCGTGCCCGTGCCAGCCACTGGGAAGACGTGCGGTCGCCGTTCGAGACGGTCGGCCGGCGCAGGGCCCGGGCCTCGTGTTCCGCGAGCGCCGCCGCCACCGCGAGCGCGACCGCCTCCTCCTCGGTCAGCGCAGGCTGGAGCAGGTCGGGACGGCGGTCGAGGAACTGGATGTCGACCTCGCCCCGCCTGAACTCGGGGTCGGCCATGAGCCGCCGGTGAAAGCCCTGGTTGGTCACGACGCCTTCCACGGCCAGCTCGTCCAGCGCGCGCGCCATGCGGTCCAGGGCCAGCTCGCGACTCGGCGCCCAGACGATCAGCTTGGCCAGCAGCGAATCGTAGAAGAGCGAGACCTCGTCTCCCGGCTCGACGCCGCCGTCCCAGCGGACCCCGGGGCCGCTCGGCACCCGGAGATGCTCGATGCGCCCGGTGGAGGGGAGGAAGCCGTGGGCCGGGTCTTCGCTCGTGATCCGGCACTCGATGGACCAGCCGCGGGGCGCCAGCCACGTCGCCGGCACCCGCATCGGCTCCCCCGCCGCGATCCGGAGCTGCTCCCGTACGAGGTCCACGCCGTAGACCAGCTCGGTGACCGGATGCTCCACCTGGATCCGGGTGTTCATCTCGAGGAAGTAGTACGAGCCGTCGGACGAGAGCAGGAACTCGCAGGTGCCGGCGCCGACGTAGCCGACCGCCCGGGCGGCGGCGACGGCGGCCGCCATGCCGGCCGGGCCACCGCCGGCGACGACGACGTCGGGGTGCGCGTAGCGCTTGTCGTAGTAGCCGGGGTCGGTGTCGGGCGGCACCTCGCCGGCGTGCACGAACGTGCGCAGCACCTTCTCGTAGGCCGGCCAGAGCCGCTCGGGCTTGATGAAGGTCTTGTAGTAGAAGCCCGTGGCGAGGAACCGCTCGGCGAGCCCGTTGACCGCCTTGACGTCGAATCGAAGCGACGGCCACGTGTTCTGCGAGCTGACCTCGAGGCCGGGCGTGAGCAGGCGGTGCGCGCCGCGGACGTTGGGCTCGTCGCCGAC
>DATABZ010000264.1:0-4550 GCA_036259315.1 Gemmatimonadales bacterium | reverse complement strand
AAGCCTTTCACCGCGTGCTTGCTCGCCGTGTAGTGACCCTGGAGTGGATACCCGGTGTCCGACAGCACGCTGCCCACGTTGATGAGCGCGCCGCCATCGGTGCGGAGATGGGGCAGCGCCGCCAGGCTGCCGTTCACCACGCCCCAGTAATTCGTCTCGAAGAGGCGCCGCGCGTCCTCGATCGGTACCTCCTCGATCAGCCCGTACACGGTCACGCCGGCATTGTTTACCCAGGTATCGATCCGGCCAAGCTCGACCACGACCTGACGGGCGACCCGCTGCATGGCCCGGTAGTCGGCGACGTCGGCTACCTGGTAGGTGGCCCACCCGCCCGACGCACGGATCTCACCTGCGGCTGCGGCGAGATCCTCCTCGTCGCGGGAGACGAGGACGACCCGGCCGCCGCGCTCCGCCGCCAGCTTCGCGGTGGCGAGCCCGATTCCGCTCGAGGCGCCGGTAATCACGATCACCTGCTCGCCTATCGGTTTCAGCTTGTGTTTCATGTCCTGCTCCGGCGTAAGAGATCTGGTGCCAACGGAGCAGTCTATCGCCGACGTGCGCTCGGGAACGTGGTCCCGATCACCGGGTTTGTGCGGGGTCGAAGTGCGGAGGGGTACTGCGAGGGGTATCAGGCAGCCATGCCGCCGCGGAACCGTCTCCCTTCGTATCTAGGTGTCGCCCTGATCGGACGAATGTCCGCGGGACGACTCGAGCCGGTCCAGACCTCCGGGTGCTCGTCGAACCACTCGCGCTCGTCCTCGGGTGCGTCGTTCCAGCCGTTGTAATCGCAGGTCACCACAATCCACCACCTTCCTCGTCGTGTCGCCGTCCGGAACGGACCGGACGCTCGGACACACCGTGCATGGCTCGTGCCATCCTATCTGAGTCAACGTCGCCAGTGAGCACGCGGTTCCCCGCTATTCTTTCGGCATGCGACCGGCCATTCGTCACATCCAGCCGCTGCCCATCGAAGAAGCCCTTCCGCGACTGCGTGAAGCGCTGCACCGCAGCAGCGGCGCCGTCCTCCAGGCCCCACCGGGAGCGGGGAAGACCACCCACGTACCCCTGGCGCTGCTCGAGGAGCCGTGGCTGACCGGGCGTCGCATCGTGGTGCTGGAGCCCAGGCGGCTCGCGGCGCGGGCGGCCGCGCGATGGATGGCCGCGCTGCTGGACGAGCGTCCGGGCGAGACGGTCGGCTACCGCGTCCGCCACGAGTCGGTCGTCGGGCCGACCACCAGAATCCTCGTCGTCACCGAAGGTGTCCTCACCAGGATGTTGCAGCGGGACCCCGCTCTGGAGGAGGTGGGGCTCGTGGTGTTCGACGAGTTCCACGAGCGCAGCATTCACGCCGATCTCGGCCTTGCTCTGACTCTGCATACCCAATCCATACTGCGTGAGGACCTGCGGATCCTGGTCATGTCCGCCACGTTGGACGGCGCACCGGTGGCCGCGCTGCTGGGCGGGGCGCCGGTGGTGACCAGCGAGGGACGCTCCCACCCCGTCGAGGTTCGCTACCAGGCGAGAAGGCGGGGCGCACGGCTCGAGACCGCGGTGGCCGCCGCGGTGCACGAGGCCCTGGTGTCCGAGACGGGCGACGTCCTCGTATTCCTGCCGGGGGCCGGTGAGATCCGCCGGGTAGCAGGGATGCTTCAGGGCGCCCCCGCGGATGTGCTGCCGCTGCATGGGAACCTGCCGCCCGAACAGCAGGACCGCGCGATCCTCCCGAGCCCCGCGGGAGCCCGGAAGGTCGTCCTCGCGACCTCCATCGCGGAGACCAGCCTCACCATCGAGGGAGTACGCGTGGTGGTGGACTCCGGTCTCTCACGCGTGCCACGCTACTCCCCCAGAACCGGGATGACCCGGTTGGCCACGGTGCGGGTATCCGCGGCCTCCGCGGAGCAGCGGAAGGGGAGGGCCGGACGCGTAGCTCCCGGCGTGTGTTACCGGCTTTGGTCGCCCCAGGAGCACGCGGCGCTGCCCGAGCGCCTCGCGCCCGAGATCCTGGAAGCCGACCTGGCACCGCTGGCGCTCGACCTCGCAGCGGCCGGAGTCCGGGACCCGGGCGAGCTGCGGTGGCTGGACTCGCCTGCTCCGGGCGCCCTTGCCGAGGCACGGACCCTGCTCGCCCTCCTCGGCGCGATCGATCGGTCCGGCCGACTCACCCGCCACGGGGCCTCGATGGCCCGGCTGGCGCTCCACCCGCGGCTCTCTCACATGGTGATGAAGGCTAAGGACTTGGGGGCGCGGGAGACCGCCTGCGAGATCGCCGCGCTCCTGACCGAGCGCGACCTGCTGGGCCGTGGCATGGGTGTCCCCGACGCGGACATCCGCACCCGACTCGATCTCCTCAGGGGGACGGTCCAGCGGGCGGACGTGGACCGGGACGCGCTACGGAGGGCGCGAGCCGAGCTGGCGGCTTGTCGCCGGGCTGAAACCGTGAGCGGCAGTCGGAGCGGACCGGGAGCCGGCGTCGGGCCGCTATTGGCCCTGGCTTATCCCGACCGGGTTGCCCAGCGCCGGCAGGGTGGAGGCGGGCGCTTCCTGCTCCGCAATGGCCTGGGCGCGTTCCTCGATCCGCAAGTCCTCTCGGGGGAGGACTACCTCGTCGCCTGCGAGCTCGACGGCAAGGCGCCCGAGAGCCGGGTTCTGCTCGCCGCCCCCATTGCCGTGGAGGAGATCCGCGAGTTGTTCCGGGAGGATATCCAGGTCGAGGAGTCGGTGGAGTGGGATCCGGGCGCCGGGAGGGTGAGGGCCAGGCGCAGGGAGCGGTTGGGGAGCATCGTGCTCAGGGAGACTCAGCTCGCCCGCCCCGATCCCCTGCGGGTAGTGGAAGCGTTGCTGGATGGTGTGCGCAGGGAGGGGCTCCAGGTCCTGCCCTGGAGCGCGGGTGCAAGGCGGATCCGTGAGCGCATCACCTTCGTCCGAGCCCTGCACCCCGGGTTCCCGGACGTGAGTGACGAAGCGCTGACCGAGACGCTGGAACACTGGCTCGGCCCCCGGATTCCGGGGGAAGAGCGTCTGGCCGACCTGGAGCGGGTCGATCTCTCGGGTGCGCTGCTCGACCTGCTGAGCTGGGAGCAACGCGCGGCGTTGGACCGGCTGGCGCCCACGCACCTGACAGTCCCCAGCGGGTCGCGAGTCCCCCTGGACTACGGCGACCCCGACCAGCCGGTGCTCGCGGTGCGGCTCCAGGAGCTGTTCGGGCTATCCGAGACCCCAAAGGTCGGCGGGGGAGCAGTGCCGGTGACCCTGCATCTCCTCTCCCCCGCGGGAAGACCGGTGCAGGTGACGCGTGACCTCGCGGGATTCTGGCGAACCACGTACTTCGATGTCAGGAAGGATCTGAGGGGCCGGTATCCCAAGCACGACTGGCCCGACGACCCCCTGGCGGCGGCTCCGACCCGCCGGGTGAGACGGACGCAGTAACGGGGAACTGACGGGGTGAGTCAGATGTTCGACAAGCGTACAACTGTGCGACGAATCCCGGGGTGCGGACATCTAGGGGTGACAGCCCCTACGCGGGTTTGGGACGCTTTTTCGTAGCTTATTCAATGACAACGACTTGCCGGCGTGGAAGACAAAGCCGGCGGGTGAGAACAGGAGCAGTGCTGTGGCAGTGACCAAGCGGACGAGCGGGCGGCGGCGCTCGGCTCGGGCGGCTCAGCTTCCCCGGGCCGTCGACGAGGGCCGGGAGAGCCTGGACTTCTACCTCCAGGAGATCAGCCGAATCCCCCTCCTCAAGATCGAGGAGGAGACGGCACTGGCGCGGCGCGCGTTCAAGGGTGATGTCGAGGCGCAGGAGAAGCTCGCCCGGCACAACGTACGTTTCGTGGTCTCGGTGGCGAAGAAGTTCCAGAACCGCGGCGTTCCACTCATGGACCTGATCGGCGAGGGCAACCTCGGGCTCATGACGGCGGCGCGGAAGTTCGACCCGGACCGCGGCGTCAAGTTCATCTCGTATGCGGTGTGGTGGATTCGCCAGGCGATCCAGGCGGCCATCGCACGCCACGGTCGGCCGGTGCGGGTGCCGCTGAATCGGACCGCGGACCTCAACCGGCTGGGCCGTGCTACCGTGCTGCTGACCGAGCGGCTCGGGCGGGCGCCCACGACCGAGGAGCTGGTCGAGGCGACCGGCCTCACCCGGGACGCGGTTCGGGCGCTGGGTGCTCTCCACATCGAGGCCCTCCGGCTCGATCACCCGGTGCGTGAGGCCGACGACCGGGGGCGTATGGAGCGGTTCGTGCCCCTCACCCAGGAGGGGACCGACGCGACCACTCTCGCCAACAGCCGGACTACGGACCTGGAGGCAGCGCTGGCAGCGCTCCCGGCCCGGGACGCCAAGGTCCTCCGGCTCTACTTCGGAATCGACGACGGCAAGAGCCGCACGCTCGAGGAGATCGGCCGGATGATGGGCGTGACCCGCGAGCGGATCCGTCAGCTCCGGGATCGTGCGCTCCGGCAGCTGAGGGAGCAGCACGGAGACAAGCTTCGCGAGCTCGCGGCGTAATTCCAACGAGGCCTCGCCTCATCTAGAAGCCCCGAGCGGCAGG
>DATABZ010000263.1:0-2550 GCA_036259315.1 Gemmatimonadales bacterium | reverse complement strand
ATCGTGAAGGGCACCCAGGAGCCGAACGTGGCACGCAGCCTGTACGCGAAATACGTCGGCTCTTGAAGCCGGCTTGTCGAAATCGCCCCGGGTCGCACGACAAGGGGCGTGGTCCATTGCAGCGAGGAGACCTGGCGTGAGCGGAGTACGAGTTCTGGTCGGCACCAAGAAGGGCGCTTTCATCTTGACGGCGGACGGCAAGCGTGCGGAGTGGACAGTCTCCGGCCCGCACTTCGCCGGCTGGGAGATCTACCACATGAAGGGCTCGCCGGCGGATCCCAACCGGCTCTACGCCTCCCAGTCGAGCGGATGGTTCGGCCAGGTAGTGCAGCGCTCCGACGACGGGGGGAACACCTGGGAGGCGGTGGGCAACGAGTTCACCTACGACGGCGTACCCGGCACCCATCAGTGGTACGATGGCACCCAGCATCCCTGGGAATTCGCGCGGGTGTGGCACTTCGAGCCATCGCCGGCGGATCCCGACACGGTGTACGCCGGGGTCGAGGACGCGGCGCTCTTCCGCTCGAGCGACGGGGGCCGCACCTGGCGGGAGCTCTCCGGACTCCGCAAGCACGATTCGGGGCCGCGCTGGCAGCCTGGCGCCGGCGGCATGTGCCTGCACACCATCGTGCTCGATCCCGCCGACCCCAAGCGCATGTTCATCGCGATCTCCGCGGCCGGCGCCTTCCGGAGCGAGGACGGCGGCGAGACCTGGCGTCCGGTGAACCGGGGCCTCAGGTCCGAGGGTATTCCCGACCCGAACGCCGAGGTCGGCCACTGCGTTCACCGGATCGCCATGCATCCCTCCCGGCCGAACGTGCTGTTCATGCAGAAGCATTGGGACGTCATGCGCAGCGACGACGGTGGCGACTCGTGGCGCGAGGTCAGCGGCGATCTCCCGAGCGATTTCGGCTTTCCCATCGGCGTACACGCCCACGAGCCGGACACGGTGTACGTGGTCCCCATCAAGAGCGACTCGGAGCACTTCCCCCCGGAGGGAAAGCTGCGGGTGTACCGCAGTCGCACCGGAGGCAACGAGTGGGAGCCGCTCACCAAGGGGCTCCCGCAGCGCGATTGCTATGTGAACATTCTGCGGGACGCCATGGCGGTGGACTCCCTCGACCCGTGCGGCGTGTACTTCGGCACCACCGGGGGCCAGGTCTACGCATCGGCGAACGGGGGTGATACCTGGAATGCGATCGTGCGGGACCTTCCCGCGGTCCTCTCGGTCGAGGTGCAGGTTCTGCCATGATCCGGGTGGTACTCCCGCAGCACCTGCGCACGCTCGCGCGCGTGGGTGAGGAAGTGCAGCTCCAAGTCGAGGGGCCGGCGACGCAGCGCGCCGTGCTGGACGCGCTGGAAGCCAGGTACCCGGTGCTGCGGGGAACGATCCGGGGACACGCCAACCAGCGCCGGCGGCCGTTCGTGAGGTTCTTCGCGTGCGAGCAGGACCTCTCGCACGAGCCGCCGGACCAGCCTCTCCCCGAGCCGGTCGCTACCGGAGCGGAGCCGTTCCTTGTAGTCGGCGCGATGGCGGGTGGCTAGGTGCCACCCGCGGCCCCCTCCTAGTCCGGCGGCAGCATCGCGGGATTCCAGGCCACCTCCCAGAGGTGGCCGTCGGGATCCTGGAAGTAGCCCGCGTACCCACCCCAGAAGGTCTTGCCGGCCGGCTTGACGATGGCCCCACCCGCGCGCTTCGCCCGATCCATCACCGCATCCACCTCGTCCGGACTGCGCACGTTGTGGCCGATGGTGAACTCGGTGGGACTGCGTGGGCTCTGGGCCAGCCCCGTGTCATGCGCGAGGGAGGCGCGCGCCCAGAGCGCGAGCTGCAAGCCGCTCTGAAGCTCGAAGAACACCACCGCGCCGTGCTCGAACTCGGTGCCCACGATGCCGCGGGTGGAGAGGCCGAGCCCGTCGCGGTAGAAGGCGAGGGCGCGCTCCAGATCGTCCACGCCCAGCGTCAGGAGGGTGATGCGCGGTTTCATTGGCCGCCCCTTGGTTGACGTACCTCGCAGTGTGGCGACCGGCCCGTTTAGGGAACGGGCCGGTCGATCAGCGCGACCCGCCGGGCGTGTCGCCCGCCATCGAAGGGTGTCGCCAACCATGTCGTCACGATCGGGAGCAGGTCGGCGTCCGGTATCAGCCGCTCGCCCAGTGAAAGGATGTTGGCATCGTTGTGCCGGCGAGCGAGGCGCGCCGCCGCGACGCTCCAGCAGAGGGTGCAGCGCACCCCCCGGATCCGGTTGGCCACGATCGCCTCGCCGTTCCCGGATCCCCCGAGGATGATGCCGCGATCGAAGCGGCCGGCGGCGACGGCCTCCGCCAGCGGGCGGATCACCACCGGGTAGTCGACCGGCGATTCGGAGTCGGTTCCGAAGTCCGTCAGCTCGTAGCCCTGCTCGCTCAGCGCCTGCTTCAGGCGCTCCTTGTAGCGGAACCCGGCGTGGTCCGATCCGATCGCGATTCTCACCGTCGCACCGCGGCGATCGCTTCCACCTCGGGGAGCGCGTCATCCTCGAGGCTCATCTCGATGCTCCCCCCGACGCG
>DATABZ010000262.1:0-1712 GCA_036259315.1 Gemmatimonadales bacterium | reverse complement strand
CCCTGATGTCCCGGCAGGCAGCGTTTTACGCCGTGCTCTAAGCTCGGTCGAGGTCCGGGGTGGCGCTCCGATTCGGCCCGGAGTCGGGCCGATGCTCGCAGCTAGCATCGGGCAGCCGATCGGTGAGAGCCGGAGCGTACGGTTCGAGCCCATGCGGCCCGACGGCACGAGCGCGGATCGCACCCCGCATGGAGGCATGGCCGGGCTTGGGCCAAGCCCTGGCCGGAGTCGTGTCCGGCCTACAGCGCCTCGAACGTGTCGAGCCGGGTGGCCTTACGGTCGAAGGTGGCGGTGCGGGTGCAGCCGGCGTTGCGGTTGGTCGCGCCGATCAGGTGGTCGGCGAAGTCGCTCCGGCCGTCCCGGTAGGTGCGAACGGCCGCACGCACGTCCTCCCTGCCCTCAAGGCGGAGGGGCGCCGTGTGCAGCAGCCGCTCCAGCGCGTTCGCCACGTCGGCGCGGGGATAGCCGTAGGTCCGCTCCAGAACCCAGACCAGCTCGCACAGCACGATCTTGTTGACGTAGCACCGCGACCCGGCGGCGTGCTCGCGGCGGATGAACGCCTCGGCCCGGTCGGCCTGCTCCGGGTCGTCGTCGACGAGCAGGCGGACCAGCCCGTTGGTGTCGAGCCCCTTCATCGCTTGCGCGAGCGCGCATCGCGGGCCGCCGCGCCATCGCGGATGCCGCGGTCCATGTCCTCCAGACTCGCCGGCCTAGCAGGGCGCGGCAGCATTCCGCGCAGCTCGGCGACGTCGGCGTTCACGGGGGCCAGCGTCACCCGGCCGTCCGGCTCCACGACGAAGTCGAGGCGGTCACCGGGCTTGAGCCCGAGCCGCTCCCGGATCTCCTTCGGGATCGTCGTCTGTCCCTTGCTGGTCAGAGTCGCCGTGGCCACGGACGAGCTCCTTGCTCCGGGTTACCCTCCTTACACCAAGAGGAAAGTAACGCAGTGGACCGCGATCCGTCAAACGCACTGGGTCGCCACTTTCGCCTCGCCCGCGGCACCTAAACGCGCCACCGGGTTAGCCGCGCTGGCGCAGCCACCGCTGCATGAGCGGCACCCGCAGCCGCCACTCGCCGTTCGCCTCGGCGACCAGCAGCCGCCGCCGCAGCGAGCGGTGCACGGCCTCGTTGGGCGGCGGGGGCTGAGTGCCGCGGTCGCGGAAGGCGCGGAGGTAGTCCCACTCGCCCGGCAGCGCGCACTCGCGCTCCGTGAGCTGGCGCAGGACCACGTCGCCCCTCACGATCGCCTGGTCCAGGGCGCGCTCCAGCAGGGCGGCGTCGAGGTGGCGGGCGTCCGTGTCGTTGAGCAGGTCCACCGCGGTCTCGGCGATGAGCTGGACGAGATGCGGCCAGCCGGCGGCCTCGGTGTGGACGCGCTCGATGCCGCCCTCGCCCCCAGAATGCGGCGTCGAAGCGGGGACGCCCTGGGTCGTCGCTCGCCCACATCGGCGAGTGGCGCAGCGGCTCGGTCAGCAGGAGGCACGTCTCCGCCTCGCTGAACGGCGGCACCTCAACCGTGCGCACGCTCACGAGGTAGGACGGCCATGGGGCGTGGGGCGGCTCGTCGATGGCGTGGCTGCCGGCGAAGACCCAGGTCAGCCGGCGGTGGGACTGGATCGACTCGCGGATCGTTGCCAGCAAGTCCTCGGTGAACACTCCGGCCCCGATCTTCTCGTCGATCTGGTTGTACTCGTCAAACGCGAGGATCAGGC
>DATABZ010000261.1:0-2447 GCA_036259315.1 Gemmatimonadales bacterium | reverse complement strand
CGAGGCGCTGCTGGAGTGGGACGAGGAGACCGCGATGCCGGCGGGGGCGGTGGAGGGCCGGGGCGAGCAGCTCGCGCTCGTGGCCGGCCTGCTCCACGAGCGCGGCACCGACCCCCGGCTCGGCGAGCTGCTCGACGAGCTGGAGGGCTCGTCCCTCCTCCAGGATCCCACCTCGCCGGCCGCAGTCAACGTGCGGGAGCTGCGGCGCGACTACGAGCGGTTCGTGCGCCTCCCCCGGAAGCTGGTGCAGGACCTCGCCCGCACGACCGCCGTTGCGCAACGTGCCTGGTCCGCCGCGCGAGAGTCGGCGGATTTCGCGCGCTTCGGTTCCCATCTCGAGCGCATCGTGGAGCTCAAGCGGGCGGAGGCGGAGTGCGTGGGCTACGCGCGCGAGCCGTACGACGCCCTGATCGAGGACTACGAGCCCGGCATCACCAGCGCCATCGTGGGGCGACTCTTCGACGCCCTGCGTCGCGAGCTGGTGCCGCTTGCGAGTCGCATCGCGGGCGCGAACCGGCGCCGCGATACCGGCGTGCTCCGGCGCGCGGTCCCGCTGGAGGGCCAGCGGAGCTTCGCCGAGCGGATCGCGGCACAGGTAGGCTTCGACTTCACCCGGGGACGCCTGGACCTGGGGGTCCATCCCTGCTGCACGAGCCTGGGTCCGGGCGACTGCCGCATCGGGCTCCGCTTCGATCTTCGCGACTTCCCCGGCGGCGTGTTGACGGTGCTCCACGAGGTGGGCCACGGACTCTATGAGCAGGGACTCGACCCGGCACACTACGGCGCTCCCGTGGGCGAGGCCGCGTCGGTCGGAATGGACGAGGCGCAGGCCCGGCTGTGGGAGAACAGGGTGGGTCGGAGCCGCGGGTTCTGGGAGCGCTTCCTGCCCGAGGCCAGGGAGCGGTTTCGGGATGCGCTGGGCGACGTGGGGCTGGACGAGCTCCACTTCGCGGTGAACCGGGTCCGTCCCTCGCTGATCCGGGTCCACGCGGACGAGGTCACCTACAACGTCCACGTGATGATCCGGTTCGAGCTGGAGCGGGCCCTGATCTCGGGCGATCTCGCGGCCGCCGACCTGCCGGGGGCGTGGAACGAATCCTATGACCGCTATCTCGGGGTCGTCCCGGCGAACGACGCCGAGGGCTGTCTGCAGGACGGGCACTGGGCCGAGGGGCTCATCGGGTACTTCCCAACGTATACCCTGGGCGACGTGTTCGCGGCCCAGCTCTTCGCGCGGGCGCAGCGGGAGCTGGGCGACTTCGAGGAGAGCTTTGCACGCGGTGAGTTCGGCGAGCTGGTCCGCTGGCTCGGCGAGCGAATCTACCGAGAGGGCGGGCGCTACCCCTCGGCCCGGCTGATCCAGGTGGTGACCGGCTCACCGCCGGATCATCGGCCGCTCGTCGAGGCACTCCGCACCCGCTACGCTGCGCTGTACGGCCTCTGAGCGGTGCCGTCCACCGTCGCCCTCACGCGTGAGCCGAGCGCCAGCCTCGCGGACTGCGAGCTCTCGCACATCGATCGCCGGCCTATCGACATCTCCGTGGCGCGCAGGCAGCACGCGGCCTATCGCAAGGCGCTCACGGCGGCAGGTGCGGACGTCGTGGTGCTCCCGGCGCTGGACGCGCTTCCCGACGCGGCGTTCGTCGAGGACACCGCGGTCGTGCTGGACGAGATCGCCGTGCTGGGCGTGCTCGGCGTCGAGTCCCGGGCGGCCGAGACCGAGGCCATCGTCTCCGAGCTCGAGCGGCATCGGCCGGTCTCCCGGCTCACTTCGCCGGGTGCCACGCTGGAGGGCGGCGACGTGTTGCGCGTCGGCCGCACGCTGTACGTCGGCCGCTCGGCGCGCAGCAACGACGCGGGAATCGCATCGCTCCGCGGGCTCGTCGAGCCGCTGGGGTATGTGGTGCGTGTCGTGCCCCTGGAAGGCTGTCTCCACCTGAAGACCGCGTGTACCTGCGCGGGCGACGGCATCGTCCTGCTGAACCCAGCATGGGTGGACGGGCGTGTATTCGAGCGCGACGGGCTCCGCGTCCTGGCGGTCGATCCCTCGGAGCCCTGGGCGGCCAATGTGCTGCTCGTCGGGCGGGCCCTGATCGTGCCCGCAGGGAATCCGGTCACGACAGGCCGGCTGACCCGTGCGGGACTCCAGCCCGTCGAAGTGGCGATCGGGGAGTTCCAGAAGGCCGAGGCGGGGCTGAGCTGTCTCAGCCTGTTGATTCCGCGGACCTGAGCGGCTCCATCGCGGCTTCCTGGACTCGTTCCGGCTAGAAGATGAGCGAGACTCCGAGGAAGAACAGCACGAAGAGCACGAGCGCGATCAGCAGGAACACACCGAAGAGCAGCTTCGCCACCGACGCTGCACCTGCCGCGACGCCGGTGAACCCGAATGCGCCAGCGATCACGGAGATCACGAGGGCAGCGATGGCGAGCTCGAGCATTGCACCTCC
>DATABZ010000260.1:0-7450 GCA_036259315.1 Gemmatimonadales bacterium | reverse complement strand
GCGGCTGCCCGCGGATCGGTTTCAGCGGGCGGCCGAGGCGCGGGAGGTCGCCGCCCAGGAGCTGGAGGAGATCCGCCGCGCCCTCTCGGAGCGCTATCAGGTCGGCGACCGAATCGGCGAGAGCACCCTGCTGCTCACCTTCGCCGCGCGAGACCGGCGGGACACCCGCCAGGTCGAGCTGCACGTGTTGAGCCCGCGCGTCGCCGGGCTCGGCGGAGGCGGACGCGTGCTCGAGGCCCTGGAGCGCGTCGCCGCCCTGCGCGACCCGAGGATCGTCCCGGTCCGTGAGACCGGCGCGGTGCAGGGCCGGGTCTTCTTCGCCACTCCGCCGCTGGAAGGCCTGTCGCTGCGCGACCGGCTCGCGCGGGAGCGGCAGCTGCCGGTGAGCGAGGCCTGTCGCATCGCGTTCGAGCTGCTCGACGCCCTGGTCTACGCCCATGGTCACGATGTCCGCCACGGTGATCTCCGCCCCAAGCACGTGCTGCTCGGCCGGAACGGCGTGACCGTCGCCTCCTTCGGTCTGGTCGAGGCGCTGGACCTCACCGAGGCCGGGAGCGCCGGCAGCACCGCCGTCACCATCGGCGCGCCAGCGTACCTCTCGCCCGAGCAGCTCGCCGGAGAGAGCACCGCCGACGAGCGCAGCGACCTCTACAGCCTCGGCTGCATCCTCTTCGAGATGCTCGCCGGCGAGCCTCCGTTCGGCGGCAGCAGTCTCGCGACCGTGTTGAGCCGCAAGCTCACCCAGTCCGCCCCGCGGGTGCGCGCGCTGCGCGAGAGCGTGCCGCCCGAGCTCGACGCGTTCGTGGCGCGCTGTCTCGCGCGGCTGCCCGCGGATCGGTTTCAGCGGGCGGCCGAGGCGCGGGAGGCGCTGCAGGGCTCGCCGTGACGGACGCCCAGCTCGCCGCGCTGGTCGAGGACCTGCAGGGGCGCTACGCCATCGAGCGGGAGATCGGCCGCGCGCCGTCGGCCGTGGTGTATGTGGCCCGGGATCTCCGACACGGCCGCCGCGTGGCGCTCAAGGTGCTCCACTCGGAGCTCGGGGCCGCGCTCGGGGTCGAGCGGTTCCAGCGGGTGATCCGGACCCAGGCCCGCCTCCAGCATCCCCACATCCTGCCGCTCTTCGACTCCGGAAGTGCCGCCGGCCGGCTCTTCTGCACCATGCCGTACGTCGAGGGCGGGTCGCTCCGCGATCTGATCCGCCGCGAGGGCCCGCTGCCGGTCGAAGTCGCCGCTCAGCTCGCCAGCGAGGTCGCGTCCGCGCTCACGTACGCGCATGCGCTGGGCGTGATCCATCGCGACGTCAAGCCGGAGAACATCCTGATCTCGGCGAGCGGCCACGCCCTCCTGACCGACTTCGGCATCGCCTACGCCGTCGAGGACGGCAGCGGCACGCCCGCCTACGTGAGCCCCGAGCAGTCGGCGGACGGGGGGACGGTGGACTCGCGGAGCGACATCTACTCCCTCGCCGTCGTCGTGTACGAGATGCTGACCGGGGCGCCGCCGTTCACGGGGCCGAACGAGCGTGCCGCGATGGCGCGCCGTCCGGTCGAGCGCCCGCCGTCACTCGCGGTCGTGCGGCCCGGGCTCCCGCCCGCGGTGGAGGCGGCGATCACCCGCGCACTGGCCAGGCAGCCGGCGGATCGCTTCGAGACGGCGGCCGATTTCGCCGTGGCACTGTGCGGCCGGGGCGAGGAGGTGGCCGAGCTGGAGCCGCCCGCCCGTGGCCGCGCGCCGCCCTGGCGCCGCTACGTCGGGCTGGCTGCGCTCGCGGTCCCGCTCCTGGTTGGCGGCGTCCTGGGCGCGCAGCGCGCGCTCCGCGGCACGGACGGCCCCCCGCCGAACCCGGGCGAGCGGATGCTGGTCGTCCTGCCGTTCCGCAACCTGGGCGATTCGGCCGACGCCTATTTCGCCGACGGCCTCACCGAGGAGCTGACCAGCCGGCTCGCGAGCCTCGGTGGCCTGCGCGTCATCAGCCGCACCAGTGCCGAGCAGTATCGGGGGAGCACGCTCTCCCTCCGGGAGATCGGCGCGGAGCTCGGCGCGGGCTACGTGCTCGAGGGGAGCGTCGGCCTGGAGCGCGACGCCGCCGGATCGGACCGGGTCAGAGTGCGGCCCCGGCTGATTTCGGTGTCGGACGACAGCCAGCTCTGGAGCGAGCCGTACGAAGTGGAGCTCACCGAGGTGTTCCGGGTCCAGTCCGACATCGCCGAGCGGGTGACGCACGAGCTCGACGTGGCGCTGCGCGGGTCGGAGCGCGAGGCGCTCGCCAGTGCCGGCACGGACGATCCCGAAGCCTACGACTTCTATCTCCGGGGCAACGACTATCTCGGCCGGAGCAACCAGCACACCGACCTGGCCAATGCCGCTCGGCTCTATCGGCAGGCGGTGGACGCCGATCCCGGATTCGCGGCGGCCTACGCCAGACTCGCGCGGTGCCACACGCAGATCTACTGGCACTACTACGACCGCACCGACGCCCGGCTCGCCCTGGCGAGGGAGGCGCTGGATTCGGCCGTGCGGCTGGGCCCCGCGCTTCCCGAGACGCGCATGGCCCAGGGGCTCTATCGCTACTGGGGTCATCTCGACTACGCCGGGGCCCTGCGTGAGTTCGAGGCGGCGCTGCGGCTCCAGCCCAGCAACAGCGAGCTGCTCCAGGCGATGGGCTACGTGGAGCGCCGCCGCGGGCGCTGGGAGGAGTCGCTCGCCAGGTTCGCGGAGGCGCTGCGCTATGATCCCCGCTCCGGCGCACGCGCCTTCGACGTCGGCGACAACTACCTCTCGCTCCACATGTTCGCCGAGGCCGACCACTACCTCGAGCGGGCCATGACCCTGTCTCCCGATTGGCCCAATCCCTATGTCTACCGCGCCTGGCTCCAGGTCGTGTGGCGGGGTGACCTGGCCCGCGGGCGCGAGCTCATGGCGCAGGGGCTCGCGCGCATCGAGCCGGGCCGGTTCGCCCCGGCGCTCCAGACCGGCGATCGGATCTCGGCTTCGCTGGTCACGGCCGACAGCGGGTTCTGGCCGATGCTGGACGGCCTCTCGCTCGCGACGTTCGCCGGCGACACGGTGCGGTACCATCTGCTCAAGGCCGAGGCCGCGTGGTTCAGGGGCAACGCCGTCGCCGAGCGGGCCCACGGCGACTCCGCGCGCGCGTTGATCGAGCTCCGGCTCCGGCCGCACCCCGACGACGCGAAGATGCTCGCGACGCTCGCGCTGGCGTACTCCCACCTCAGGCGTCACACGGACGCCGTCCGGACCGGCGAGCGCGCCGCCGAGCTGCTGCCGCTCGAGGCCGACGCGGTGTCCGGCCCCTTCATCCTGGCCTACCTGGCTCGGGTGTATGCCGTAGCGGGGCGCCGTGACCAGGCGACAGCCGTGCTGGAGCGCCTGCTGGGCACCGACTCGTGGATCACGCCGGCGGAGCTGCGTGCGGATCCGATCTGGGGCCCGCTGCGGGGGCATCCGGGATTCAGCCGGTTGGCCGCTCCGTCCCGCGGTCGCCCGCACTAGCCCCTCTCCAGCCGGTCCCTCTAAGTTCCCGCGCATGTCGCCCACCTATGCCCGGATCTACGCCGTCGTGCGTCGCATCCCGCGCGGCCGCGTCGCCACGTACGGGCAGGTCGCCGAGCTGGCGGGCCTGCCGGGTCACGCGCGCCGGGTCGGCTACGCGCTCCACGCGCTTCCGGACGGCACCGCCGTGCCCTGGCACCGCGTGCTCAACGCGCGCGGCGCGCTGAGCCTCAGGCGGAGCTCGGGCGGCGAGATCACCCAACGCCTGCTGCTGGAGCGCGAAGGGGTCCGATTCGACACCGGCGGACGGGTCCCGCTCGAGCGGATCAGGTGGCGCCCATCCCGCTGACCATTCACGTCCTCGGCGTCCCCATGGACCTCGGCTCCGGCCGCCGCGGCGTGGACATGGGTCCATCCGCCATCCGGATCGCGGGTCTTGCGGAGCGGCTCGCCGAGCTCGGCCACCGGGTGGTGGACGAGGGTGACGTGGACATCAAGAACATCGAAGAGCTGAAGGTGGGCGACGTCCGCGCCCGGTATCTCGGGGAGATCGCCCGGGCCTCCCGCCTGGTCTGCGCCAAGGTCGAGCGGATGGTCGGGAAGGGGCACTTCCCGCTGGTGCTCGGGGGCGACCACTCGATCTCGATCGGTACGGTGTCGGCGATCGCGGCGGCCTCCAGAAGGGAAGGCAAGAAGGTGGGGCTGCTCTGGGTGGACGCCCATGGCGATATCAACACCCCCGAGACCTCGCCGTCGGGCAACATCCACGGCATGCCCGTCGCCGCGCTGCTGGGCGAAGGCCCTCCCGAGCTGACCTCCATCGGCTGCGAGGACGCCAAGGTGGATCCCCGCAGCATCGCCATGGTGGCGATCCGGAGCCTCGACGAGGGGGAGAAGGTCCGGCTCAAGCGCCACGGCGTGCAGGTGCACACGATGTCCGAGGTGGATCGCAACGGGATCGAGCAGGTGATGAAGGAGGCGCTGGCGAGGGTGAGCGAGGGGACCGACCGCGTGCACGTGAGCTTCGATCTCGATGCGGTGGACCCCAGTGTGGCGCCTGGAGTCGGAACTCCGGTGAAGGGCGGGCTCGACTACCGGGAGGCGCACCTCCTGATGGAGCTGCTGTCCGACTCCGGCGTGATGACGTCGCTGGAGATGGTGGAGGTCAATCCCATTCTCGATGACCGCAACGCGTCGGCCGTGTTCGCCGTGGAGCTGGTGCAGTCGGCGTTCGGCAAGCGGATCCTCTGAGGCGCCGTCGCCCTGCTTTCAGTGTCGCGCCTGCCCCAGCGCGCGCCGGACGGTGACCAGCAGCTGGTCCGAGGTGAAGGGCTTGAGGAGAATCGGCAGCTGCGGAGCCCGCTGCTCCAGCTGGACTGACAGCTCCGCGGCGTGTCCGGTCATCAGCACCACCCGAGCACCCGGGACTCGCTCCAGGACGCGGTCCGCCAGATCGAGCCCGTGCATCCCCGGCATCACGATGTCCGTCACCACGAGGCCGACGTCCGTGCCGCTCTCCAGCAGGCGCAGCGCCTCGGTCGCCGAGTCTGCCTCGAGCACGTTATACCCCTCGAGTCGCAGCATGCGGGCCGTGAGCCTGCGCACTCCTCGATCGTCGTCCACGACCAGCACGGAGCGGCCGGTGGCCTCGATACCGGTTCGATCGTAATCCGGGGAAAGCCGCGGCTGGCGCGTGACCCAGGTCTGCAGGGGGGCCGCGGTCGCTGTCAACACGAGTTCCTCTGAAACGCGGTGGCTGAAAGGGGGCGGAAGAAGTCGGACGAGGAACATCGCTCCAAATGGCGCGCTCAGCAACCCTCGTGATACCTCTCGTCGTCGCCAGAGGAACTATCGGGCAGGACGGGCCAGCCCGCGGAGATACCGGAGCATGTCGGAGGTGCGCTCGAACACGCGGACCTCGGGCAGCGCCAGTGCGCGGGCGCGCGGCTCCAGCTTGAGGTCGAGGTGGGGCCATCGTCGGTTCCGCAGGTGCAGGGCCTGGGGCGGCGCCCCGACCCGTTCCCGGAAGGCCTCCAGCTCCGCGATGTCGTTGGTGGTGGAAAGCACGTGAGACCAGCCGGGCGCGTAGCGGTTCTCCCGGTCCATCACGATCACGCGGGGCCGCCTTCCCGCAGGAATCCCACCGTCAGCGAGATCACCGCCGGGTCCCGCAGCAGCAGGCGGTGTCCCAGGCCGGTGGTGGTCTCGAGCCGGGAACCGGCCCAGGCGCCGACGATCTCCTCGCCGTGGGCGAACGGGACGTCCCGATCGTCGCGGTCGTGGATCACCAGTGCCGCGGCGGGCAGCTCCCGCACCAGGCTCGGGATGTGGAGGTCGTCCCAGACGATCCGCAGACGGCGCTCGAGGTTGCGGTGCATCGTCTCCTGCACCGTCGGCCCGATCGCGAGCGTGCGGGCGAAGAGGTCGGAGAACACCCGAACGTCGGCGGGAGGTGCCAGCAGCACCACGCGGGAGGCCTCGACGCCGTCCCGCATGGCCATCGCCACGGCGGCCCCGCCGAGCGAGTGCCCCACCAGTCCATGGATAGGCCCCGTGGCGCCGGCCACGTCCCGGAGGGCGCGCGCGAACTCCGGCAGCGAGGCGAACCGCCCGGTCGATTCCCCGTGCGCCGGCGCGTCGTAGGCCACTACCCGGAAACCCGCCTCCACCAGGGCGGCGGCCAGCGTGCAGAACCTGCCCGCCCGACTGCCCCAGCCGTGGACCAGCACCACGGTCGGGCCGCTCCCCCACTCCCAGCCGGCGAGCTGCTGGCCCTGGCTGGGGAGGGTGAAGCGAGTGGCCGAGGCGAGCGACACCTCGTCACCCCCGCGACGCCGCGGGGGTGTGCAGAAGAGAGTCTCCGCCCAGCGGGCCGCCACGGCCGGAGCCACGGCGCCGACCGCGCGAAAGGCGGCCCGCATGGCCCAGAGGCGGGGAGAGGAGATCGGCATCGAGCGGGAAGATTACAACAGGCATGACGAGGGCACGACCCCGGATCGGAAGTCTCGCCGGCTTCGATTGCCGGCGTACTCCCGCCACAGCCTCGCGACCCTCGGAGCGGCAGCGGATGCTGGTCGGGCCCCGCTGAGCACCCTCCCGCCGGGTGACTTTCCGGGCGATCATCGTACTGTGCCGAGATCCAGGAAGGCCCGGGCCCGCCCCATCGGCGAGTCGTTCCGTGAGTACGGCCGGGGAGTGGCCGGAGGCCTCCTCTTCAGCCTCCCGCTTCTCTATACGATGGAGGTCTGGCACGCGGGGTTCACCATGCCGCCGCACCGGCAGCTGATCTACGTGCTCGCGGCTCTGGTGCTGCTGCTGGGGTACAACCGGTTCGCGGGGCTGCATCCGGACTCCACCTGGGTGGAGGTCGGGATCGACTCGATCGAGGAGATGGGCATCGGGCTGCTGCTCTCCGCGGTCGTGCTCCTCCTGATCGGCCGGATCACGATGGATCAGGACGTGGGCGAGGTCCTGGGGCGCATCGTGGTGGAAGCGGTGACCGTCGCGATCGGCGTCTCGGTGGGCACCGCGCAGCTCGGGGGCGGCGGCGGTGAGGGCGAGGGCAAGGGCAAGGGTGAAGGCGAGGAGCCCGGCCTGGCCAAGCCCGGCCGTACGTCTTTCGGCGGGCAGCTCACGTTATCGGTATGCGGCGCAGTGCTCTTCGCCGCGAACATCGCCCCGACCGAGGAGATCGTGCAGATCGGCGTCGAGCTGTCCGGGCTCCAGCTCGCGGGCCTCGGCATCGCCACGATGGTGCTCGCGGGTCTCATCCTCTTCTTCAGCGACTTCTACGGCGCGCGACGCTGGGCCCGAGCGGAGGGGACAATGGGGATGCTCCGCGGGCTGGTAATCACCTACGCGCTCGGACTCGCGGCGTCGGCGGGCATCCTCTGGCTCTTCGGCAGGTTCGACGGCATGGGTGCGGCCGTAATTGCCGGCC